>DATBJO010000019.1:0-4014 GCA_036556305.1 Gemmatimonadota bacterium
GCCGGTCAGCTCGGCGCGCGCGGTTCGGCCCACGCGGTGGATGTAGTCGTCGGGCGTATGTGGAACGTCGAAGTTCACCACGTGATCCAGGGCCTCGACGTCGATGCCCCGCGCGACGATGTCGGTCGCGACGAGGACGCGAGTCGTGCCCTGCTTGAATGCGGCCAGGGCCGCGGTGCGCTGCCCCTGACTCCGATTGCCGTGGATCCGTCCCGCGGAGATTCCCTGAGCGACGAGCTTCTTCGCCACCCGGTCGGCGCGGTGCTTGGTGCGGCAGAAGACGATCGCGTTGCCGATCTCGCCGCGCGCGAGGAGCTCGGTGAGGAGCTCGACCTTCCGCTGTGAGCGCACGGGGTAGAGGGCCTGCATGACTCCGGTCGCCGGCGCCGACTTCCGCTCGACCGAGATCCGCACCGGATCGCGCAGGATCTCGCGCGAGAGCTTGACGATCTCCTCCGGCATCGTGGCCGAGAAGAAGAGCGTCTGGCGCGGGTTCTTCGGCAGGTGCTCGAGGATCCGGCGGATGTCCGGCAGAAAGCCCATGTCGAGCATCCGGTCCGCCTCGTCGAAGACGAGGACCTGGAGACCGGCCAGGCGCGCGTAGTCGCTCCGGAAGTGATCGAGGAGCCGCCCCGGAGTCCCGACGATCACGTCGACGCCCTTGCGGAACGCCTGCTCCTGCGGGGCCGCGCCCACGCCGCCGAACACGGTCGCCGCGCGCACTTTGGTATGCGTCGCCAGCTCCTCCAGGTGATCCGCGACCTGCGCGGCCAGCTCGCGGGTCGGGGTCAGGACCAGCGCGCGGGTCACGCCGCGCTTCTCGTCCAGGATCCGCTGCAGGATCGGCAGCACGAACGCCGCCGTCTTGCCGCTCCCCGTCATGGCGCAGGCGAGCACGTCGCGCCCCGCGAGGGCCGGCGGAATCGCGTCGATCTGAACGGGAGTCGGCCTCTCGAAACCGAGATCCTCGATCGCGCGTATGAGCTTGGGGTGGAGCCCCAGGCCATGGAATCCCGCCTTCCCGTCCCCGTTGGTGTTCGACCGCGCCTCAGGGCGCGATCCATTCTTCCTATGCGTATTCATTCAGTCCCTTCATACAAGAAGCCCCGGTCCGATCGGGCTCGAATGCCCGTGTCGTCCGGGGCTCGCAGCAATGCGGATGCCGGAGGGGCGCCCGCGGATTCGAATTACAGAAACAATATACGCTCATTCCATGGCGAACGCCCGTTGCAACCGTTTCGCGGGCCCATAAGTCCAACAGGCACAGAACGATGCCCCGTTTCGTGATCTCCATCCGGACGGTCCTCCTGGCCGTTTCCCTGGCCGCGTCGGCGACTCGTGCAACCGCCCAGGAAGCCCCGTCCGTCCATCTCGCCGACCTCCAGGCGCAGGGCCGGGAGCCGGTCGCGTTCGTCGTCGATCAGCTCGCGCGCCACGACCTCGTGGTCTTCGACGACGCGCTCCACACGCTCGTCGAGCCGTTCGAGTTCTACCAGCGTCTCGTGCGGGACCCCACGTTCCGCGCCCGCGCGCGTCTCGTGTTCCTGGAAGCGGTCCCCCTCAACCAGCAGAGCCACATCGAGGCCTACCTGGCCGCCTCCGACGAGGACCCGTCGCTCCTCTATCCCGCGTTTCAGAACGGGGTCGGCGGGGACGGCTTCCCATACGCCACGTACTTCGACCTGCTGCGGACGATCCACGAGGTGAACCGGTCGCTCCCCGACTCGGAACGAATCCGCGTGGTCGCGGTCGGGAGCCCGTCGTACTGGCCGGAGATCCGAACCGTGCGCGACCTCGAGGTCTTCCGCCAAGGGCTCGACGCCTACGACTACACGATGTACGCGATGATTCACTCGACGCTGGAGGGGACCGGCGGCAAGGGGATCTTCCTGACCAACACCCGGCACGCCTACCAGGCGGTCCGCCACGCCGACGGCTCGCTCTATTGGAACGCGACCACCTACTTCCACGAGCGCGAGCCGGGCCGCGCCGTGTCCGTTCGCTTCCACGCCCCTCAGCTCGTCATCGAGCGGGTCCGCGAGGACACCTCGGGGGTTCGCACGACGCAGGGCCTCGAGCGCATCGACTATCACTGGGACCGGATGGAAGCCGGGGCCTGGGACCGCGCCTTCCGTGAAAACGGGGGCTCGCCGGTGGCCGTCCCGTTGGCGGGAACGGCGTTCGGTCGCGCGGCGTATGTCGGCAACCACATGCTCGACGTGGCGGCGGGGCAGACGATGGCGGACGCCTACGATGCCGTGATCTTCCTCGCGCCGCTCGAAGACCTCCACCAGACCGCTCTCGTCGGCGAGCTGTATACGCAGGAGTTCCGGGTCGAGCTCGCGCGGAGACTCGCGCTCCTCTACCCAGCCGACGCCCTCGCGCGGATGACCGCCGAGTCCGGCGCCGCCGACCTCGGGGAATACATCGAGAAGGCCTACGCCGGTAGGGCCGAGGAGCCCCTCCCCCAGTCGCGGGACCTGCCGCCCTGGGAGTGAGGAGCCCTCAGGTTCTCGGGAGCACTTCGAATCCGCGGTTCTCGAAATCCCGGTCGAACGCGAACGCGCGGTCGATCCTCTCCCGACGCATGATCTCGAAGCTCACCCAGTCGGTCAACGAGACCCCTCGATCGGCCGCGGCGAGCAGCGCGCTCATGGCCTGGCCGTGGAGCTCGGCGTCCACCCAGACGATCTCGAGTCCTGCCTGGACGTAACGTTCCCAGTTGCGAACGGCCTCGATTCCCCACCGGTGCTGGAGGAGCGCGATCGTCTCGTGCACGACGTAGCTGCTCGTGGTGAGGATTGCCTCCCGCTCTCTCAGGAACTGGAGTGCCTTCATCGCCGCGGAGTGCTTCGCGTCGTCGCGGACGAGGATGGCGTAGAGCGCGGACGTGTCTACGAAGACTCGCGCCAATCCTCGTATGCCTCGTCGAGGTACCGATCGTGCTCCTGGCCAACGTCCTCGGGAGCGCCGTCCTGCCCGTACTTTCCCGCCACGGCGAGCAGATCGTCCCAGCGATCCGCCGGCACACGAGCCAGATACGCCTCGACCCCTTCTCGTACCAGCTGGGCGATCGACACGCCCCGGCGGGCGGCGGCCTGCCTGAGCCGCTCGTACTGCCGGCCTTCGAACTGGATCTGCGCCCGAATCATGCCATCATGTTGTTGTCGCATGCCATCATGCTACCACATCCAGGAGATCTGAGCAACCGGCCCCGGGAGTTGACTGGACGGCCCTGTAGACCCGATGATGAAGCCCCTTCAAAGAGGTCGTACCCGATCCGGAGGAGCATGCCCGAGCGTTCCCCGCAGGACCCCGCCACGATCGAATCCCGGCTGACCGAGGAGCGGCTGTTCGAGCCGCCGCCCGCGTTCGTCGCCCAGGCGAACCTGGCCGACGCGGCGATCTACGAGCGCTTCGACGACCACTTCCCCGAGGCCTTCGCCGAGTACGCCGAGCTCCTCGCCTGGGACCGCGAGTGGGACCAGGTGCTGGACGCGTCCAATCCGCCGTTCTACCGCTGGTTCGTGGGGGGCCGGTTGAACGCGTCCACCAACTGCGTCGACCGCCATCTGCCCGAGCGAGCGGACCAGCCGGCGTACCTGTGGGTGGGAGAGATCGGCGACGAGCGGACGATCACCTACGGGGACCTCCACCGGCAGGTCAACGAGTGGGCCGCGATGCTCCGCGGCCTGGGCGTCCGCGAGAACGACGTGGTCACGATCCACCTGCCGATGGTTCCCGAGCTGCCGATCGCGATGCTCGCCTGCGCGCGAATCGGCGCGCCGCACTCCGTCGTCTTCGGCGGATTCTCCGCGCGCGCGCTGTCGTCCCGGATCGACGACGCGAAGAGCCGCTTCCTGATCACGATCGACGGCTACTACCGGCGCGGCGAGCTCCTGGACCACAAGTCGAAGGGCGACGAGGCGATCGAGCGGGCGGACACCGACGTCGAAGCGGTGATCGTCGTCACGCGGAACGAGGAACCGGCGGACTTCCTGAACCTGGTGCCCG
>DATBJO010000020.1:0-29310 GCA_036556305.1 Gemmatimonadota bacterium
CCCCACGAAGAAGACGGAGGTCTTCTCTACGGCCGAGGACAACCAGACCACGGTCGAGATCCACGTGCTCCAGGGCGAGCGCGAGATGGCGACCGGGAACAAGACGATCGGCCGCTTCCAGCTGACGGGGATCCCGCCGGCACCGCGCGGCATCCCGCAGATCGAGGTCACGTTCGACATCGACGCGAACGGGATCCTGCACGTGTCGGCCAAGGACAAGGCCACCGGCAAGGAGCAGAAGATCCGCATCGAGGCGTCGAGCGGGCTGTCCGAGTCCGAGATCGAGCAGATGGTCAAGGACGCGGAATCGCACGCGGCCGAGGACAAGGAACGCCGCCAGCGGGTCGAGCTCCGGAACAAGGCGGACTCGCTCGTCTACTCGACGGAGAAGAACGTGAAGGACCTCGAGGAGAAGATGACCGCCGACCAGAAGGCGAAGATCGAGGCCGCGCTCGAGCGGACCCGGGAGGCGCTCAAGAAGGACGACGACGCCGAGGTCCGGGCGGCGTCCGACGACCTCCAGCAGCTGTGGCACCAGGTCGCCCAGCAGGCGTACCAGGCCGCCTCTGCGGGGGCGGACGCCGGCGGCCCCGCGGGGGAGGCGGGGCCCGAGCCGGAGGCCCCCCAGGACGAGGGCGTGATCGAGGCCGACTACGAGGTCGTCGACGAGGAGAAGTAGGCCGCGCCGCGGCGGGACCGGTTGAACACCGGCCCCGCCCGCTCGCGTCCAACCGCCAGGGAACACCGGGGCGCATAGACCGTATAATCTGAGTCGAGGGCTCGCCGCTCCGTCGGCGTCCGTCCCGGACACATACCAGCATTTCATTCAGGAGGTTCGAATCCGGATGCTCAATCCCATCAAGACCAAGCTCACCGTGCTGATCGCCGGGCTTGCCTGCCTGGGCATCGGGGTGCTGTTCGCTTCCACGCTCGAATGGACGCCGACCACGCTCGCGACTCAGACCGCGAGCGCGCCGACGACGCAGGCGTCGCTTCGGGAGACCGGAAACGCGTTCACCCAGATCGCCCAGACCGTGACTCCGGCCGTGGTCTCGATCCGCGGCCAGCAGCGCGTCGACCGGCGCGAGATCATGCCGGACTTCGGGCCTTTCGACCGCTTCTTCGAGCATCCGCCGCTCGACCAGGACGGCGGGAACGGCGAGAGCCCGCAGGAGGACCTCTACCGCCAGAGCGGCGGCTCGGGCGTCGTCATCCGCCCCGACGGGTACATCCTGACCAACAACCACGTCGTCGACGGGATGGCGGAGATCCAGGTCATCCTCAACGACCGGCGCGCCTTCGACGCCGAGGTCGTGGGCTCCGATCCATCGACCGACATCGCGGTCATCAAGATCGACGCCGACGATCTGCCCGCGGCGCGGCTCGCGTCCGACGAGCAGGTGAACGTGGGCGAGTGGGTGCTCGCGCTCGGCAACCCGTTCGGCCTCGACTTCACGATGACGGCGGGGATCGTGAGCGCGATCGGCCGCGGCGACCTGAGGATCATCGACCGCGGCGACAACCCGTACGCGATCGAGAACTTCATCCAGACCGACGCGGCGATCAATCCGGGCAACTCCGGCGGACCGCTGGTCAACATCGACGGGCAGGTGATCGGCATCAACACGGCGATCGCCTCGCGGACCGGCGGCTACCAGGGCTACGGCTTCGCGATCCCGATCTCGATCGCGCGGCGCGTGGCCGAGCAGCTGATCGACACCGGCGAGGTCCGGCGCGCGGTCCTCGGCGTCCAGATCCAGCCCGTGACCCCGCTCGACCAGGAGGCTCTCGCCCTGCCGACGATCGCGGGCGTGCGGATCGACGGCTTCACCGACCTTCCGGGCCAGCAGAACCCGGCTCGCGAGGCGGGGCTCCGGCTCCAGGACGTCGTGCTCGAGGTGGCGGGCAAGTCCGTCTCGACGCCGAGCGAGCTCCAGGAGGCGATCGCCTTCCACCAGCCGGGCGACGTCGTCGAGCTGACCGTGTGGCGCGATCACGACCGCAGGAACGTGAAGGTCAAGCTGGGCGAGCGGCCCGCGAGCCCCGCGGAGCCCGTGCTCGCGTCCCAGGACGAGGCGCCGGGCGGCGACGGCACCGTGCACGAGTCCTCGCTCGGCATGGACGTCCAGGACCTTACGCCCCGCATGCGACGGACGATCGTCGAGCGCATGAACGTGACCGCGGACCGGATTCCGGCCGGCGTCTACATCCGGGACATCGAGTCGCTGGGCGCGGCCGACGACGCGGGCATCGGCGAGGGAGGGATCATCACCCAGGTCGGCGACGTGGTCGTGCACAACGTCGAGGAGTACCGGAACGCCGTGGCCGCCCTCGAGCCGGGCCAGGTCGTCTACCTCCGGATCTACTACCCGCAGGGCGACAACCAGCTGTTCCGGGCGCTCAGGGTTCCGCGCTAGACCGGCGCGGCGCGAACGTCACGAGCGGCCCGCGGCGCCTCCGGGCGTGGCGGGCCGCCCGCCTTGTATATTCTCCCCTGCCCGCGACCGCCTCGCGAGAGTGGTGGAACTGGTAGACACGCAAGCCTTAGGAGCTTGTGGCTTCGGCCGTGGGGGTTCGAATCCCTCCTCTCGCACCACACCCCGAGCCCGGATGCATTCGATGAGCGACGAGCGCGAAACGCAGACGATCGACGTCCGGTCCGAGATCCAGGATCTCGAGCGCTGGCGCCGGCGCCTGGCGCTCACCGTGCCGGCCGAAGCCGCGGGGCGCGTGCGGGAGCGCCACGTGCGGGAGCTCGCCCGCCGCGCGCGGCTCAAGGGGTTCCGGCCCGGGAAGGCCCCCGCGCGGCTGGTCGAGAAGCACTACGCCCAGGAGATCGAGGAGGAGGTCCTCAAGGACCTGATCCGCGAGGGGTACGAGGCGGGCGTCCACCGTCACGGCCTCGAGCCCATCTCGCCGCCGCGCGTCCAGGGGATCCACTGGACCTCCGACGGCGCGCTCGCGTTCACGGCCGAGGTCGACGTCAAGCCCGAGATCGAGCTCGCGCGGACGACGGGCTTCCGGGTCGAGGTCAAGCGCCACGCGGTGGGCGGCGAGGACGTCGAGCGCGTGCTCGATCGGCTGCGCGAGGAGCGCGCGGACTGGATCCCGACCGAGCGACCGGCGGGCGACGGCGACCTCGTCGTCTTCGACTCCGTGCCGCTCGACGCGGGCGGCGCGCCGCGCGAGAGCGAGCGCGTGGAGAACCACAAGGTCGTGCTCGGCCGGGAAGCGCTCCTGCCGGACTTCGAGACCGGCCTCCAGGGCGTGACGCCGGGGCTCGAGAAGACGATCCGCGTGGGCTTTCCCGAGGATCACCCCAACGAGGGGCTCCGCGGGACCGTGCGCGAGTTCCGGATCGCGGTGTCCGAGGTCCGCGAGCGGAAGCTGCCCGATCTCGACGCGGCGTTCGCGCGCGAGATCGGCCAGTTCGATTCGGTCGACGAGGCGCGGGCGAAGATCCGCTCCAATCTCGAGGAGGAGGTCGAGCTGCAGGCGCGCCGCGAGGCCGAGGAGGCCCTGATCGACGAGATCATCGCGGCCAACGAGATCGACCTGCCGGAAAGCATGATCGACCGCTACCTGGCGAACATGATGTCCGACCGGGACGGGCCCCTGGGCGGGCGGATCCCGCCCGAGCGGGAAGCGGAGCTCGCGCGGGTCCTCCGGCCGGGGGCCGAGCGCGCCTTGCGCCGTTTTTATATTTTGGAGCACGTCGCGGAGAGGGAGGGCCTCGAGGCGACGGCCGAGGACGCGGCCGACGAGGACGTCCGGTTCCATCTGACGATGGAGCGGGTGTTCGCCTGGCTCCGGGAGAGATCCGAGATCACCACCGTCTAAGGAGAGAGCCGATGCCCCTGATCCCCATCGTCGTCGAACGGACCGGACGCGGAGAGCGGTCGTACGACATCTATTCGCGGCTGCTCAAGGACCGCATCGTGTTCCTCGGCACGCCGATCAACGACGAGATCGCCAACCTCGTGATCGCGCAGCTGCTGTTCCTGCAGGCCGAGGCGCCCGAGAAGGACATCAACCTGTACATCAACAGCCCCGGCGGCGTGGCCTCCGCCGCGCTCGCGATCTACGACACGATGCAGTACCTCGAGTGCGACGTCTCGACGATGTGCATGGGGATGGCCGCGTCGGCGGGAGCGCTCCTGCTCGCGTCGGGGACCAAGGGGAAGCGCTATGCGCTCCCCCACTCGCGGGTCATGATCCACCAGCCCCTGGGCGGCGCGCAGGGCCAGGCCACCGACATCGAGATCCAGGCGCGCGAGATCCTGCACCTCAAGGAGCAGCAGATCGAGATCCTCGCCCGCCACACGGGCAAGGGCACGGATCGCCTCCGCCAGGACATGGAGCGGAACTTCTGGATGAGCGCCGAGGACGCCCGGGACTACGGCATGGTTGATGCAGTTCTGACGCACCGGGAGCAGAAGGGAGCCAGCGGAAACGGGGCCGGCGGCACCGACGCGGCCGCGGAGCGGGACCTGGAGACCGTCGAGGAGACCGAGTAGGCGAGGAGCCATGGCGAGCGGCGGATACGACAATCGAGGCGGTCGGGGCTCCGACGAGCTGCGCTGCAGCTTCTGCGGCAAGAGCAAGGAGCACGTCCAGAAGTTCATCTCGGGTCCATCCGTCTACATCTGCAACGAATGCATCAAGCTCTGTAACGAGATCCTCCAGGAGGAGGCGCTCCAGGGCCAGGCCGCGCCGCTCCAGGAGCTGCCCACGCCGACCGGGATCAAGTCGCACCTCGACCAGTACGTGATCGGACAGGAGGATGCCAAGCGGAGCCTCGCGGTGGCGGTCTACAACCACTACAAGCGGATCAACTCGCGGGTCGAGGACGACGTCGAGATCGAGAAGTCGAACATCCTGCTGATCGGCCCGACGGGGGTCGGCAAGACGCTCCTCGCGCAGACGCTGGCGCGCGTCCTCCAGGTCCCGTTCACGATCGCCGACGCCACCACGCTGACCGAAGCGGGCTACGTCGGCGAGGACGTCGAGAACATCATCGTGCGGCTCCTGCAGGCGGCCAACTACAACGTCGCCGAGGCCGAGCGCGGGATCATCTACATCGACGAGATCGACAAGATCGCGCGGAAGAGCGAGAACCCGTCGATCACGCGCGACGTCTCCGGCGAGGGCGTGCAGCAGGCGCTCCTCAAGATCCTCGAGGGCACGGTCGCGTCGGTGCCGCCCCAGGGCGGGCGCAAGCACCCGCAGCAGGAGTACATCCAGGTCGACACGCGGAACATCCTGTTCATCTGCGGCGGCGCGTTCGACGGGCTCGAAAAGATCATCCTCCAGCGGACGGATGCGCAGGTGATCGGGTTCCAGAGCGCCGGGCGGCGGGTGGCGACCCCTTCGGAGCGGACGCGTGAGGTCATGCAGCAGGTCGAGCCCGAGGACCTGATCCACTACGGGCTCATCCCCGAGCTCGTCGGCCGGCTGCCGGTCGTCGCCAACCTCGATCCGCTCGACGCCGACACGCTGGTCGAGATCCTGCAGAAGCCGCGGAACGCGCTCCTCAAGCAGTACCAGCGGCTGTTCGACATGGAGGACGTGGCGCTGACGTTCCAGAAGGAGGCGATCCGCGCGATCGCCGAGCGCTCGGTCGAGCGGAAGACCGGCGCGCGCGGCCTCCGGGCCGTCGTCGAGGAGACGATGCTGGACATCATGTTCGAGATCCCGTCGCGCTCCGACATCGACGAGGTCGTGGTCACGCGCGAGGCGGTGCTCGACGGCAAGCCGCCGATCTACGTCATGAAGCGCCGCGAGGGCCAGCGCCGGCGGAGCGAGCGGCGGGTCGAGGAGGACCTGGACGGGACGCAGGCCCGCGAGGCCTGACGCCCCCCGTGGAGGTCCACGAGGTCCGCCTCGTCCGCACGACCGCCGATCCCGACGATCACCCGTCTCCGCCCCGTCCCGAGATCGCCTTCGTCGGTCGCTCGAACGTCGGCAAGTCCTCGCTCCTGAACGCGCTCTGCCGGAACCGCCGCCTCGCGCGCGTCAGCCGGACGCCCGGCAAGACCCAGACGATCAACTACTTCGACGTCGGCGGGACGTGCTACTTCGTCGACCTGCCGGGATACGGCTACGCCGAGGTCCCGGAGGGCGTGCGCCGGGCGTGGGGGCCGATGATCGAGGGCTACCTCGAGCGGAGCCGGGAGCTCGCCGGCGTCGTGTCGCTCGTCGACGGTCGGCACGACCCGACCGCGCTCGACAGGCGCATGGTCGCGTGGCTCGCGGCGCGCGGCATCCCGACGCTCGTCGCCCTGACCAAGGCTGACCGCGTCCCGCGCGGGCGCCGGCGCGCGCGGCTCGAGGCGACCGCCGGGACGCTCGGTCTCGACCCCGAACAGATCGTCTGGTTCTCGGCGCGTTCGGGGGAGGGCCGCGACGCGGTCTTCTCCGCCGTCGACTCCCTCCTCCGCCAGGAGGTCTCATGACCCGGAAGCGTCTGTTTCTCGGCTCGATCCTCGCGCTGGCCTGCGCCGCGCCCCAGACCCAGCCGCCGCCCGCCGGCGAGACCCCCGCCGCCGGAGCGCCGGCCGCCGAGGTCGCGCCCCCGCCGGGAGCGGCCTCCGGCGTCCGGAGCTCGACCGGCTACCTGTCGTGGGAAGACCTCAGCGTGCGGATGGTCGGGCAGGGCCCGACCGCCGGCCTCCGGATCGACGTGACGACCCTCAACCAGGACGCGATCCGGCTCGCGGCCGACGACATCCGGACGTACCTGGGCGACCAGCGCATGCGGATCGCGGACCGCGTCCCCGGCGGCGAGCTCGACCGCCTCACGGCGTTCCTCGTCGGGTACACGGGGTTCGAGAAGGAGGTCGGGTTCGACCCGACCCGGCTCCAGATCCGCAGCGAGGGCTCGACCTACTATCCGCGCCACATCCTGCCGATCAGCGCGAAATTCGACCGCCGGGTCGTCGACCTCTACGAGACCGTCTACGGCGTGTACCTGTTCCCCGAGGGCCTCGACCTCGTGGCGACGCTCGAGTTCCAGTACGGCGAGCTCTCGACGGGCGGCTCGTGGCGCCGGGTCGTCGAGCGCGTCCAGCGCGCGAAGACCCAGCGGCAGGGCGAAGCCGGCTGAGCCCTGCGGGGCTCTCGGCGCGGTGGGGCGTCAGGCCGCGTACCGCTCCTCGACCGTCGCGACGAAGAGCGCCGCGCCCGCGAACCCGATCACGCCGGCGACGAAGAACGGCGTCGCGGGCGAGATCCGCCACAGGAGCCCGCCGATCGCGGCCGCCGGCGTGACCGAGAGGCCGCGCGCGAGGTAGTAGAGCCCGACCGTCCGCCCGCGCGCGTGCGGCTCCGCCGAATCGACGATCATCGCCTTCCGGGCCGGCTCGCCGATCTCCCTCAGGCCCCCGACGACGAAGGCGATCGCCATCGCGACGGGGCCCACGGCGAGCGCCACCGTGACCGGGAACAGCGCGAACGCGAGGAAGGTCGCCGTGACGAAGGGCTTCCGCCCGTAGCGATCGGCCAGCCGCGCGGCCGGCAGGTACACGACGATCGACGTCGCGACCTGGAGCGCGAGGAGCAGGCTGAACGCCGGCACCGAGAACCCGCGCACGGTCGTCACCCAGAGGATCACGAACACGCCCGCCATCCCCTCGCACGTCCGGATCACGATGTCGGAGACGAGGAGCCGGCGGAGCGCCGGGTCGAACGAGCGCCAGACGCCCGCCATCCCCAGCGGACGCGACGGGAGGGCGGGCAGGTCCATGCGCGCGACGACGAGGAGCGTGAGGCCCGCCAGGACGAGCGTCGCCGCGAAGCCGATCCGCATCCCGACGACGACTCCGAACGCGCCGACGAGCGCGCCCCCGGCGACCGGCGAGACGAGCCGCGGGACCCGCCTCAGGATCGACTGCACGGTGAAGCCCATCGCACGGCGGTCCCGCGGGAGCGCGTCCGCGATGACCGCGAACGTGGCCGGGCTCGCCATGCTGTCCCACGCCATCGCGAGCGCGAGGCCGAGGAAGACCCACGGCCAGGAGGGGCTCACGAGGTAGACGAGGTAGCCGAGCGAGGCGAGCGCGACGAAGAGCGGGAACGCCCGCCGCCGGCCGAGGCGGTCGGCGAGCGTCCCGCCCGGAAACTGGTAGACGGCGTCGCAGAGGTCCTCGGCGGCGCCGTAGAGGCCGATCGCGGTCGCGCCCGCCCCCAGCGCCTCGAGGTACTTGGGGACGAACCGCTTCCAGAGCTCCTCCCCGAAGCCGAGGAGGAAGACGGCCCCCGCCGCCGAGACGACGTTGCGCTCGAGCGCCAGCCTTTCGCGCCAGGTTGCGGGGGTGTCCCTCTCGTGATACATTTGAATCAATGGATGCTACTATTGTATCAGCACAGGGTCAAGACCCGGCGCGCTGGCTTCTCCTGACCCATCAGCTCCCCCCCTCGCCCGGCTACTTCCGCGTGCGGGTGCGGCGTCGGCTGACGTCGCTCGGGGCCGTCCCCGTCAAGAACTCGGTGTACGCGCTCCCCGCGACCGACGCCGCGCGCGAGGACTTCGAGTGGCTCCTCCGGGAGATCGTCGCGGACGGGGGCGAGGCGACCCTCTGCGAGGCGGTCTTCATCGACGGCCAGACGGACGCGCGGCTCCGGGCCGCGTTCGACCTCGAGCGGAGCGCGGTCTACACGGAGATCCGGGAGGCCGCCGAGCGGGCGCGCGGGGATTCCGGCGCGGGGGCGGCGCTCAGGGAGCTCGCCGCGAGGCTCGAGGCGGCGAAGGCGCGCGACCACTTCGGCGCGCCGGGCCGCGCCGACGCCGAGCACGCGCTGTCGATCCTGGAGCTCGAGCTGTCGAGCGATCACGAGGAGGACGAGATGAGACCCGAAGGACCGCCGATCGATCGCGTCGCGGGAGCGACCTGGGTCACGCGCCGGGGCGCGCGCGTCGACCGGATCTCGAGCGCCTGGCTGATCCGCCGCTTCATCGATCCGGCGGCGGAGATCCGCTTCGTCGAGCCGACCGGATACCGGCCGGCCGCCGGCGAGCTGCGCTTCGACATGTTCGAAGGCGAGTACACGCACGAAGGCGACCGTTGCACGTTCGAGACTCTCGTCCTGCGCTTCGGCCTCGCGGACCCCGCGCTCGCGGCGATCGCGGAGATCGTCCACGACCTCGACCTCAAGGAGGATCGCTTCGGACGGGCCGAGACCGCGGGCGTGGCCTCGATGATCCACGGGATCGCGGCCGCGACCGAGGACGACGGGCACCGGATCCGGCAGGGCGCGGAGCTGTTCGACGCCCTCTACGCGCACTTCGCGGCCGGGGCCTGACGCGGCCACCCCGCGCGACGGGACTAGATGTCGTACTGCTTGAGCTTGCGGTAGAGCGTCCGCTCGCCGATCCCCAGGATCTCGGCCGCGCGGCGGCGGTTGCCCTCGACCGACGCGAGCGTCCGCGCGATCGCCTCCCGCTCGATGTCTTCCAGCGACGCGCCGACGTCGAACGAGATGCGGTCCGCCGATCCGTCGGGGGCGGGCGCGCGCTCGACCTCGGGCTCGACCTCGACGGCCTCGAGCCACGACATTCCGCGCCCCTCGCGGACCAGCTCCCGGAGCCGGGCCTGGTCCTCCCGCACCTCGTCGAGGCCGCTCTTCAGGTCGCGATAGAAGTAGCCCAGCAGCGTCTCGATCCGCCGGGTCGAGCCCGTCTCGTCGCCGGCCTCGTCGTCGGGGAGCGCGACCGGCAGCAGCCGCTCGCGGTTCGCCCGCGCGTAGATCTCGTCGGGAATGTCGCGCGGCCGGATCCGCGTCCCCGGCGTCAGCACGAGCATGCTCTCGACCAGGTTCCGCAGCTCGCGCACGTTGCCGGGCCAGTCGTAGTTCTGGAGGATCTCCATCGCCTCGTCGGTGATGCCCACGAACTCGCGGTCGTTCTCGCGGCAGAACTCCTGGACGAAGTGATGGATGAGGAGCGGGATGTCCTCGCGCCGCTCTCGGAGAGGCGGCATGCGGATCGACAGGACCGCGAGCCGATAGTAGAGGTCCCGGCGGAAGCGACCGCCCCGGACCTCCTCCTCGAGGTCCTTGTTCGTGGCCGCGATGACGCGCACGTCGACCTTGATCGGCGCCGATCCGCCGACCCGCATGAACTCGCGCTCCTCGAGGACCCGCAGGAGCTTGACCTGCGTCGCGGTCGGCATCTCCGCGACCTCGTCGAGGAACAGGGTCCCGCGGTCGGCGATCTCGAAGCGGCCCTTGCGGAGGCTCGTGGCGCCGGTGAACGACCCTTTCTCGTGACCGAAGAGCTCGGACTCGAGCAGGCTCTCGGCGAGCGCCGCGCAGTTGACGGCGATGAACGGCCGGGCCGCGCGCGGCGACAGGTCGTGGATCGCGCGCGCGACCAGCTCCTTTCCGGTCCCGCTCTCGCCCTCGATGAGGACCGTCGAGTTGACCGGCGCGTACTGCGCGACCCGCTCGAGCACGACCTTGACGGTCTCCGAGCGGCCCACGATGCGCGTCTTCCCGACGAGCTCCTCGCGCATGAGGAGCCGCCGGGCGACGAGCTTGAGCTCGTCCGGATCGAAGGGCTTGGGCAGGACCTCGTCGATCCCCTGGCCGCGCCAGCGCTCGATGCGCTGGACGTCCATCCGATCGGCGAGCGCGACGACGGCCGCGCGCGCGGACGCGTCGGCGAGGTCGCGCAGGAGCCCGCGCACGGCGGGCTCCTCGATCCCTCCGGTGAGGACGACGAGCACGGGCCCCGGCGCCACCCGGACGCGCTCGCCGATCTCGCGCAGGGAGTCGACGACGTCGACCTCGTGTCCGGCCTGGCTGAGCGCGCGCTCGGCGCGGACGGCGAACTCGGGATCGTAGCGGCTGACGAGGACGCTCATCGCGCGCGCTCCCCGCGGTCCGCGCGCTCGCGGTCCGCGCTCCGGTGCTCGGCTTCGGCGACGGCGGCGCCGGCGACGAGGCGCGCGGCGTGCTCGAGGACGGGGGCGAGAGCCCGGAAGCCGCTCTCGGCGCCGCGCGGGCTCCCCGGCAGGTTGACGATGAGCGTGCCGCCGCGGACGGCCGCGGTCGCGCGCGAGAGCATCGCGTGCGGGGTCTCGCCGAGGCCCGCGGCGCGGATCGCCTCGGCGATCCCGGCGACTTCCCGATCGGCCACCGCCCGGGTCGCGTCCGGCGTGACGTCGCGGCGTGAGAGCCCCGTGCCTCCGGTCGTCAGGACGAGCGCGACTCCGCTCCCGGCGAGATCGGCGAGCGCGCCCTCGATCGCCGCCGAATCGTCGGGGACGACCCGGCGCTCCGCCACCTGCCAGCCCGCGGCCTCGAGGAGCTTCGCGAGGAGCGGCCCGCTCGCATCCTCGCGATCGCCCGCCGCGGACCGGTCGCTGACGGTCACGACCGCGGCACGGCGGGTCCATGCCATTTCGGCAGTCATGGGCGGAAGATACGGGCGCGGGGGCCGACCGCCCATCGAGGGGGCCGCGGCCACGGCCGCGCCGGAAGGATCAGGCGGCTACTGGGACCAGAGGCCGAGGCCCTGCCCGCGGGCGCCCTGCTCGCTCGCCCGCAGCTCCTTGAGGCGGGCCTGGTTCCGCGAGCTGAACTCGACGTAGGCGAAGCCGTTCTCGACCAGGCGCTTGTTGAGCATCGTCCCGTCGCGGAGCCAGGCGTACGCCAGCCAGCGGCCCTCGGAGTCGCGCGGGTTCTGGTCGAACTCGAGCCGCAGCTCCGTGCCCTTGGGCGCGAGACCGACGACGAACGCGCGCGCTTCCTCGCCGAGGTCGCCGTGGTCGGGGACGTCGACGAGCAGGAGCCGGACGGTCACGCCGCCCTCGCAGTTGATCGTGTCGCCGTCGAGCACGTAGACGACCTTGCAGGTCGCGGGACCCTCGTCGGCCCCGGGCTGGGCGGCGGCCGCGCGCGGCAGGAGCGCGAGCGCCGCGAGCAGGGTCGCCGGGAGCATGAGGTGTCGCATCGTGTCTTCCCCCTGGTAGGATTCCCGTTGACTACCCGCCGGACCGGGTCACCGTTCCACGCGCCGCCGCGGCCCTCCCCCGCGACCGGATGTGGCGCAGGGAGCCCAGCAGGAACGCCACCCCGCAATAGCCGAGATAGAGCCAGTGGAGGGCGATCGAGCCCAGCGCGAAGAGAGCCCCCCCGCGGCGCGCGAAGAACCGGTACAGGTCGACGTGCGCCGCGAGCAGCCAGATCCCGCACGCCGCCGCGGGGATCAGCGTCACGGGCCGCCAGGGCGCGGCCACGAGACCGGCGGCCAGGACCCAGACCGCGGCCACGCTGATGCGCTCGCGCCGGCGCACGTTGAGCTCGTCCGGGATGCCGCCGCGGCCGAGCACGAGCTGGGTCCACGGCACGCCGCGGTCGAGAACGTCGGACCGGACGAGCCCCCTGAGCGTCCACGCCTTGAGGTGCTTGACCATGAGATCGGGGCGGAACCGGATCCGGTACCCCGCGTCCGTGAGCCGGTAGCCCATCTCGATGTCCTCGATGCTCGGCCGCGGGTAGCGCACCTCGTCGAACCCGCCGACCGCCAGGAAGGCGGAGCGCCGCACGGCGCCGCAGCCGGCCCAGAAGCTCCGCGCCGAGGCCGCCGAGCGCTGATGCACGTAGTGGTGATGGAGGTTCTTGTAGCGGGCGACGAGACCGGTCGCGGCGGGGTCGTCGTCGTAGCTCCCGAACACGGCGTCGGCGGCCTCGCCATCCCCCGCCCGCGCGGCGTCCATCGCGGTGGCCAGCGTGTCGGGCCGCGCCTCGCAGTCGGCGTCCAGGAACAGGAGCCACTCGCCGCGCGCGCTCTCGGCGCCCAGATTACGGGCCGCTCCCGGACCGCGAGCTCGCGGCGAACGGATCACCCGGGCGCCCGCGGCCCGCGCCCGGGCCCCGGAGTCGTCCGTCGACCCGTCGTCGACGACGATCAGCTCGCAGTCGTGCCCGATGGAAGGCTCGAGGGCGGCGAGGCAGCGCCGGAACGCGGCGCCCCCGTCGCGGACCGGAACGATCACGGAGAGATACGGTGAGCCGTCCATTGCCGGGATCAAGATACCACACACCGTGACCGCCGCCGTCGAGCCGCGCTTCACGATCGTCGTCCCGACGAGAAACCGCGCCCTGCAGCTCAGGGCGTGCCTGGAGGCGATCGCCAGGCTCGGCTTCCCGCGCGACCGCTTCGAGGCCATCGTCGTCGACGACGGGGGACGCACGCCGGTCGAGCCGATCGTCGAGCGGGCGGCGGATCGCGCGCCGGTGCGGATGGTGCGCCAGGACAGCGCGGGGCCCGGCGTGGCCCGCAACCGCGGCGCCGAGGAAGGGCGCGGCGAGATCGTGGCCTTCCTCGACGACGACTGCGCGCCGGACCGGAGCTGGCTCTCCGAGATCGACCGCGTTCTCGCCGCGAATCCCGGCGCCGGCGTCGGCGGGCGGACGATCAACGCGCTCCCGGGCAATCCCTATTCGAGCGCGAGCCAGACCCTGATCGACTACCTCTACGAGTACTACAACCGCGACCCGGCGACGGAACCGATGTTCACGACGAGCAACCTCGCGTTGCCGCGCGCGGAGTTCCTGGCGCTCGGCGGTTTCGACCGGCGCTTCAGCCGCGCCGGCGGCGAGGACCGCGAGCTGTGCATGCGCTGGGCGCGCTCGGGGCGCGAGATCGTCTACGCTCCCCGCGCGATCGTGCGCCACGCGCACCAGCTGAGGTTCGGAAGCTTCCTCAGGCAGCACTTCACGTACGGTCGCGGGGCGGCGCGCTTCCACCGGATCCGGCAGAGCGGCCCGATCCCCGAACCGGCTTCGTTCTACCGCGAGCTCGTCCTGTATCCATGGCGCGCCCGCCGGCGCCGGCGGGCGGTGGAGTCGGCGCTCCTGGCGCTGTCGCAGGTCGCGAACGTCGCGGGCTACGCCTGGGAGATCCGGCACACCCGGGGATGACGGGCGCGGGGGGAGTCGCGCCTCAGCGCGTGCGCGCGAGGCGGTTGTAGATCCGCGCCAGCGACCATCCCATCGCGCCGCCGATGACCGCCCCGTAGGCGAGGCCCACGAAGGAGCCCGGCCACGAGACCGCGTAACCCGGCAGATAGTTGCCGAGGAGCCCGAGGGTCGCGCCGACGTTCTCCCCACCCTTGATCAGGAGCCACGCGGTCGCGACGAAAAGGCCCGTCCCGCACAGCATGGCGAACACGATGGCGAGGATCCCGGCGCGCAGGCGCGCGACCGCGACCTCGATCAGCGCGCGCTCTTCGGAGGAGACGGGATGGACGTCGGTCATTGCGGCATCGCCTCCAGGGGATCGATCGAGCGCTCGATGATCTGGCGGCGGAGCAGGAGCTCCTGCCAGCCGATCAGGCCGTTGATCATCCGCGCGAGCAGCCAGCCGAAGACGAACCCGCCGACGCCGGCGCCGAGGAAGCCGATCACCGCTCCGACCCAGCTGACCTCGTAGCCCGCCAGATACTGGCCGAGAAGCGACAGCACGCGGCCCGGATCGCCCGGCTCGTTGACGAGCACGAGCGCCGTGGCCAGGAACAGGCCGGCCCCGCAGACGATCCCGACGGCCGCTCCGAGCGCCCGCGGGTCGTAGCGCGCGAAGGCCGCGGCGAGCACGTCTTCCAGGGACCGCCCGCGCGCCGCGGCGGGCGTCAACCGGTCGCTCGAGGGCCCCGCCTCGTGGTACTCCTCGTCCAGGTTGACCGCCCAGATGTCGTGCTCCTCGCCGGCCACGTTCCGCGCCGCCAGGATGCCGGTCAGCATCGAGTGATCCTGGTTGTTGTAGCGGTGCTGGCCGTTGCGGCCCACGAGCTGGAGGTTGTCGAGGCCCGCGAGCCAGCCGCGGATCGTCGACAGCGCTTCGCGATAACCGTCGTCGTAGACGGGATACGCCTTGCGGACCCGGACGACGGTGCCGTCGCGGACGGCGCCCGGCTCCACCAGCCCCAGCCGCGCGGTCTCCTTCTCGCCGAGCTCGATCAGCTCCGCATCCGGGAGCGACCACAGCTCGTCCCCTTCGTGGACGAAGTACTCGAGCCCGAGCGAGGTCGTCGCGGGGTCGGGCACCATCTCCGGGCTCCAGTTCTTGAAGTTCTGGATGCGGCCCACCCGCACGTCGGGCGAGTGGATGTAGATCCAGTTGTCGGGAAAGAGCTCCGCGCCGTCGACGATCAGGACGACCGTGAGGAAGTCTCGATACTGGAGCCGGTCGGCCGCCTCCAGGACGGGCCCCGGCGGCGTCGGGGCCAGCGCCCGGACGAGCTCCCGGACCGGCATCGTCGAGATGAAGTGCTCCGCCTCCACGCGTTCGGTCGTCCCGTCGTCCCGCCGGGCGTCGATCGCGACCACGCATCCGTCCCGGTGGACGAGACGGTTCACCTCGGTCCGCATGCGGATCTCCACGCCGCGCGCGGCGAGCCGGTCGCTCCACCGTTCCCACAGCATTCCCGGACCCAGCCGCGGGTAGTGGAACTGGTCGATCAGCGTGGTGACGACCTGGCCGTCGCCGCGCGAGCCGAGCAGCGCGTTCCGCACCGCGGCCACGAGGTCGAGGTTCTTGATCCTCTGGGCGGCCCAGTCGGCCCCGATCTCGCTGCACGGCCGGCCCCAGACCTTCTCGGTGTACGTCTCGAAGAAGATCTCGAACAGCCGCCGTCCGAACCGGTTGACGACCCACTCCTCGAACGTTCGCTCGTCTTCGATCGGAAACGCGCGCGCCCGCAGATAGCTGACCAGGATGCGCAGGGCTTCCCACGGCCCGAGGCCCATCAGCGCCTCGACGGGCTTGAGAGGATAATGGAAGAAGTGATCGCGGTAGTGGATGCGTGAGAGCCGCGGTCGCACGAGGAAGTCGTCGCCCATGACGTCCTCCCACAGCTCCTGGATCGAGCGCGCCTTGGTGAAGAAGCGGTGCCCGCCGATGTCGAAGCGGTAGCCGCGGTAGACGACCGTGCGCGCGATCCCGCCGACCTGGTCGTCCCGCTCGAGGACCGTCACGGCGCGTCCCAGAGCGGTCAGCTCGTGGGCCGCCGTCAGCCCCGCCGGGCCCGCGCCGATGACAACGGTGCGATCCACTCGTCCTCCTGTGCGCTGGGGGCGTTAATCTATACGATCGTGCGCGTGGAACGGAACAGAAGCGAGGCCCCGGGACGCGAGGCGCTGGCGGGAACCGTGCGCGTGTTCGCGGCCGAGGCCCTGGTGTTCCCGACGGGGCTCGTCACGGTCGCGTTCCTTACCCGCCGATTGGGCGCGGACGGCTACGGTGTCTTCAGCCTGGCGGCCATGATGGTGGCGTGGCTCGAGTGGGGGGTCGTATCCCTGTTCTCGCGCGCCACGATCCTCACGATCCGGGGCTCCGAGGACTGGAAGCCGCTCGCGACGCGAATCCTGCACCTGCACCTCGCCGTCGGGGTCCTGTCGGGCGCGGTGTTCTTCCTCGCCGCGCCGCTCGTCGCCCGCGCGCTGTCGCTCCCCTCGCTGACCGTGTATCTGCGTCTGTTCTCTCTCGACGTTCCGCTCTTCGTCCTAGCGCATGGGCACCGGAACGTCGCCACCGGTCTCGGGCTGTTCGGTCATCGGGCGCGAACCGTGGCCACGCGCTGGATCGCGCGCATGGTCATGGTCCTGGTCCTCGTCGGGCTCGGCCTGTCGGTCACGGGGGCGATCGTCGCCACGATCGCGGCGAGCGCGTTCGAGCTCGCGGTCGCGCGGCGTTACGACCGGGCCCCGTTCTTCTCGCGGCCCCGCGCGTCGGCCCGCGGGTTCCTCAGCGCGAGCGCGCCGCTGGTCTTCGCAGCGATCGCCCTCAAGATCCTGCAGGACGCCGACCTGTTCGCGCTCAAGGCGCTGGGCGCCTCGAGCGCCGAGGCCGGGGTCTTCGCCGGGGCCCGGAACCTGGCCCTCGTCACCAACGTGTTCTCGGCCGCGTTCTCGCCGCTCATCCTGTCCACGCTCGTGCGGCTGGTCCACTCGGGCGACGTGGATCACGCGCGCGACATGAGCCGCGACGCGCTGCGGCTCATGCTACTGATCCTGCCGATCGTCTCGCTCGTCGCCGGCGCGTCGGACGGAATCGTGCGGCTGGTCCTCGGGGCGGAGTTCGCCGGCGCGGCCCCGCTCCTCGCGCGGCTCGTCTTCGGCGGCCTGGGGGTCGCCCTGATGGTGGTCGGAGGAGGGATCCTCGTCGCCGGCGGTGAGCTCGCCCGCTCGGCGTGGATCATGGGATCGCTCGTCCCGCTCACGATCGCCGCCCACGTCTGGGCGATCCCGCGCTACGGCGCGCTGGGCGCGGCCTGGGTGACGACGGGGGCGATGACGGTGGGGGCGCTGGCCACGCTGATCGCGGTCGCCCGGATGTGGGGCGTCGCGCCCCCGGCGGCGACGGTCGCGCGGGTCGCGCTCGTGAGCCTCGCGGCGGGGCTTTCGGCGCGCGCGTGGCCCGCCTGGGGCTGGGGGCTCGTCGCCCAGCTCGCGCTCCTGGCGGGCGCGATTCCGCTCACGCTCCTGGCGCTCGGCGAGTTCAGCCGGCGCGAGATCGCGCTCGCGAGGGCGGCGGTCTTCGGCAACCGGGGCGGAAGCCTACGCTAGGAGCGCGCCGATCGGCCGGCCGGTCATGCGCGCGGCCGGCGGCGCGCCGATCAGCTCCAGGAAGGTCGGCGCCAGATCGAGGACGTCGACCTCCCCGACGTCCCCCCGGCGCGCGACCGCCGGACCCGCCGCCGCGAAGAACCCGTGCGAACCGTGGTCGCTCCGGCGATAGAAATCGGGCTTCCCCTGGACGACCTCTCCGCGCGCATGGACGACCCGCGTCATGAACCGCCCCGGCTTCCACTCGACCCACAGGTCGGGCAGGCTCGGGTGCGGGCCGCACGCGAAGGCTTCGGTCGTCCGCGTCGTGCGGGCGACCGCGGGCGCTCCGTCCACGGGATCGACGAGGGTGGCGAGATCGGTTTCGAGCTCCTCGAGGAGCCCCGCGTACTCGGCGCCGGGGGAGACGATCCCGGCCGGCTCGCGGCCCGCCAGGTTCACGCGGACGAAGCTCGTGTAGGCCGCGGGGATCGCGAACGCGCGAGTCCGTGTCCAGTCCGTCGAGGCGCGAAACTGGTCGGCGAGGAGCCGCTCGCGCGTCTCGCGCGAGAGGCGGCGGCTGAGCGCGACCCGCCACGCCTCCGGCACCGCCCTCCGCACCCAGTCCATGGGGCCGCGCCGTCCGCCGCCGCCGGACGCCGGCGCGGCCTGATAGCCGAGGCTCCGGCAGAAGGAATCGATCAGCCCGGTCGCCGGGTAGTCGTCCGCCATGCCCACCGACGACACGACGGCGACGTTCGCCTCGGGCGGCAGCCGCTCGAGGAGGAGTCCCGCCTCGCGATCGATCGCGCGGTAGACGTCCCGGATCCCGTCGAGGAGCGTGGGATCGGACACCGAGTCGGGCAGCTCGGGCCGGTAGCGCCAGAACTGGTGGTTGGCGGTGTGGGACTCGGCGAAGACGGCCGCGACGACGTCGAACGGGCCGCGGTCGAGGAGGTGCCGGCACGCCGCGCCCTTGAGGCGGACGCGGTCGAGCAGCTCGGCCAGGATCGCGCGGTCCTCGTCGACCGTGCTGTCGTGGTTCTCGACCGTGACGAGGCGCGGCGCGAAGCGGCGGCTCACGTCCGCTAGGACGTCCGCCGGCTCGGCCGCGGTCACGAAGTGGTCGGGGTCCCAGTTGTTGTGGGTGCCCCAGTGGGCGAGCTGGACCCCGTCGATCCCGGGGACCGGGTCGTAGTCCGGGATGTCGATCAGGGCGAAGCGGCGACCGGCGCCGTCGATCTGCCGCCAGAAGGCCGGCGCGTCGACGTCGAGACCGACGACGGTCTCGAGATCGTAGGTCCCCGGCTTCAGCTGCCGGAAGTAGTAGTAGCCGTGCTCGCGGCGCGAGATCCCGCTGAAGATCGAGACCCAGACCCCGTGCTCGCTGATCAGCTCGGCGCCGCCCGTCCGGCCCCAGCTCCCGCGCTCCATGATTCGCGCCAGCGTGGGCAGATCGCCCGCGCGCACCCAGCGCTCGAGGAAGTCGGGATCGCCGGCGTCGATGCCGAGGATGACGAGCGGGGTCCTCATCGGTCCGTGGGTGGCGCGGGGTCGGGTCTCGTCGGCGATCCCTCTCGCTTCGCGCGTCGATCCCGAAAGCGACCGTGGGCGCGAGAGCCGAGCGAGACCCCGCAGCGCAGCGAGGAGGCTCGCGAGCGGAGCGCCGGTCGCCGAGGGATCGACACGCGCGGCTCTACCGCTTGATCGATCCGCCGGTGTAGAAGGGGGTCTTGGCGACTTCGCCGGCGAGGGCGCGGTCGCGGATCTCGACGGCGAGCGGCGTGCCGGCCTTCGTGCGCCCCTTCGGGAGATAGCAGGTGCCGATGGCGTAGCCGAGCGAGGGAGACATGGCGCCGCTCCGCACCTCGGCGACCCGCTCGCCGCCCTGGAGGACCGGATACCCGGGGCGCGGGATCCCCCGCTCGTTGAGGCGGAAACCGACCAGCCGGCGCGCGGGGCCCGCCTCCGCGATCCGCGCGAGCGCGTCGCGGCCCGTGAACTCGCCCTTGTCGAGCTTGACGATCCACGAGAGCCCCGCTTCGTAGGGATCGGTCGACTCGTCGATGTCGTTGCCGTAGAGCGCGTACTTCATCTCGAGCCTCAGCGTGTCGCGCGCTCCGAGGCCGCACGGCTCGATCCCGTGCTCCGCGCCGGCCTCCATGAGCGCCGACCACACAGCCTCCGATCCGGAGCGGTCGAAGTACAGCTCGAAGCCGTCCTCGCCCGTGTAGCCGGTGCGGCTGATGACGGCCTCGACTCCGGCCACGCGCCCGTCGCGCTTCCAGTAGAAGGCGAGGTCGTCGAGCGGGACGTCGGCGATCGCGCCGACGACCGCGGCCGCGCGCGGGCCCTGGACCGCGAGAAGCGTGGTCGCGTCGGAGTCGTCCATGAGCTTCACGCCGTCCGGCGGGAGGTGCGCGCGGACGTGGGCCCAGTCCTTGGCGATGTTGCTCGCGTTGACGACCACGAGCCAGCGCTCGTCGGCGAGGCGGTAGACGACGCAGTCGTCGACGATCCCGCCGCGTTCGTTGACCATCGCCGAGTACTGGGCCTGGTCGACGGCCAGCGAGGCGGCGTCGTTGACGGTCACCCGCTGGACCGCCTCGAGCGCGCGCGGCCCCTCGAGGGTGAACTCGCCCATGTGGCTGATGTCGAACACCCCGACGCGCTCGCGCACGGCCTTGTGCTCGTGCGTCATCGAGGCGTACTGGACGGGCATCAGGAACCCGGCGAAGGGGACCATCTTCGCGCCGAGCGCTTCGTGGACGTGGGTCAGCGCCGTCCGCTTGAGCGCAGCGCCGCCGTGGGTGGCGCTCACAGGATGTATTTGCGCAAATCCGTGTTCTGAACCACGTCCTGCAGCCGCGCCCGCACGTCCTCGGCGCCGAGGACGACCTCGCCGTGGTCCACGTCGGGCACGTCGAACAAAATGTCGTCGAGGAGGCGAGTCATGATCGTGTGCAGGCGGCGCGCGCCGATGTTCTCCATCGCGTCGTTGACCTCGGCCGCGGTGCGCGCGATCTCGCGGATCGAGTCGTCGGTGAAGCGGAGCTTGACGCCCTCGGTGTCGAGCAGGGCCTGGTACTGCAGCGTGAGCGCGTTCCGCGGCTCGGTCAGGATGCGCTCGAAGTCGGCCGCGGTCAGGCTTCTCAGCTCGACCCGGATCGGGAACCGGCCCTGGATCTCGGGGATCAGGTCGGACGGCTTGGAGACGTGGAACGCGCCCGCGGCGATGAACAGGATGTGATCGGTGCGGACGAGCCCGTATTTCGTCTGCACGTTCGAGCCCTCGACGACCGGGAGCAGGTCGCGCTGGACGCCCTCGCGCGAGACGTCCGGCCCGCCGGTCACCTTCTCGCCCGCGATCTTGTCGATCTCGTCGAGGAACACGATGCCCGAGTTCTCGGTCCGGTAGACGGCCTCGTTCACGACCTCGTCCATGTCGACGAGCTTGGCGAGCTCCTCCTGGAGCAGGATCCGGCGCGCCTCCGAGACCGTGACCTGACGCCGCTTCTTCCGCTTGGGCAGCATCTCCTCGAGCATCTCGGACATGTTGATGTCCATGTCCTCGAGGCCCATCGGCGACAGGACCTCGATGAACGGCATGCGGGTCTGCGAGGTCTCGACCTCGACCTTGCGGTCCTCGAGCTTTCCCTCGGCGAGGAGCTTCCGGAGCTTCTCGCGGGAGCGCTCGCGCTGGGCCTGCGCCTGCGCGGACGGCTCTTCGGTCGCGGCCTCGGCGACCCCCAGCTTGTCGACCAGGTAGCGGCGCATCGCCGCTCCCCCTTCCTCGCTCTTCAGGGGCGGCAGCAGGAGGTCCAGCAGGCGGTCCTCGACGTGCTCCTCCGCCTGGTCGTAGACCTCGTCCTCCCACTCCTGGCGCACCATGTTGACCGAGATCTCCATCAGGTCCCTGATCATCGACTCGACGTCGCGTCCGACGTAGCCGACCTCGGTGAACTTGGAGGCCTCGACCTTGATGAACGGCGCATCGGACAGCCGCGCGAGCCGGCGCGAGATCTCGGTCTTCCCGACCCCCGTGGGCCCGATCATGATGATGTTGTTGGGGAGGATCTCGTCGCGTAGCTCCTCATCGACGCGCAGGCGCCGCCAGCGGTTCCGGAGAGCGATCGCCACCGCACGCTTGGCGTCGTCCTGGCCCACGATGTACTTGTCGAGCTCCTCGACGATCTGCCGCGGGGTCAGCGCCTCGTAGGCTTCCTCCTCGGCGGCGGGCTCCCCGGGAGTCGTCGCCGGCTGATCGGTCAGCGTCCCGGTCGTCTCGATGTGATTGTCCATGGATGCGAATATACCCCCGGCTCCGCGGCGCGCCCCGCCGAGGGCGGCGTCAGCTCGTCTGGAGCTCGAGGATGCTGAGATGGGTGTTCGAGTGGATGCAGATCTCGCCCGCGATCGTCAGCGAGCGCTCGACGATCTGCCGCGCGGTAAGGTCGGTCGATTCCATGAGCGCCCGCGCCGCGGCCAGCGCGTAGGGGCCGCCCGAGCCGATCGCCAGGATTCCGTCGTCGGGCTCGATCACGTCGCCCGTGCCCGAGACCAGGAGACTCGCCTCCCGGTCGGCGACCGCGAGCATCGCCTCCAGCTGGCGCAGGATCTTGTCCGAGCGCCACTCCTTGGCGAGCTCGACCGCCGCGCGCGGCAGGTTCGTGGGCCAGCGCTGGATCTTCTCCTCGAACTTCTCGAACAGGGTCAGCGCGTCGGCCGCCGCGCCGGCGAAGCCGGCGATGACCCGGCCGTCGTGCATCTGGCGGACCTTGACCGCGCGTCCCTTCATGACGGTGTCGCCGAAAGTGACCTGGCCATCGCCGCCGATGGCGACGGCGCCGCCCTTGCGGACCGAGCAGATCGTGGTGGCGTGGATCGCGTTCGCGGTCATCGATCTCCGGGATGAGGAGTCAGGCATGAGGATGGGCGAGCTCGTAGGCGGCCTTCAGCCGCTCGCGGGAAAGATGCGTGTAGAGCTGGGTCGTGGAAAGCGACTCGTGCCCGAGGAGCTCCTTGACCGCCATGATGTCCGCCCCGCGGTCGAGGAGGTGCGTGGCGAAGGAGTGCCGGAGCGTGTGGGCGCCGAGGCCCCGGCGCTCGGCGGCGCGCTCCAGGGCCCGCGTGACGACGCGCTGGATCTGGCGCACCGTGAGGCGGCTCCCGGCGCGGCTCGTGAACACCGCCTCGGACCGCGCCGCGCCGGAGGTCCCGATCTCGCGCTTCCAGTCCTGGAGCGCCCCGATCGCGGCCTCTCCCAGCGGGACGCGGCGTTCCTTGTCGCCCTTGCCGACGACCCGCGCCGAGCCGGTCGAGTCGACGTCGCCCCAGTCGAGCCCGGCGATCTCCCCGACCCGGAGGCCCCCGCCGTAGGCGACCTCGAGGAGCGCCGCCTCGCGCCGGGCGTAGAAGCCGTCCCGCTCGCGGGCCGCGTCGAGGAGGCCTGCGAGCGGCTCGGCGCGGATGACCGCCGGAAGCCTCCGCCCGCGGCGCGGGATGGCCACCGACTGGGCGGGGTTCCGCCGGGCCCAGCCCTCGCGGCAGGCGTGACGGAAGAACCCGCGCAGCGACGCCAGCCGGCGCGCCAGCGTGCGCTTCTCGAGACCGCGCCGGGCGCCCCACGCGAGCCAGGCGCGGACGTCGTCGGCCGAGATCGACTCGAGGTCCGGAGCCGGGGTCCCGAAGTGATCGGCGCAGAACTCCGTCCAGCGCTCGAGGTCGCGGCCGTAGCCGTCGATCGTGTTCGCGCTGTAATGGCGGACGGTCCGCAGGTACTCGAGGAAGTCCGCGACCCGGCCCGCGCTCATCGCGGGACGGCCCTGAGGGCGGCGGGCTCGCGCGCCTCGACCCAGGCCTCGATCGCGGCCAGCGCGCGGGCGCTCTGCGCGGCCCGCCGCTCGCGCTTCCCGCGGGCCCGCGGATCCGCCGGGGGCAGAAGACCGAAGTTCGCGTTCATCGGCTGGAACCGCTCCGGATCGGCTTCACGCAGATAGGCGTAGAGCCCGCCGATCATCGTCTCCCGCGGCGGTAGCTCGGGCTTTTCGCCGTCGAGCACGCGGACGGCGTTCCGGGCCGCCACGAGGCCGCTCATGATCGACTCCACGTAGCCTTCGACGCCGGTCAGCTGTCCGGCGAAGAACAGGCCCGGCCAGGCGCCGCCCCGCGGACGGCCGAACGGATCGAGGGCCACCGAGTGCTGGAGGAACGTGTTGCGGTGCACCTGGCCGTGGCGCAGGAACTCCGCCCGGGCCAGCGCCGGAACGAGCCCGAACACGCGCTTCTGCTCGCCGTACCGCATGCGGGTCTGGCACCCGACGAGGTTGAACATCGTGCCCGCCGCGTTCTCCCTGCGGAGCTGGAGGACGGCGTGCGCCTCGCGCCCCGTGCGCGGGTCGACGAGGCCGACCGGCTTGAACGGGCCGAAGCGGAGGGTCTCGCGGCCGCGGCGAGCCATCTCCTCGATCGGCAGGCAGCCCTCGAAGAACATCGCGTCGCGCTCGTAGTCCTTCAGAGGGTAGAGCTCGGCCGCGAGCAGGCCGTCGACGAACGCCTCGTACCGCTCGCGGTCGAGCGGGCAGTTCACGTAGTCGTCGCCGCCCTTGTCGTAGCGCGAGGCCTCCCAGAACGTCTCCTCGGCGAGCGATTCGCGGGAGACGATCGGGCTGATCGCGTCGTAGAAGGCGAGGTTCCCGGCACCGAGGATGTCTTCGATCTGTCGCGCCAGCGCCTCCGACGTGAGCGGCCCGCTGGCGACGATCGTGACCTCGCCGGGGACCACCTCCTCCCGCTCCTCGCGGACGACGGTGACGAGCGGCTCGCCCTCGACCGCGGCGGTCACGAGCCCGGCGAACCGCTCGCGATCGACGCCCAGGGCCGCGCCGGCCGGCACGCGGGCCTCGTACGCGATCTCGAGGAGCCGGCAGCCCAGGCGCTCGAGCTCGGCCTTGAGCAGGCCGTGCGCGTTCTCGACGTCGGTCGACTTGAACGAATTCGAGCACACGAGCTCCCCGAGGCGGTCGGTGCGGTGCGCCGGCGTCGCCGTCGCCGGCCGCATCTCGTGGAGGACGACCGGGACGCCGAGCCGCGCGCACTGGAGCGCGGCCTCGCTCCCGGCCAGGCCGCCGCCGATGATCCGGACCCCGGTCACGACGCCTCCGGCTTTTTCGCCGATTTCTTCTTCGCCGCCTTGTGAGACGCCTTCTTCCGCGCGGCCTTCTTCCCGGCCGCCTTCCCGCGCGACCGCCTGACGGGCCCGCGGGCGGCCCGCTCCGCGAGCAGCCGCACGGCGAGGTCGTGGTCCACGGTCTCCGGCTCGACGTCCCGCGGCAGCGAGGCGTTCGTCTCGCCGTCGGTGACGTACGGTCCGTAGCGCCCGTCCCGGAGCTCGATCGGCCGGCCGGTCGCCGGCGAGGCATCGAACGTCTTGAGGGGCTCGACCTTCGCGCGCCCGGCCGAGCGCCCGCGCTTGGGCTGGGCGAGGAGCGCGAGCGCCTGCTCGAGCGTCACGTCGAGGGACGACAGGTCGGGCGGGAGCGACCGCGTCTCCTTGCCGCGCTTCACGTACTGTCCGTAGCGTCCGACGTGCGCCTCGACCGGCTCTCCCGTGGACGGGTCGCGTCCCACCTCGCGCGGGAGCGAGAGCAGGCGGACGGCGGTCGCGAGATCGAGCGTCCGCGGCTCCATCCCCTTGAGGAGCGAGGCCCGCTTGGGCTTCCCGTCCTCGTCGCCCGCGCCCAGCTGGACGTAGGGACCGTAGCGGCCGGTCTTGACGAACACGGGCTCGCCGGTCTCGGGATGCAGGCCGAGCGGCTCCTCCGCCCGCGCGCCTTCCCGCAGCAGATCGACCGCGCGATCGAGCGAGAGCTCGTCGGGGGGCAGATTCTCGGGGAGCGACGCCCGGCGGTCCTCGCCCTGCTGCAGATACGGCCCGTAGCGCCCGACCCGCACCACGACCGGCGGCTCGCCTTCCGGGGTCCCGATCGCGATCGTGCACACCTCGCGCGCGTCGACCTCGTCGACCTTGTGCTCGAGCAGCCGCTTGAGCCCCGGGTCGCCGTTGCCGAAGTAGAACCGGCGCAGGTACTCGACGTGACCGAGCTCGCCGCGGCTGATCGCGTCCAGCTCGTCCTCCATGCCGGCCGTGAACTCGTAGTCGACGAGCCCGGGCAGGTGGCGCTCGAGCAGGCGGACGACCGAGATCGCGACCCACGTCGGCACGAGCGCGTTCCCCCGCTTGAAGACGTACTCGCGCTCCTGGATCGTCTCGAGGATCGAGGCGTAGGTGCTGGGCCGGCCGATCCCGCGCTGCTCGAGCGCCTGGACGAGCGACGCCTCGGTGTAGCGCGCCGGCGGCTGGGTCGCGTGGGCCTTCACCGCGAGCTCGAGGCACTCCAGCGGTTCGCCCTCGCCCACCGGCGGGAGCAGGCGCTCCTGGTCGGCCAGCTCCGCGTCGGGGTCGTCGCTCCCCTCGACGTAGGCCCGCAGATACCCCGGGAAGTCGATCGTCTTGCCGCGGACCTCGAACGTGGCGCCGCCGCCTTCGATCGTGATCGTCATCCGGCGACCGCGGGCGTCGGACATCTGGCTCGCGATCGTTCGCTTCCAGACGAGCTCGAACAGCCGGTACTCCTCGTCCGACAGCTCGCCGCGGAGCGCGTCCGGCAGCTCGAACGGATGGCCGGCGGGGCGGATCGCCTCGTGGGCCTCCTGGGCGTTCTTGACGCTCGACTCGTAGACGCGCGGCTCGCGCGGCAGGTAGGCGTCGCCGTAGGCCTCGCGCACGAGGTCGCGCGCCGCCTCGACCGCGACCCGGGCCAGATGGGTCGAGTCCGTGCGCATGTAGGTGATGTGCCCGTTCTCGTAGAGGCTCTGCGCGATCCGCATCGTGCGCCGCGCCGTGAAGCCGAGCTTGCGGTTGGCCTCCTGCTGGAGCGTGCTCGTCGTGAACGGCGGGGCCGGGCGCGACGTGTACGGCTTCTCCTGGACGGCGGTGACGAGGAACCGGGCACCCTCGAGCCGCGCGGCGAGCGCGGCCGCTCCGGCCTCGTCGAGGAGCAGGAGCCCCTCGCTCTGCGGCCGGCCGGTGGCGGGGTCGAAGTCCCGCCCGGTCGGGACCCGGAGGCCGTCGGCCGCGACGAGGCCCGCCTCGAAGGCGTCGTCGCCCGGCCCGGGGGCCGTCCCGCCCGGCCCGCCGTCCGGCCGGAAGCGCCCCAGGAGGTCGTGCCAGCCGGCGGAGCGGAACCGGCGCCGCTCCCGCTCGCGCTCGACGACCAGCCGGACGGCCACGCTCTGGACGCGGCCCGCGGAGAGCTTGGGGCCGATCTTCCGCCACAGGAGGGGCGAGACCTCGTAGCCGTACAGCCGGTCGAGGATCCGGCGCGCCTCCTGGGCCCGCACGAGCCCCTCGTCGATGTCCCGCGGACGCTCGAGAGCCTGCTCGATCGCCTCACGGGTGATCTCGTGGAACACGAGCCGGCGGACCGGCACGCGGGGCTTCAGGAGCTCGGTCAGGTGCCAGCTGATCGCCTCCCCCTCGCGGTCCTCGTCGGTCGCGAGCCAGAGCGTGTCCGCGCGCTCGAGGAGCCGGCGGAGCTTCGTGATCTGCTGGGACTTCCCCGGGACCGTGACGTAGATCGGCTCGAATCCCGCGTCGACGTTGACGCCCAGCCGGGCCCAGGGCTCGCCCTTGTACCGGGGGGGGACCTCGCGTGCGCCCCGGGGCAGATCCCGGACGTGCCCGATCGACGCCTCGACGACGAAATCGGACCCCAGGAAGCGCTCGATCGTGCGCGCCTTCGCCGGCGACTCGACGATGACCAGGTTCGTGGCCCCGGATCTCCGGGAAGTCTTCTTGGATGCGCGTTTGGCTGTCATGGAAGTCCTAATCTACCATGCATTTGCATCCTCCGCCCACCGCCCGATACGCGAACGGGGCGCCCGCGAAGGCGCCCCGTTCCGTCGAGTCCGAGGTCGATCGGATCAGCCCCCTCCGCCGCCGCCACCGCCTCCTCCGCCGCCGCCCTCGTCGGACTCGTCGACGATGATCTCCCCGGTGATGTCGAACGTGACCGGGGCGGTGCCCGGCGCGATCGCGACGATCGCGTTGTGCCCCTCGGTGGTCCCGACGTAGAAGTTCGTCGCGAACCCGAGGCCGTCGGTGAACGTCGTGAAGGCGAAGACCACCCCTCCGCCGTCCGACACCCGCCACTGGACCGCCACGCCCGGCACCGGCGTACCGAAGGCGTCCAGCGCCTGGACGACGAGCGGGTTCGGATCGCGGCTCCGGTTGAGCGGGCCCTGGAAGAGCGTGTCGATCGGGACCGTCTGGTCGTCGCCCGAGATGATGACGAGCTGCGCGGCCCCCGGGCTCGGCAGGGCGTTCGCCGTGAACGTGAGCGTCTGGGCGGTCTGGGCCCCCGGCGGACCCACGAGCGCGGTGGCGCTCACCGTGTGACCGCCGGCCCGCGTCCCGAGGCGCAGCCAGGCGCGCGCGAAGCCGCCCGCGTCGGTCAGGACGACGATCTGGCGGCCGCTGACGCTCCCCTCGTCGCCGCCGCCCTGGAAGGCGCTGGGATCGTCGGCGAGCTTGGCCGAGTCGCCCTGCGAGAACTGGATGTTGAACGTCACCGGCACGGAATCGACCGGCAGGCCGTCCGGGTTCTTCACCTGGACGGTGAACGGCTGGGGCAGGATCGCGCCCACGGTCGCGGTCTGCGTGTCGCCGCCCACCTTGACGAACGACGCGGTCAGGTTCGGATCGTTGGCGACCTCGATGGCGAACGTGATCGTATCGCTCCCGGTCCGCGCCTCGACGAGGATCGTACCCGTCGACAGAGGCAGGAACAGGACCTGTGTGAACCCCTGGTCGTTCGTCAGCGTGCTGTCGGCGCTGAACAGGCCGGCGCCCGACACGACGTTGTACTCGACGGTCGCGGAGCGGATCGCCTTCCCGTCCGCGCCCAGCACGCGGGTCTCGATGATGAGCGCCAGACTGTCGCCCAGCGTGGCCGCGAGCTGTTGCGGCGTGATCGGCACGAGGTTCGCGCCGACGGTTCCGGCCGGCGGCTCGGAAGCCGTGGGCGGCGCTTCGACGCAGGCGCCGAGCGCCAGCACGGCCGCGAGCGCGAGCGCGGCGGCCATGCGGTGCAGGTGGGACGTCGATCTAGTCAAGGTCGTGCGCTCCTTTCATCATCCGGTCGTGCCGCGCACGGCTTCCACGCGGCGATAGGCCTGGAACATCCCGGCCGCGCAGAGCGGCATGTAGATCTCGCTCGCGGCCATTTCGACGGTCGTGTAGATCGGGACGCCGCGGAAATTCCCGACCGCGATCAGATCGCGGGGGTCGATGCGTCGCGGGGCGCCGAACTCGATCCACGTCTCTCCGTTGTGCAGGACGATGTCGTCGCTGCGATACCAGGACTGATCCTCGAGACAGACCAGCGTCACGATCTCGGACTCGGGCCGGTCGATCGGGACGATGTACGGGGTCACGAAGATGAGCAGATCGCGCTTCTCCGTGCGCTTGCGCTCCGTGCGGAACAGTGCGCCCACGAACGGGATGTCCTTGAGGATCGGGATCCCGCTCCGGACCGTGGAGACGTCCTGCACCGTGAGCCCGCCGATCACCGCCGTCTCGCCGTCGTCGACGAGGATCTGCGAGTTCGCGCGCTGCGTGTTGAACGTGACGCCCACGGCGGGGTCGGCCACGGCCACGCCCGACCGCTCGGCGCGGAGCTGCATGAGGACCTTGCCGTTCGA
>DATBJO010000021.1:0-34802 GCA_036556305.1 Gemmatimonadota bacterium
GGATGCTCAGAGCGCCTCGTTCATGCTGCCGCTGCGATAGCCTTCCAGATCGCACGCGACCCACACGTAGCCGAGCGCCTTGATCCGCGGCGCGATCTCGCCCGCCGCCGCGAGGAGCCGCGCGCGATCGGCCGGCGGGACCTCGATCCGCGCCACGTCGCCGTGATGGCGCACGCGCACGACGTCGAACCCGGCCTCGCGCACGATCCGCTCGGCCCTGCCCACGCGGCTCAGCTTCTCGGCCGTGATCGACTCGCCATAGGGGAAGCGCGACGCGAGACAGGCGTTGGCGGGCTTGTCGGCCGTCGGTAGCTCCAACCTTCGCGAGAGCTCGCGGATGTCGGCTTTGGTGAATCCCGCTTCCTTGAGCGGCGACAGGACGCCCCGCTCGTCGAGAGCCTTGAGCCCGGGCCGGAAGTCCAGCGCGTCCTCGGCGTGCGAGCCGTCGATCACCGAGCGGAACCCGCGCGCCGTCGCCAGCTCGACGAGGTCGCCGTACAGATCGGCCTTGCAGTAGTAGCACCGCTCGGGCGGGTTCAGCAGGAATCCCTCGTCCTCCAGCTCGGTTGATTGCAGGCGCTCGTGGGGCGCCCCCAGCCACTCGGCGATCCGCGTCGCCTCGTCGATCTCGTCGGCGTCGTAGGTCGCGCTGGCCGCGGTGACGGCGAGCACGTTCGCGGGCCCCAGTACGTCCAACGCTTTCCTGAGGAGCAGGGTTGAATCGACGCCTCCGGAATAGCCGAGGACGACCGATTCCGCGGCGCGGAGGATCGACTCGAGCAACCGTTCCCTGTCGGCGAGCGAGGTGGACTCGGAGAGCGTCGCGGGCGAGGGTTCCATGGGTCGGGCAAGGTACCGGAGCTTCACCCCGAGCGCACGCCGTTGACGACGAGGATCCGCCCCGCGGGATCGACGGCCAGGAGGTGATTGCGATCATGGCGGTGCTGGACCTCGAAGCGCTCGAGCGTCCGCACGAGATCGGGGAGCCGCGGAGCCGCGACGACGAACGCCGCGCCGTAGATCCCGGGCGGCTCGCGCTCCTCGACGCGGATCTGGTGATCGCCGACGAGGTACGGGCGCTCGATCTGCAACGCTTCGGCGGTTCCCCCACCACCCGGCTCGACCGCCATCTTCTCGATTCCGATCGCTACCAGAAATTCCTCGAGAGCCCGCGGATCGCGCGCCCCGAGCGTGAGGCCGAGGAGCCCGGGATTCTCGAGGCCGCTCCAGTCCTTGCTCCGCCGATAGAACGGACCGTGCCGGCCCTTCACCACCACGGTCGACGACGGCAGCGGCACGTGGAGGTCGACGCGGACGTCGACGGGCGCCTCGATCGAGACCCCGAAGCGGTTGGAGACGGCTGGATCCGGATCCACCGTGACGGCGACGTCGGGCCAGACCTCCCGCAGCTCGGCCTCGTCGTCCGCGAACGCGACGACCCGCGTCGGCTCGAGCCCGCGCTCCGCGAGCCACGCGGCCACGTCCGTCGGCTCGCACGCCTCCATCCGCAGCTCGAGGGCCTCGCGCCCGGAGGCGGCGACGAGCCGGACGCGATCCTCCTTTCCCCACCCGAGGCTCGCGGTGTCCGCGACCGGCTCCTCGGCGGAGGCCTTCATCGCGAGCACCCACCGGTAGAATTTCTCCGCGGCGGCGAGATCGGGAACGGGGAGCGTGACGGACTGGAGGCGGAGGGCGCGCGGCATGCGCGCGAACCTAGCGGCGGTCGCCGGGCCCGGCGAGAATGCGGGACGCACCCTGACGGCGACTCCGGTGAAGCTCAGGGAAGCCGATAAGCCAGCAGAAAGCCCCCGCAACCGTACACGAGGATCAAATTTCCGGATATCGACGGGCCGCTGCAGACTCCTGTCACTCCCTCCTGATCCGGCACGATCGTGCCGCGTGGTTCTCCTGTCACTGTGTCGAGAACATGAATGATGCTGGCCTCCGGAAGAGAAGGCGAAAAGATCATCAGCCGACCGGATGCGGCGACGAATCTGCCGATCGGTTGACCCACGGATGCCTGCCAGGCCACGGATCCGTCGGCTGCGTTCACCGCGAAACACTCACCACTATCTGTCTGACATGCGACGAGAAGATCGCCTTCCGGCTCCCGAGTCACATCCAGAAGGGCCAGATCGCGTCGCTTCCAAGCCGTCTCTCCTGTTCGCGGGTCGACAGCGACCCAACCGGGCTCGCCTACCGCCTCTCCCCCCGAGAGAACGAGGAGCCCGCCGGCAATCACGATCCACCCGGTCCGCTCCATCCTCCTGGTCCAGAGAGGACTCCCGTCGATCGCCGAGAAGCACTGCACAACGGCATCGCCTTGCGGGCTGAGCCGTTCCGCGCACGCGAAACCCTCTCCGAGCGCCAGGTTTACCCCGCCTCCCGGTTCGAGCTGTGCGCGCCATCGCTCATTGCCGGTTTCCAGATCGAACGCGGCCAGTACCTCATTGTCCGTCGAGAGGATGCCCTCGGATTCCGTCCCGATGACGCCGCTGTTGGGTGCATCGGCTTGATTCCAGATCTCCACGCCGTCGGATGGCCGCAATCCCTTCAAGCCCCCCTGCTCCACCACGACCACACTACCGATGACCTGAAAATCCGGGCCTACACGTCCTCCATATGTTTCCCAAACCACGCTTCCGGTCGCGGGTTCGACCGCGACTATGCCCCCTGCCGATACATAGAAGTGGTCTTCGTCGCCGCCCCAACCCGGCGCGAGAAGGAAGGCCTCTTTGACCCATAACGGTTCCGGCCGTCGCGGATGGGAGGACCCCGTTAAGAGGTCGTCGCAGGCTGGTCCTGTGAGCGTCGCAAGGACCGACGTTATGAAACGAAGTCGCTGTGCGAAGCGGCGGATCCTTGGAGGGAGTTCCATCTGTTTGCTAAAGCAATGGGTCTTCACAACTGTTTAGTCGAGAGCAACATCAGAGAAGCCCCGCTTCCTCGAGAAATGGGCTCGGGCGCGCTTCGCCGCGCGGCACGGCGACCCACGAGGCGACGAGCTCGTGCGACGCGCGGGTCAGCGCCACATAGAAGAGGCGGCGCTCCGCGTCGACAGCGGCGCGCGGATGCGGCACGAGGCCCTCGTTGCATCCCGGCAGAAAGACGACCGGCCACTGGAGTCCCTTCGCGCGGAAGTACGTGGCGACCGTCACCGCATCGGCCGAGCCGTCGCGCTGTGAGGGGCTCTCGCGCTGTGAGGAGCTGTTGGGCGGTGACGAGCCGTCGCCGCGAGCGTCTGTCCCGCAGGAGTCGGCGCGAACCCGGCACGGCACGCCGGCGGCGGAGAGTCGCTCGGCGAGCGCGGCACAGTGCGCGTTCGTCCGGCAGAGGACCGCGAGATCCCGCGGGCGTCGGCCGCCGAAGATCGCCTTCCGGACACGGTGCGCGAGCCCCTCGCTCTCCGACTCGGGCCCTCCGGCCGCCGCGACCGAGACCCGCGCGGGATCGGTTCGCGCGGCCACGGGCGATTTCGGGATCCGCCCACGGTTGTGCTCGACGAGTCGGACGGCGTGCGCGAGCAGATTCGGCGGATTGCGGTAGTTGACCGCCAGCTCGTGCGAATCCACCTCGCGCCCGAGGTGTCCCGCGAGGCCGACGATGAACTCCGACGAGCAGCCGCGAAACCCGTAGATCGCCTGGTCGTCGTCCCCGGTCACGACGAGGTCGGCCCGCGCCGCCAGCCGGCGGACGAGCTCGAAGTCGAGCCGGTTGATGTCCTGGAACTCGTCGACGACGACCTCCGACCAGAGCCCCTCGATCCTCCGGCCCAGGGCGGCGTCCTCGAGGAGCGCGAGCGCGCGGAGCTTCTGGTCGTCGAAGTCGAGCACGCCCGCGCGGCGCATCCCGCGGTCGACGGCCGCGAACAGGGCCGCGATCGTGCTCGGGTCGATGCCCGGGACGTCCGCCTCGAGCTCGGCCAGCCGCTCCGCCGCGACCGGATCGCGCGCGAGAAACCGGGCGAAAGCCCGCACGTTTCCGGAACGCGGATCGTGGAGCGCGTTCTTGAGGAGCCCGAAGAGCTCGCGGACGAGAGGCCCCCGCCCGGCGACTTCCTGCGGCAAACCGAGATCCGCGCATGTCCCGAGCAGGAGCGCGTCCGCCCGCGCCTCGTCGACGACCTCCCGCGCCTCGCCCGGCGCGTGGCGCCGGAGGAGCGACGCGCCGAAGGCGTTGAGCGTCGACACCGTGCAGCCCGCCGCGTCGATCCCGAGCTCGCGGGAGCGCGAGGCGAGCCGCTCGACCAGGGAGGTCCGGGCGGCGCGGTCGAACGTCAGGACGAGGATCCGCGCGGGCGGGACCCCTTCGGCGATCCGGCCCAGCACGCGCTCGACGATCGTCTGGGTCTTCCCCGATCCCGCCGGCGCGACCATGCGGATCGTCCGCGCGCGGCACTCGATGACCCGCCGCTGGTGTTCGTCAGCGGGCACGCCCGCGCGCTTTGTCCCGATCGGGGTCCGCGTCCTCCTCCGCGACCGTCCGGTCGAGGACGCGGTACTGGACCGCCTCGGCGATGTCCCTGGGATCGATCGCGTCCCGCCCCGCGAGATCGGCGATCGTCCGCGCGACCCTGAGGATCCGCACGTGCGCGCGCGCCGAGAGGCCGAGACGGGCGTGCGCGGCCTCGAGGAGGCGTCTCCCCTCAGGCGTCAGGCGCGCCCAGCGCGCGCCCCTCTCCGACGCGAGCGCCGCGTTCGATCGGCCCCGCGCACGTTGCCTCTCGCGGGCCGCCGAGACACGCTCCCGCACGACCGCCGACGGCTCCGCCGAATCTCCGTCGACGATCTCGGCGAACGCGAGCGAGCGGAACGGCACGTGCAGGTCGATGCGATCGAGGAGCGGCCCGGAGACACGTCCTCGGTATGCGCGCCGCGCGCCCGGCGTGCAGCGGCAGGGCCGTCGATCGTCGCCCCACCAGCCGCACGGGCAGGGATTCATCGCGGCGACCAGGAGGAAGCGGGTCGGGAAGCGGTGCCGCTCGCGCGCGCGACCGATGACGACCTCGCCGTCCTCGAGCGGCTGGCGCAGCCCCTCGAGCGCGTCGCGCCGGAACTCGGGCAGCTCGTCGAGGAAGAGGACGCCGCGATGCGCGAGGCTCACCTCCCCCGCCCGCGCCGAGCTCCCGCCGCCGAGGAGCGCGGCCGCCGAGATCGTATGATGCGGCGCCCGGAAGGGCGGGCTCGTGACGAGCGGGCGTTCGGGGGAGAGCCGGCCCCAGGCCGAGTGGATCGCCGTGACCTCGAGGGCCTCCTCTTCGGTGAGCGCGGGCAGGATCGTCGGGAGCCGGCGCGCCAGGAACGTCTTCCCCGCCCCTGGCGGCCCGACGAGGAGCGCGTTGTGGCCACCGGCGGCCGCGATCTCGAGCGCCCGGCGGGCGCCGTCCTGCCCGCGGACCTCCGCCCAGTCGTCGTCGTCGCTCCGCGCCGGAGGGCCGCGACCGTCGCCCGCGTCCGCCGCCCGGATCGGAACGAGGCCGGAGACGTGGTCGACCGCGGCCCGGAGCGACCGCACGGGAATCGCGGCGAGGCTCCCGACCAGCGCCGCCTCGCGCGCGTTCTCGGCCGCGACGAGCACCTGCTCCGCTCCCAGAGCGGCGAGCGCCGCGGCCGCCGGCAGAACGCCTCGCACGGGGCGCACGCGTCCGTCGAGCGCGAGCTCGCCGAGCGCTGCCCGCGGCCGCCCGTCGAGCGGCCCCGCGAGCCGGCCGTCGGCCTCGAGGATCGCGAGCGCGATCGGCAGGTCGAAGCCGGAGCCGCTCTTGGGCTCGTCGGCCGGCGCGAGATTGACGGTGATCCGACGGCACGGGAGAGAAAAGCCGGTGTTGTTGAGGGCCGACGTCACCCGCTCACGGCTCTCCCGGACGGCGCCGTCCGGGAGACCGACGAGGTGAAACGTGGGGAGTCCACGGGCGAGATCGACCTCGACCGTGATCGGTCGCGCGGTGAGCCCCATGAGCGACGCCGTGTGGACGCGGGCGAGCACGCCACGCGTGGTGCAAGACGCGGACCGGAGCTGCGCTCGAGCGCGCCTAGTCCACGAGCTCGATCGTCTCCTCGCGTTGCTGAACGATCGGGATCAGGAGGTTCTGCTCGCCGGCCACGACGAAGGCGTCCATCTTGACCTCGCTCGTCTCGGTCCCCCCCAGGTAGAGACCCGGATCGGGCTGGAAGTAGAAGGAGCCGGCCCCGGTTCCCTCGCCGCTGAGCGAGATATCGGCCCCCTGCTGAGTGCCGCTCCCCTCGATCGACACTTCGGTCGTGTAATCGACCTTGAGACCGTCCCGCTCCGCGTATTGGGCCGCGCCGCGCGCCGTGTAGTGGTTGACGCGGCGGATCGTCATGTCCAGCCCGCTCTGCGTGGTCCGCACGCTCACCGTGTCCGACCAGGTGTGGCCTTCCTCCACGGGATCGGCGGGCAGAACGGGGTAGAAGCCGCGGTACGTCGCGGCCAGGTCCAGCCGGGACGCCGTGTCGGGGATCGAATCCGGCACCACGACCTCGGTGACCGACCCGCGCTCGTCCATCGCGATCCGGACCGGCTTTCCGTACAGGGCGTCGAAGCTGGTCGCCGGCTGCGGCGTGGTTTCGATCGTCAGGCTGTCGTGGACGACCTCGACCGCGCGGCCGCCGCCCTCCGCTTCGCCGATCGTGGCTCCGAACCGCCAGTAGCTCTTCACCTCGGCCTTCTGCTCGGTGCCGTTCACGGTCTGGGTGACGTGGTCCTGCTGGGTCCGGACGTAGGTATGGGTGGCGCCGGGCTCGACCGCGTATCGAAGGACCTGCGCGGGCGCGACCTCCGCCCCGGCGGCCAGCCACATCCCGATACCGAGGGACAGGATGGTCAGAGTCTTCAACGGAGTTCCTCCTGATCGGCGCTCGAACCAGAGCGCGATGGACTGGACTGTGATGGGCGAATTGACAATAATGTTGGCTCACAGGTACCCGCCCGGGCAAGGCGGGTTCCTCACCACCTCTCGACGTCAACGCACTCATCGTACGCCCCGGCGGGGGCGTGCCTTCGTCCCTTCGCATCGGCGGGTGCCATGGGATCGGTGAAATCCTGGTCGAAGAAGCGCACTCTCGTGGCGCTGCGCGTCTGCGCGACCGCCGCCACCGGCGTCCTGCTCTGGATCTACTCTCCCACCGACGGGCCTTCCGGCTGGCTCGTCACGATCTGGCTCCTGTACCTGTTCACGACCGTCCTCTATGCCGCCCTGCCCGGCGCGTGGTACGCGGAGCGCGGCTTCGACCTCATGTTCGTCGTCATCGAGCTCACGCTCCTCGGCACGATGCTCCTCGTCTATCCGCTGCCGGGCGCATGGCTGTTCTACGCCTTCTTCCTGCTGGCCGTTCTTCTCGCCGCGCTCGCGCGGCGTCTCGTGTGGTCGATCACGCTGGGCGCAGCGGTGGCGGGGGCCCACGTCATCGCGAACATCGATCGGCTCGACTCGGACCCGGGAATCCTGATCCTCCAGGTCGCGCTGCTCCTCACGACGACGGGCATCGTGGGCTACCTGACCGAGGGGCTGGACCGACAGGAGGAGACGAGCACGCTCCTCGACAACGCGCTCGAGGTCAGCACTCTGATGGCGGGGACGCTCGAGGCCGGGGCCGTGTACGATCGCCTCACCGAGTTCGTCGCCCGCGTGCTCGGCGCCGATCGAGTATCCGTGATCCTCGCCGACCGCGAGCGCAAGTCGGCGCGCGTCGTGTCCGCGGTCGACCGGGGCGAGCCCAGGCACCACCTGACGATCGAGCTCGCGGACTATCCCGAGATTCAGACCGCGCTCGACGACCGCCAGCCGGTGGTCATCTCGCGCGCCGGGACGAATCCCCGGATGTCTCCGGTGCGCAAGTCCCTGCCCGCGCGCGCACGCGGCTCGTCGATCCTGGTCGTGCCGATCCTCGAGCACGAGTCCTCGCGCGGCGTCCTCTTCGTGCGACTCGAGGAGACCCGCCGCGACTTCACCGAGCAGGAGATCCGGCTGTGCCGGATCCTGGCGGACGTCGCCGGCCAGGCGCTCCAGCGCGCCGACGAGTACGCCGAGCTCGCCGAGGCTGCGCGCAGAGATCCGCTCACGGGGCTCTACAACGTTCGGGCATTCCATCGGGCGCTGGCCGAGGAGATCGAGAGATCCGAGCGCACGGGCTCCTCGTTCAGCCTGCTCATGATCGACATCGACTACCTGAAGCGCGTCAACGACCGGTTCGGTCATCTCGCGGGCGATCGGGTGCTGCAGCGCGTCGCGGAGGTCATCGCGGACCAGGTGCGTGGCATCGACACGGTCGCCCGCTACGGCGGCGAGGAGTTCGCCGTCCTCCTTCCCGAGACGCAGAACGAGCGAGCGCTCGTTGTGGCCGAGCGCCTGCGGTCCCGTGTCGCCCAGACGGGCCACGAGGAGCTGCTCGACCCGGTGACGATCTCGATCGGCGTCGCGACGTGTCCCAACGACGCTGTCACGCCGAGCGATCTCCTGCACAAGGCCGACGTCGCGCTTTACGCTTCCAAGTTCAACGGGCGGAATCGATCGACGCGCTTCGGAACCTCGATGGAGGAAGGCGGCGGGGCGACGCCGAAGATCCTCGAGCGGGCGGCAGATGCGACCCTGCCCGACGATTCGACGATCCGCTCCGTCCGCGAAGCCCTCGCGGGATTGTCGGACAACCGGAACCTGATGCGGCACCTCGACGTGATCGCCGCGCTCACGAACGTCATGCGGGTGCGGGACCCGGCCGCGATCGAGACCCTGCGCGGGGTGTCCACGATCACCGAGCTCTTCCTCGCCCATCTGCCACTCCCCGAGCGCGGGCGCTGGACGATCCACATCGCGTGCCTCCTGCGCGACGTGGGCAAGCTCGCGATCGGCGACGAGGTGCTCCAGAAGCGGGACTTCCTCACGCGCGAGGAATACGAGATCGTCCGCCGGCACCCGGTCGTCGGAGCGCGGATCGTCGAGCCGCTGAAGGGGCTCCTCGACGCCGTGCCGCTGATCCGCCACCACCACGAGCGCTGGGACGGCAAGGGATACCCCGATGGTCTGGCGGGGAACGAGATCCCCTACGGGGCGCGCATCGTCGGCCTGGTCGACGCGTTCTACGCGATGATCCGCGGCCGCCCGTACGCGGATCGGGCGCGCGGGCTGCGCTACGCGTGCGAGGAGATCCGCCGGAACGCGGGCACGCAGTTCGATCCGGAGCTCGCCCAGCGATTCCTCGACGTCGTGGAGGCGAATCGCGACATCGTGGCCACGCTCGTCGATGATGCGGACGCGGACGCCGCCGGCCCGGTCGCGCCCCCCGAGCCGCGGGCGCTCCGCAGCGCGCCGCCGGTCGAACGGGTGAACTAGGGCTCAGACGGTCGGCGCGGAGCCGCCGCGCGCCGATTCCCCACCGCACCTCCGCAGGAGCCACACTCCGAACCCGAGCCAGGCGAGCGCGGTGGGAAGCCCCGCCTCGACCCCGAAGGCGCCCCCCGTGAGCCACTCCGGGCCGGAGAGGATTCCGGCGTGACAGGGAGCGGGGATCGCCACGCCGCTGACGGGGATCGCCGCACCGATGACGATCGTCGCGTTCCATCCCGCGTGGGCCCCGACGGCGACCCACACGTCGCGCTCGACCAGCACCCACGCGGCGAGAACGATGCCCACGAGACCCAGGTTCACGATCGCCAGCGGACCGAAACCGGGATTGGCCTGGTGGCCGGCGGCGAAGAGAAAGCCGGTGACCGGGACCGCCACCCAGCGGCCAGCGAGGTCGCGCAGGGCGAAGAGCCCGTATCCCCGGAAGACGAGCTCCTCGAACAGCGCCGCGAGGGCGACGAAGGCTCCGGTTCCGGCGAGGAACCGGAAGAGCGGCTCCACCGAGCACGACTTCCGCGCGAGCTCGAACGCGCCGGCTGCGGCGAGGATCAGGGCGACGACCGCGACCAGGCTCGCGCCCGCCGCCGCTCCCCGGAGGAACCCGCGCGCGGACTTCCGGTCCGGGGCGAGCGGCGTTTCACCCGGTGGCAGGCGGTCGAGCCAGCGCCAGCACGCGAACGAGACCACGAGGAGGAGAGCGTCGAGAACGACGTATCCGGCGAGGGTTCCCCAGCCCGCGCTCGCGGCCGTAACCCCGACGAGCACCAGAGTCGCGAAGGTCGCGACGACCCACGTCGCGATGCGAAGCGCGGCGCGCGTGCGCGATCTCACGGCCGGAACGCGTCCTCGAGATGCTCCAGCTCGGGGTCTTCGCCCTCCCAGGTGATACCGATCACGTCGAACCGCAGCGTCCGCGCGTGTCTCCAGCGGTCCGCGGCGACGGCGCCCGCGGCCGCCAGCTGACGTTGCTTTCGCCAGTCGACCGCGACGGACGGCGGCGCGAAGTCGCCCGATCGACGGGTCTTGACCTCGACGAGGGCCAGGACGCCGTCGCGCTCGGCGACGAGATCGATCTCGCGGCCGGCCCCCTTCCAGCGCCGGGCGAGGATGCGCCATCCCTCGCGGGTCAGGAACGCGGCCGCCGCTTCCTCTCCCGCCTCACCCAGAGCCCGGCGCGCCTCGGTCACAGATCGATGCACAGGCCGTCGGTCCCCAGGCCGATCGGCTCGCGCGCGTACGCCTCCCGGATCCGGCGGCGGATTTCGTCCGACCCGAGCGCGAGGGCGCTCGGGTAGAAGTGGGTCGGGACGAGCTGCCGCGCGAAGGCCGCGGCCGCGATTCGACCGACCCCGCGCGGCGTCAGGTGGCCCGGCACGCGTTCCTCGTCGGCGACCGAGCATTCCGCGATCAGCAGATCGGCGTCGCGCGCGAGATCGACGGCCGCGGGGCACTCCTCGGTATCGCCGGTGTAGGCGACGACGATCTCGCGGGCGGACGCCCCGAGCGTCAGACGGTAGCCAACGGCTTCCGGCGTGTGGACCACGGGCCGGGCCTCGATCTCGATCCACAGATCCCCGCGCTCGATCTCGAGCGGCGTGTCGGCGGCCTCGCGGATCTCGAGCGGGAATCCGGGCTCGATCACCCACGCGCCGAAGATCTCCGCCAGGCCTTCGAGGTCGCGCCGGAACCCGCCGTACCCGAGGAGCGTGAGCGGGACGATCCGCTTCACGCCGGGAGCGTGCCGGAGCGCGAAGAGAAGCGGGAGGAGGTCGGCGATGTGATCCTGGTGGCGATGCGTGATCGCGACGAGGTCGAGCTCCGACCAGGCGAGGCCGAGCCCGGCCATCCGGCGGATCGTGCCCGAGCCGAGATCGCAGAGGGCGGTCAGGTCGCCGCACGCGAAATGGTGGGCCGCGGGTCCGCGTTCGGCGTCGGGGACGACGGTCCCGCTCCCGACGAGCGTATAGCGTACGGGCACCATCAGCGGGGCCCGACGTCGATCGAGACGAGCCCGCCTGCCGGATCCTGGTCGAGCGCGGCCCGCTCGCGCGCGCCGGACTCGTGGAGGAGATGAAACCCCCACAGGTATCCCGCGGGACTGCCGGCATCGACGACCGTCCCTCCCCACGGGACGGCGCGGAGCAGCCGCCGCGAGACGAGCCGGCGAGAGACGTCCACGTCGTCGGCTTCCCTTCCCGAGAGGGCGGCCTCCGCAGCCACCCGCCGCCCCTCTTCGAGCCACGGGGCCGTGACCGTGTACCGGGGAAGGAGACGCCACCCGCCCTCGGGCGGCGCGCGGAAGATCCCCGTCCGCCCTTTCGCCTGGAGGTCCAGGACGCGCCATCCCGCGCCCGCGGGCGACAGCTCGTCGAGCTCGACCCGCCCGACGTCCGCGAAGTAGTGCCGGGTCTCGGGTCCCACGCGGTGGCACGCCGCCAGGACCATGCCCTCACGAGCGGCGTCCGCGAGCATCGCCGCCGTCAGCGGAGGCGGTCCCGCGATCCGCACGTTGTCGGGGAGGAAGACGGCGAGCGGCCCCTCCTCGAGCCAGGCGCCCGCGCAGTGGACGGCGCCCACGATCCCCGTCGGCAGCTCCTGCCGGAAGGTCACGACGCTCGCGGCGCGCGCCTTCTCCTCCAGCTCCGGGAGCAGGCCCTCCCGCCACAACCCCTCGCGCACGTACGCCTCGAGGAGGGGTTTGGCCTCCGAGACGACGACGCCGATCTCCTCGAAACCGCCTTCGAGCGCCTCGGTCAGGCACCACTGGAGGACGGGACGCGTGCCGACCGGCAGGAGCTCTTTGGGAACCACGCGGGTCACGGGCCGCATCCGCGTGCCGAGCCCGGCGGCGGGGATCAGGCAGCGGGCCTTCATCGCAGGAAGCCCAGGTACCACTCGAGCAGCGGGCCGCCGAAGTAGAACGCGAGCGCGGCGCCGAGCGCGAGGAACAGGCCGAACGGGACCAGCTTGTTCGACTTGAGCGCGATCGGCACGAACACGATCGTCCCGGCGAGCGCGCCCAGGAACACGGTCAGGAGGGCGCCTTTCCATCCGAGGAAGGCGCCGATCATCGTCATCATCTTGATGTCGCCGCCTCCCATCGCCTCCTTCCGGAAGGCCTTTTCTCCGAGCCAGGCGATGATCAGGAGCGCGCCTCCACCCACGATTCCGCCGATGGCCGCCTCGCGGACCGTCGGCTCCCCCGGGAGCGCCGCCAGCGCGACGCCGAGGACCGCGCCCCCCAGCGACAGCTCGTCCGGGATGATGTACGAGCGCGCATCGGTGACGGCGATCGCCAGGAGGAGGGTCAGGAACACGATCGCGGGTGCCGCGTGCGGCTCCAGGCCGTAGGCCGCCACGTTCCCCGCCCAGATCGCGGCCGTCCCGGCTTCCACGAGGGGGTACTGCCAGCCGATCCACGCGCGGCACGAGGCGCACCGCCCGCGGAGCAGGGTCCACGAGACGAGCGGCACGTTGTGGATCCAGCGGAGCGGCCTTCCGCAGGACGGGCAACGGGATCCCGGCGAGACCACGGATTCGCCGCGCGGCAACCGGTAGATGAGAACGTTGAGGAACGACCCGATCGCGAGACCCACCAGTCCGCTCAGGATGATCGGGAGACCGTCCACATTCCCTCCGTCGAGTTTTCCACAGGACCCGCACAGGATAGAGCGGGCGCGGCGTCAGATCAATGTGGATCGGGTGGGGACGGCGCTGTCCCTTCCCCGTCCGCGACCTGGAGGACCTCGCGCGTCCGGAAGCGAGGATCGAAGTCCGCGCGCTCGATCCCCAGAAGCCGCAGCTTGTAGATCAGGGTCGTGCGGTTGAGCCCGAGGATCCGGGCCGCGCGCGTCACGTTCCCGCGGCAGAGGCCGAGGACGCGCAGGACGTGATCGCGGCGGACCGCGTGCCACGAGAGATCGACTCCGCTTGCCGGGCCGCCCTCGCCCGCGAGGCCGAGCTCCTCGACGCCGATCCGGCGGCCGGTGGCGAGATGGAAGCCGCGGTCGAGGACCGCGTTCAGCTCGCGCACGTTGCCCGGCCAGTCGTGTCGCGCCAGCGCCTCCCAGGCTTCGAGCCTCAGAGTCCTTCGTCGCGCGAACCGCGCGTTGAGATCGGCGAGCCGCAGCTCCGCCAGCGGCATGACGTCCTCGCGTCGCTCGCGGAGCGGTGGCAGGCGGACGCGGAATCCCGCCAGGCGATAGAACAGATCGCTCCGCAAGCTGCCTTCGACGAGCATGCGGTCGATGTCGCGATTGGTCGCCGCGATCACGCGGAAGTTCGCGCGCTTCTCGCTACGGCCTCCGACCGGTCGGTAGCGCTGTTCCTCGATCGTGTACAGGAGCTTGGCCTGGATCTCGACCGGCATCTCGCCGATCTCGTCGAGGAACAGCGTTCCGCCGTGAGCCTGCTCCACGAGACCGACCGCGTCGCCCACCGCTCCGGTGAACGCCCCACGAACGTGACCGAAGAGCTTCGACTCGAACAGGTTCTCTTGGAGGTTCGTGCAGTCCACGACGATGAACGGCGCATCGCGTCGCCGCGCGTCCGCATGGAGTTGTCGGGCGAGGAAGGTCTTGCCGGTTCCCGACTCGCCTTCGATGAGGATCCGGACGTCGGATCCAGTCAGCCGCTGGAGCCGGGATTTCGCGCTCCGGATGACCGGACAGCGGGTGAGGAATTCGGGGAACGCATCCCCGCCGCGCCCGCGGAGGGGGCGATCCAGGACCGCGACCACGCGGGCGTAGTGCGCGGTCAGGAGCCGCGCGCCTTGCTCCTCGCCGAAGATCGACCGCGCGAGCGAATCGTAACGTGCTTCCGGGAGACCCCAGCGACGCGCGCACTCCGCGGCGAGCAGGTACACCATGCCGGCATCGTAGCGGAGCTCGCGACCGTGCAGATCCGCCGCGGCGGCCTCGACGTCGCGCAGGACCCCCTCCTCCCCGCGCTGTGCGACGAGCGCCTTCCAGACCAGCGCGCGCGCCTGAACCGCGGCCAGCGGAACCTGGATCGCGATCCTCGCCGCACAGTCGAGACGCTCGAGCGCGCTGTTGATCTCGCCGGTGGCGAGCTCGGCTTCCGCGCGACCCAGCTCCAGCACGGCGTCGAGCCGCAGACACGAAGAGGGCGGCGCGATCGCGCGGCACCGCTCGAAGAGATCCAGCGCCTCGTCGTAGCGCGCCTGGAGGGTGGCGTGGATTCCCATGTTGCAGAGCACGAGCCCCGCGCTCGTGGCCTCCCCCCGATCCTCCAGCCGTCCCAGGGCGCTCCGGTTCATGCGCATCGCCTCGCCGGGGAAACCGACCTCGAACAGGTGCCGTGCGCGGTTCGCCATCGCGTAGACTCCGAACGGATCGTCGGGCCGCGGGCGGGACGCCTGGAGCGCGTAGCCGAAGTGGCGCTCTGCCGCCTCGAAGCGGCAGAGCTCCATCAGGACGGTCCCCAGGAGATTGTGCACGCACGCCCAGCTCACTTCCGCGCGCTCCATCTTCTCGAGCGCGCGCAGGAGATCGAGGCACTCCCGCGGCGAGCGGTATAGCGCGATTCGCGCGAGGTCGAGGGTCGTCGCCGCCATGAGCCGCGCGTCCGCCGCTCTGGCGGCCGATCGATGCGCGCCGCGAAGCACGACTTCGGCCTCCGCGAGTCGCCCTTGCGCCGAGAGCCGGAGGCCGAGGTGACGCTGCTGCGCCGTCGGGGGCAGCGCGGAGGGATCCGCGTGTCCCTGAGTCAGCGAATCAAGGAGATGCCGGGTCTCCGGGTCGAAGCCCGGAGCGTCGTCGTCGAGCATGGGTCCTCGGAAGGCGGCGGAGCCGCGCCCGCCGTACCGGCTGGGGGTGGCGTGACCGGATTCCCTGTCTTACTCGATCTCCGGATCGCTTGTCAACGAGATCGATTGCAATTGGCGAGCCGCGCCGCCGAACGCCTCTCGCCTGCGCGCGCGCCCGGGAAGCGAACGTCGAATCACCGACACCATCGATGTGGAAAACTCGCGCGAAGCGCGAAAGGGTCAGGGCAGCGGGAGGCTCGCGTGGACGTCGAATCCGCCCGGACGCACGGCCTCGTCGGCGCGGAGCAGCGCGGTGCGCGCGATCATCGCGCCGTTGTCGGTGCAGAGAACGGGAGGGGGCCACACGACGTCGAGGCCGGCCAGGCGCGCGCTCATCGCCTCCCGGAGGGTCCGGTTGCAGGCCACCCCTCCGGCCACGATCACGGTCGGGACGGCGAGGTCCGCCGCCGCGTCCGTGGTCTTCTCGACCAGCACCTCGACGACCGCCGCCTGGAACGACGCGCAGACGTCCGAACGGCGCGCGGCGACCTCGGCCGGATCGCGCTCCTCGACCCATTGGAGCACCGCGGTCTTGAGGCCCGAGAACGAAAAGTCGCGGTCGCCGCTTCCGATCATCGGCCGCGGGAAAGCGATCGCACCAGGGTCCCCGCTCCGCGCCTCGCGCTCGATCGCGGGACCGCCGGGGAAACCCAGGCCGAGGAGTTTCGCCACTTTGTCGAACGCCTCGCCCGCCGCGTCGTCCCGCGTCCTTCCGAGGACCGCGTATCGCTTCCACGCGCGCACGTGGACGAGGAGCGTGTGGCCCCCGGACACGACGAGCGCGACGGCCGGCAGCCGGAGGCGCGGATGCTCGAGGAGGATCGCGACGATGTGGGCTTCCAGGTGGTGGACCGGGACGATCGTCCGGTCGAGGGCGAGAGCCAGCCCCTGGGCGAAGGCGCCGCCGACGAGCAGCGCGCCGGCCAGCCCCGGAGCGTGCGTGACGCCGATCAGGTCGATGGCTTCGGGCTTCGCGCCGGCTTCCTCCAGCGCGCGCTCGAAGACCGGGAGCACGTTCGAGACGTGCGCCCGGCTCGCGAGCTCAGGAACGACGCCGCCGTAGGACGCATGCACGACCTGCGAGCTGACGATGTTGGCGAGCAGCCGGGTCTCGCCTTCGAGCAGGGCGATCGACGTGTCGTCGCAGGAGGTCTCGATCCCCAGCGTGAGCACGGTCATTCCGGCGCGGTGGCCGAGTCCGGGACGGCGCGTCCCCGGATCCGCACCGTGTCGGGCGTGACCGTCACGGTCCGCAGACTCTCGGGAATCGCGATCTCGAGACGCTCGTCGAATTCGCCCTCGACGCCTTCGAGCTGCGAAAGGTCCAGCGCCAGCGAACCGATGGGACGGACCTCCGCGGTGACGCCCCGCACGCGGACCTGCTGGGGGGTCACGTCGACGGCGTCGACGCGGTATCCCGCAGCGGAGCGCGGCGATCCGATCGCCGAGAGCGGGACCGTGCGCTCGATGAACCGGTCGGTGACGACCGTCACCTGACGGGGCGTGATCCCTATCGGCGTGACCGCGAGATCGGCGGGCTTCCGCACGTCGCTCAGATCGAGCGTGACGACGATCGAGTCGTTCTCGCCCCCCTGAACCGCCTCCTGCACGGCGAGGTCGTTCTTGTCGAGTCGCAGCAAGTCCTTTCCCGTTCCGCTGAACGCGACTTCGACCTCGGGCGGGAGCTGCTCCTGATTCGTGATGATCATGTCGGCGCCCTCGACGGCGATCTGGAGAGGCACGGGGTATTCGATCACCGTGGTCTCGTCGGACGTGACGTCGTACCAGAGCAGCAGGGCGAGAACGAGGGCCACGGCTTTGTAGCCCAGATTTCGCGTGAAGAAGTCGCGGATCGGCGTGGCGGGGGGCAAGGGCTACGGTCCGTCGCCTTCGGACCCGCCGCGCGTGTGCTTGACCGCGCTCATGACCGCGATGCCGAACAGCGCCAGGCAGACCACGAAGATCCACTGGGCGCCGATCCCGATCATGTTCATCCCCATCGCGATCGCGGCGATCAGGACCAGGAAGCCGATGAAGTAGAGATAGAACCAGTCCACGAAGCCCCTCCCTCCCCGCGTCTTACGCACGATGCCGTCGGCCCCGAATGTAGACCCGGGGACGGAGGTCGTTCAAGGCGAGCTAGATGTTCTCGGCGATGAAGGGGAAAAGCGGCAGGATCCAGCGGTTCAGGTATGCCGCGAGGACCGCGAAGTAGTTCGTGAAGATCAGCACTCCGACGGCGATGAGGACGAGGCCGCTCACGATCTCGATCGGACGCATCCACGATCGGACGCGGCGGAACGCGGTCAGGAAGGCGTTGAATCCGAGCGCCGCGACGAAGAAGGGGAGCGCGAGCCCGAGACCGTAGACGACCAGGAGCCCGATCCCGGTTCGCAGCTCCCCGCTCGTCCCGGCCATCGTCAGGATCGCGCCCAGGATCGGCCCGATGCAGGGCGTCCACCCGGCCCCGAACGCGAACCCCACGACGACCGATCCCAGCATTCCCTCGGGCCGCTCCGGCAGGTGCAGGCGCCGCTCGCGGTGCAGGAACCTCAGGTTCAGCAGTCCCGTGATGTGCAGGCCGAACAGGATGATGACGAGGCCGGCCGCGCGTCGGATCCATACCTGGTTCGAGCGCAGGAACTGCCCCACCGCCGTGGCCGACGCCCCGAGCGCCACGAATACGAGCATGAATCCGAGGATGAACAGGAGCGAGTGGAGGATCGTCAGCCGGCGGACGCGGCCCCGCGCCCCGGGGTCGGGATCGGAGAGCTCGTCGAACGTGAGGCCGGTGATGAACGACAGGTAGCTCGGGAAGAGCGGAAGAACGCAGGGGCTCAGAAACGAGACGATGCCGCCCGCGAACGCCACCGCGAGCGAGAGCTCACCGCCCATCCGCGGCTCCCGCGCGCACTTCCTCGACGTCCCGCATCAGGTCCGCGGCCGCGGGGACGAGGCCGAGCGCGACCTTGATCGGGTACTCGAACTCCTCTTTCGAGCGAGGCCCGACCCACTCCTCGACGATCCTCCCGTTCTGGACGAGGAGCGACGTCGGGAGCCACGGCGAGAGCTCGTACGCCTCGAGCATGCGTGGCGTGCCGATCACGGAGGGATAGCTCATCCCGATCTCCTCCGCGAAGTCGCGTGAGTCGCGCGGCAGGTCGTTCACCGTCACGCCCAGCACCATGAAGCCCCTCGGGCCGTAGGTCTCGTCGAGCGCCATGAGATCCGGGATCTCGATCTTGCACGGACCGCACCACGAGGCCCAGAAGTTCATCAGGATGACCGGGACCGAATCGAGCCCGGCGAGCGTCAGCGTGTCGCCGTCCAGGGTCTCGAGCTCGAAGGGGGGCGCGTCGCGGACGACCCTGAGGGCCTCGGCCGCGGACGTGCCTTCGTCGGACCCCTCGACACGGGCATCGGTCGCCCGCCCGCAGGAGACCCCCAGCGCGAGGGCGACCAGTCCGGCGACGAGAGGCGATCTCGTGTGCGCGTGAGACATCCACGCGGAATCTACCATGCCGGGGAACGATGCGAAAAGCGCGCCGCGGAGACCGGCGTCCCGGGCGGGACGCCGACGATCGATTACTCGATCTCGCCCAGCGCCCAGGCCGCCACCCGGCGGACCGCCGGGTCGTCGTCCTGGCCGAGGACCGGGATCAGGAGCGGGATCGCGCGCACATCCTCGATCTCGCCGAGCGCCCAGGCCGCGGCCGCCCGCACCTCGGGACTCGCGTCGTCGAGCACGGCGCCGAGATCCTCGATCGTCGCCGGGTCCTCGGCGTACCCGAGCCCCAGCGCCGCGACCGCCCGCAGCTGCGCGTCCTCCGCGGCGAGCGCCGCCCGGAGCGCCGCGATCCCGCGCGGGTCGCGCCCCCGGCCCAGCTTGAGCGCGGCCATCCGGCGGACGCAGGGATCGGGATCGCGGAGCCCGACCGTCAGGGGGTCGACGGCCCCCGCGTCCGCGACCTTTTCTTCGTCCCCCGCGATCGCCCACCGCACGGTCGCGCGCTGGAGCGGGGTCAGCGGCATGCCGACCCCCGCCAGCTCGTCGGCGGTCGAGGACCAGCCGTGACGGCCGTCAACCGCCCGCACGGCGAGCTCACAGATGACGGGGTCCGCGCCGCGCACCGTCGAGAGGAGCGCGTTCGCGAGCGAGTCGGCGGGCACCGCGGCGGTCGCGGTCTCGGCCTGGGCGGAGGATCCGGCCTCGCCCGCCCGGCAGACGACGAGGACCGCGGCCGTCACGACGATCAGTCCCGCGGCGGCCGCCGGGCCCTTGCGCGAGCCGCTCCTCACATGTCCCCCAGCGCCTGCGCCGCCTGCTTGCGGACCTCGGGGTCCTCGTCCTTGAGGAGCTCGACCAGGATGTCGTAGACCGCCGGATCGTCCATCTCGACGAGCGCCCAGATGGCCGTCTTCCGGACTTCTTCGTCGGAATCCTCGAGGAGCGGACGGAGGGCCGGGATCGCCGACGGATCCTGGATCTCGCCGAGCGCCCACACGGCCGTCTTCCGCGTCTCGCGGTCGCTGTCGCCGAGCGCCTCGGTGAGGGCCGGCACCCCGCGCGCGTCCTGGATCTCGCCTAGCGCCCAGGCGGTCTTCCGACGGACCTCGACGTTCGAGTCGCGGGTGCCCGCGCGGAGCGCGTCGATCGCCGCGGGAGACTCGATCTCCCCCAGAGCCCACGCGGCCGTCGCCCGCACTTCGGCGTCGGAATCGCGCATCGCGGCGCCGAGCGCGGCGACGGCGGCGGGGCTCTCGATCTCGCCCAGCGCCCAGGCCGCCTTCCTGCGGATGTCGACGTCGTCGTCGCGGAGCGCCGGCGTCAGCCACTCCACCGCCTCCGCGCTCTCGATCTCGCCGAGCCCCCAGACCGCCATCCGCCGGACCTCGACGCTCGAGTCCCGGAGCGCGGCGCCGAGGGCGGGCACTCCCTCGGGGCTCTCGATCTCGCCGAGCGCCCACGCGGCCATCTCACGGACCTCGGTCGCGCGATCGGAGCGCACGGCCTCGGAGAGTCCGGCGACGGCGCGCGGGTCCTCGATCTCGCCGAGAGCCCACGCCGCCATCTTCCGCACGCCCGCGTCCGTGTCGGACCGGAGCGCGGCGAGCAGGGCCTCGACCGCGCGGGGATCTTCCAGCGATCCCAGGGCCTGCGCGGAGGTCATCCGGACGTCGACGTTCGGGTCGCGCAGGGCGACGGCGAGCGCCTCGATCATCCGCCCGTCCACCTGGGTCTCGGTCTTTCCGCTCTTGTGGTCCTTCGCGGTCTCGCCCGACGGGATCACGCCCAGCGTGTGCCCGAGACGGTCGAGCGTGGCGATCGCCTGATTCAGTTCGGCGGTGTCGAACGCGGCGTCGGTCGAGATCGACGTGGATGATTCGGACTCGGACGTCCATGGGGACGAAGGGTCGCGCGCGATCGGATCGCCGGAGCCGTCGTGCGGCGCGCTCGACAGGAGCGACGTTCCCATGCCCGAGAAGTCCGGGCGCGCGGGCGCCATCGCCGCCAGCGGGAGGACGACCAGCGCGAGCCCGGCGGCGACCGCGAGCTTTTTCCGCGCGGTGAGCGCCTGACGGGCGACTCCCGGCTCGAGGATCGCGAGGAGCCGGCCCTCGAAGCTGGACTTCTGGGCCATCGGCACGGCCGCGGCCGGCGCGGTCCCGCGTCCCGCCGCGCGCACGATGTCGAGGAGGTGCGTCGCGTACTCGGAGGCCCGGGTCCCGGCGCCGAGGACCAGGTCGTCGCACGCCCGCTCGCTCTCGTGGCGCAACCGCCGCGCCGCGAGCCAGGCGAGCGGATGGAACCAGTAGAGCGAGCACGCGACCCACGCGATCAGGTGCGTGGCGAGATCGCCCCGACGGACGTGCGCGAGCTCGTGGAGGAGCACCGCTTCGCGGCGCTCTTCGGTCCAGCCCTCGGACTCCTCGGGCAGAACGATGGCCGGCCGCAGCACCCCGCAGGTGACGGGCATCGGGGCCGCGTCGCTACGCACGACGCGGACCGCGGTCCGCAGGTCGAGCCGCTCGATGACGCGCCCCAGCGGGAGCAGCCACGCCGGACCGGAAAGGGGCTCGGCGCGCCGCGCGAGCCGCCACATCCAGACCATGCCGAAGAGGATCCGCGCGAGGATGAGCCCCGCGATCCCGAGCCAGGCGTACAGCGCGAGCCGCCAGCGGTCGTCGGGGAGCGTGGAGAGGAGCCCCGCGACCGGCCCGCGCTCCGTCGGCTCCAAGACCCGCCCGGCGACCGGGGCGTCGGTCTTCGAGTCGGCGGCCGTCCGGTCCGTGGGGGTCGGCGTCGGGGTCGGCGTCGAGGTGAGATCCGCCGCGGAGGGTCCGGACGCGGGATCGAGGGTTCCGGCGCCCCATTCCGACGGCAAGACGCTCATCCTCCACGGCACCGCGAGCGTTACGAGCGGGACCGCGATGACACCGGCGAGCGCCGCGCTCCAGATCGCGTGGCGGACCGCGGCGGAGGCGCCGCGGAGCAGCGACGCGAGGCCGAAGGCGGCGAGCAGGAGCAGCGTCCCCTTCACGATCGATCCGACGATCAGGGCTTCCATGATCAGCGGCCCTCCTTTCGCGCCTCTTCGACCCGCGCGGCCAGCCGATCCAGCTCTTCCGCCGCGAGACCGGTATCCGACATCCGGAGGAGCGCGACCGCCGCCTGCTCGGCCGAGCCGCCGAAGAACGTCTTCACGATGTGCTGGAGCGCGTTCTTGCGCGCCCGCTCGGGGGCGAGCGCGGGATGATAGACGTACTTGCGCCCGTCTTCCTTGTGACGCAGCCGCCCCTTGTCCTCGAGGACCCGCATGGTCGCGCGGACGGCCGAATAGCTCGGTGGATCCGGCATCTCCTCCAGCACCTCTTGAACGGTGGCCTGGCCGCGGCGGTAGACGACGTCCATGATCTGGCGCTCGCGCGGGCTGAGACCGAGGGGCGGTTTCTCGCTCATGCATCCTCCGGGAGAAGAGAAGTCGTCGATCGACCGTGGAGCGGGTCGCCTGATATGCTAGAATTCTAGCAGAACCCGGCGGCCGCGTCAAGTCCGCGGCTTGACCCGCTCACCGACGCCGTGCTAGCCTCACGCTCCCTTCGATCCAGACCCCAGGAGGCACTCGTGCGAAACGCCCTGACCGCCCTCGTCCTCGCGTCGCTCGCGCTCGGCTGCCAGCCCCCGCCGGCGGACGTGAAGGAAGAGCTCGCTCCCGCGGATACGACCCCGATCGTCCGGCAGCGGGCGACCTCGATCGACGCGTTCGACGGCTGCTACTACCAGGGCCAGCGGTTCAGCATCGGGGCCGTGAAGATCCAGGACGGCGTGCTCAAGAAGTGCGTCGAGGAGGGAATCTGGCACAGCGTGGACGGGTTCGGGAACCTGATTCCGGAGGATCCCTCGGTCCAGGACACGCTCTCGCCCGCCGACACGACCGCCACGACCGCGACCGGATAGCGGCCTAGCGGGCGGGCCTCCCGGGCTCGCGCCCTTCGGCGGCCGCGAACAGCGGCCCGAGTGCGCTCCCGTGCAGGGCGGCGCGCTCGAGGTCGAGGAGCCGCCGCTTCCGCCAGAGGCCCCCGCCGTAGCCGGTCAGCTTCCCATCCGCGCCGATCACCCGGTGACAGGGGATCACGATCGCGATCCGGTTCTCGCCGTTCGCGCGCGCGACCGCGCGCACGGCCTCGGGCGGCTGCCCGAGCCGCCGGGCCTGCTCGCCGTAGCTCCAGGTCTCGCCGTACGGGATCCGCTTGAGCTCGTCCCAGACCGCCCGCTGGAACTCGGTCCCGGGCGTGTCGAGCGGGACCGTGAACTCCCGGAGGGCGCCCGCGAAGTAGGCCTCGAGCTCCTCGCCGATCGCGCGGATGACGGCGTTGACTCCCGGCACCGCCACGCGCCCCGTCCGGTCGCGGACCTCGGCGATCTCGGTCTCCAGCATGCGCCGGTCCGCGAACTCGAGCAGGAAGAGCGCGTCGTCGGAGGCGCCCGCGATCATCGGTCCCAGCGGCGTCGTCAGGCGGTGGAGGAGGAGCGGGTCCGCTTCGACGCCTTTGCCGGGCGTCGTTCCCGTCTCCCGCCGGAAGGCCTCATGGAAGCCGCTCAGCGACTCGTAGCCGCTCGCGTAGGCCGCGCCGGCCGGGGTCGCGCCGTCCTTCAGCCGTCCGATCGCGCTCCCCAGCCGGCGCGCCCGGTGGTAGGCGTGGAACGTCATCCCGTGGTGGCGCTGAAACCAGCGCCGCACGCGTTCCGGTTCGAGGCCGCGTTCCCTCAGATCCCGGTCCTTCCAGCGCCGGGACGGATCCGCCTCGACGGCCTCGAGAAGGCCCGCGATCCATGCGGGCGCCGCGCCGTTCTCCATCGGACGGCAGCGCTTGCAGGGCCGGTATCCCGCCGTCAGCGCCTCGCGCGCGCCCGCGAAGAACTCGACGTTATCGCGGGCCGGCTTCTTCGCGGCGCAGGTCGGGCGGCAGAAGATCCCCGTCGTCGCGACCGCGGTGACGAAGATCCCGTCGTACGCCGGATCGCGCTCGGTGAACGCGTCCCACATCTCCTGGGCGGGGGGCAGCGTGGCCTGTTCCATGCTCTCAGCCTACGCGATCGCCGAATCCGCTTCCACCGAAAACCTCACGCCGAATCCGGACGCCGCCGTTACCAGTCGTGGAACTTGTACCCCAGGCAGCGGTGGACGAAGCGCGCGATCACGAAGTCCGGGGCGTGCAGGCTCTCGATCGGCGCGAGCTCGACGACGTCCATCCCGACCACGTTCTTCTCCTGGAACACGTACCCGAGAAAGCGCATCGTCTCGTGCCAGAAGCCGCCGCCGGGCTCGGGCGTGCCGGTCGCGGGGACGAGGGAGGGGTCGAAGAAGTCCACGTCGAAGGTCAGATACACGGTGTCGGACAGCGTGTTGAGGACGGTGTCGATCCACTCGATCCCGTGCGCGATCCGGTGCGACCAGAAAACCGGCAGGTCCTCCTCCTGGATGAACTCCGCCTCCTCGACCGAGATCGCGCGGATCCCGACCGGGACGGCGGGTACGCCGAGCTCGTGCACGCGGCGCATGACCGACGCGTGCGACCAGCGCGTTCCCTCGTAGCTCTCGCGGAGGTCCGCGTGGGCGTCGAGCTGGAGGATCGAGAGGTCGTCGAAGGCCGCCTCCGCCGCCCGGACGGGCGCGGTCGTCAGAGAGTGCTCCCCGCCCAGGAACACGGGGAACTTCCCGTCCGCGAACAGGCGCGCGGCGATCGACTCGAGCCCGTCCAGGAACGCGACCGGGTCGCCCCCCGAGACGTCGACAGCCGGCGCCGTGTGGATCCCGGCCTTCCGGTAGGGCTCCTCGCGGAGGACTTCGTCGTAGAGCTCGACGTAGCGCGAGGCGTCGAGGATCGCCGCGGGACCCTTCGCCGTTCCGGCCCCGTACGACACCGTCGCCTCCCACGGCACCGGCACGACGACCCCGCGCGCGTCCTCGTACCGCGCGTCGTCGTCGGGGAGTCCGAGGAAGTTGATCGCTTCAGGCACGCGTCGAGTTTCCGAGAGAAGCAAGCGAGAGGGTACCGAGGTCGATCAAAACGGCCGGGATGCAAGGCGTCCGACGAGTGAATTCCGAGGCGTAGCGAATCCTACGCCGCAGGAAGGCACGAGGAGGAGAACGAAGCAGATCGGCCGTTTTCATCGACCGAATCAGTCGGGGTCGATGAGGACCGCGGCCGCCACGACCGTCGTCCACAACCCGCTCTTATCCCCCACCGCCGACTGGACGATGTTGCGGGTCGTGACGATCTCGTCCGAGATCTTCCACTGTTCCTTGCGCTCGTCCCAGGCCGCCTCGGGATCGAAGTCGACGCCCATCGCGGTCGCCAGCATCTGGGCCGCGAGATCCTCGGCGTAGTCGCCCGCGATCGAATCGGTCTGGCCGTAGCCGTGGTGCTCGGACAGATATCCGTAGTGCTCCTGGTCGCGGGGGATCGCGACGCCGATCGACGAGGCGATCAGCCGGTGCGGCTCGTTCGTCGCGGTCTCGGCGACGACCGTGAACAGGACCTGACCCGGATGCAGCTTCTTCACGCCCTCGTTCCGCGACACCATCTTGCAGCGCGGCGGGAAGATGCTCGAGACCCGCACGATGTTGTACTCGGCGATCTTCGCGTCCCTGAGCGCGAGCTCGAACGAGGCCAGCTTCTCGCGGTGGCGACCCACACCGTTGGTCAGGAACATCTCCCTGGCGACGAAAGCCACCGGTTTCCTCCTCAGCTTTGGGGGCTCTTCAAGCGGACCGACTCCTCGTCTCCGCGCGGCTCGTCGGGCGTCGTCGCGCCCGGCGCCCGCATGGACTCCAGCTCTCTCTTCATGAGCGCATTCTGTTCTTCCTCGTAGGCCGCGAAGAGCGGGTCGAGGCGCGGATCGTTGGGGAGCGAGGGATCCATGCCGATCAGGCCGCCCTCGATTCCGGCGACGGTCGCGCGGCCTTCCGGCCCGTCCTCGAAAGCGACTTCGGCCGCACCCAAGAAGCGGCCGAGGTCCCCGCTCGCGACGATCCACGTTCCGGGGGTCGCTTCCTCGGGGGCGTTCAGCGTCTTCCCGCCGTGCCCGGACACGATCAGGTCGATCCCCGGCACGAGCTGCGCGAGCGCGCGGTCGCCCTTGTAGGAGAGGTGGGACAGGACGACCACCATGTCCACGTCCCGGCCTTCGAGCTCGGCGATGCCGCGCTTGGCGCTGGCCACGATGTCCGGCTCGACGACCACGCTGTCCCGCATCGCGCCGTTCAGGAGGATCGTCGGGTTGAACAGGCCCAGGAGCCCGATCCGCCGGCCGCCCTTCTCGACGACGAGCGTCTCGCTCCCCAGGTCCTCGAGGCCGACGACGTCATAGTTCGTGTGGACCCAGGCGATCGGATTCCCCTCGACGATCCCGCGCACGTACGCGGGCCCCTGATTGAAGTCCCACTCGCCGAGCGTGAAGGCGTCGTATTCCATGAGCTCCATGGCCTCGACCATCACGCGCCCGAGCGCCGCGCCGTAGGCGCTCTCGCCACCCGTGAAGTCGCCCGCGTCGACGAGCAGGATGGGCCGATCGGACTCGCGGCGCAGGGAGTCCACGACCCAGGCGCGCTTCGCGAGCCCGCCGGTCGAGTCCGCGCGACATCCGCAGTCGTCGAAGTAACCGTATCCGTCGGCCGTGTGGAGGACGAGGAGCCCGTCGGCGGGTCCGCCGCCGCAGGCGAGGAGCAAGAGGACGAGGAGGCAAGCCCCGGCGCGCAGAGAAATGGATCGAGGAATGGAGTCGGGAGTCGGCATTCTCGGGACCTAAAGGTCGCTCAAAACGGCCCGGATTCAAGGCGCAGTTTTCAGCGACCTAGAACCGGAAACCCACTCCGAAGTGCGTCTCGTCCCCAAGCTCCGACACCGACATCTCGCGCGCGACGTCGGCCTCGAAGCGCTCGTAGCGGATCCCGATCCCGAAGGAACCGCCGGTGGCGCGGTCCGCGTCGCCGGCGTCGACGTAGGGGTTGTCGAGAAGCACGACCCCCCCGCGCAGGACGAGAACGTCATGCACGGTGAGCGAGACGCCCCCGTGCTGGCTCGAGTTCGACAGCTCGCGCAGATCGCTCTCGATGTCGAAGGCGAGCGCGACCCTGTACTCCGGCGGCAAGCCGAAGAACCGCTCGGGCGTGGCCGACACGCCGACCCGCACGCGGCTCGGGAGATGGTCGTCGCCGGATCCCGCCTCGGGCGTGTCGCCGATCTCGTCGTACGAGAAATCCGCCCCGAGATTCCGCAGCGAGACCCCGAAGGACAGCGGCACCGAGCCGGGCCGCGGCAGGTAGACGAGCCCCACGTCGAAGGCCGCGCCGCTCCCCGACGTCACGCCGAGGTCCGAGTTGTACCACTTGGCGGTGGCTCCGTAGGACAGGCGGTCGCGCCAGTGGTTGGCCCAGGTGATCCCCGCCGCCCAGTCGCTGACCTCGACGGTCCCGACCTGGTCGGGCGAAGTCTCCGTCAGCGGAATGTCGCCGTAGTCCTGGTAGACGAACTGCGCGGCGAAGGTCCCCCAGCGCGAGACGACGGCGCCGGCCACGTAATTGCCGCTGAATCCGGCGTCGTCGGCACCCTCGATCCGGCTGAACGTCAGCGCGCCGCGTTCGAGACCGTCGATCGTCGCCGGGTTGTAGGGCATGGCCTGGAGCTCGCCGCGCTCGGCCACGACCGCGCGTCCCTGGCCGATCGCGCGCGCCCCGACCGGCAGGACGAGGCCCACCAGGCCGCCGTCCGAATCCTCCCCGCTCGTCTGCGCGCGAACGGAAGCCGGCGGCAGGGCGAGCGAAGCGGCAAGGAGAAGCGCGGGGACGGCGAGGCGGGCGGGCATGGGCGGGTCAATCTGCCCGCGGCGGATGATCCCCGCAAGCGTCATCGCAGCTTGAGCGCCCGCACCGCGGACGATCCCTGGGGCGTGGTCAGGCGGATCACGTAGATCCCGGTCGGCACCTCGCGCCCGTTGGCCGAACGCCCGTTCCACGCCACCGTGTAGGTCGCCGGCTCGCGGTGACCCGTCGCGAGCGTCGCGACCAGCTGTCCGAGCGCGTCGAAGACGTTCAGGCTCACGTCGCCCTCCTCGACGATCGAGTACTGGATCGTGGTCTCGGTCACGAACGGATTGGGGTAGTTCTGGAGGACGACGTTCGCGTCGCTGGGCCCCGGCGGCTCTGGAGCCGCCGGGAAGTCGAGCAGGTCCGGAAGATCCGCCAGCCGCTCGTCATAGGCCTCGCGGACGGCGCGGACAGCGGCGACGAGGTCCACGAGGAACGGCGCGTCGGGCGTGAGCTCGGGGCTCGACGGGACGAGCGTGGCCGGCACGTCCCCGATCGCGTCCGCCCATACCCATGCGAGGGCGCCGCGCAGGACCGCGTCCTCGACCAGGTCGATCTCGCCGCCCATACCGATCAGCGCGCGGAGATCGAAGAACGGCGACGCGAACGTCGGCTCCCGGAGGCCCGAGAGCGCCTCGTACTGGGTCGGATCGAGCTGCGGCACCGGCTGCACGCCGGGACGGCTCGTGCCCGTCATCGCGGTCATGTTCACGTCGTCGCCGGGATTGTCGAGCGGGACCAGGGCCAGGAATCCGGGCCGTCCGGTGAAGCCGGTCTCGGTGAAGTCGCTGTCCCAGATGAGCAGCACGGGCCGGCCGTCGATCTCGAGCCGCGCAGCCGTGTCGTCGGTCGGCTCCCCGATGTCCGGATCGACCACCACGCCCGTCCACAGGTCGCGGATCGTGTAGCCGGTCGAGCGGATGCGCCCCGAGATGTTCAGGATGTCCCACTGGAAGACGACCGCCGAGTCGAGTGCGGGCTCGGTGAACGCGAACGAGCGCTGCCGCACTTCGACTCCGAGCGGAATCGACGGTCGCGAGACCGTCCCCACGCTGAACCGGTCGTCGAACACGGTGAAGAGCTCCTGCTGAGCGACCGGCGTCGCGGGGAAAAGCTCCTGGTCCGCGGGCTCGGTCGAGTCGAGGACGCGGAAGCGCGGGTCGTTCGGGCTCTGGCCGACCACGCCTTCGATCCACTCGTTCTCGCCGGTCGACTCGGGATTGTAGCCGATCGTCGTGATCGTGTCGGGCACGCCGTTGGCATCCACGTCTCCCACCCCGCCGATCCAGAGCCCGGCGCCGAAGAGGTAGCTGTTGAGCGTCCCGCGCGGGAAATTGCCCGGAGAGTTGCTCTGCTCGAGCCTCAGCCCGTAGGCGCCACGGTTGGTGACGCGCAGAAAGACCTGATTGACGTCGTGCGCGCCCAGCGAGGCCACCGACGGCTCGAGATCGCGCTGCGCGCGCGCGGCCGCAGGAACGAGCGTCAGGATGCCGACGGAGGCGATCGCCGCTGCGGTCAGTCGTGGCATGCTTCGCACAGCCCGTAGATCTCCAGTCGATGCCGCGAGGGAAGGAAGTGATGGAGCGCGGCGATCTCGCGCTCCAGACGCTCGACGGCGTCGGATTCGAATTCGATCACCTTGCCGCACCGGGTGCAGACGAGGTGCTCGTGCCGCGGACGCGTGGGCCTCGGCTCGTAGCGCCGGAACCCCTCGCCGAAATCGTGCTCGCGGATGAGCCCGGCCTTCAACAACAAATCCAGCGTCCGGTAGATCGTGGCTTTGCCGATCGACTCACCGTCAGCCCGGAGCTTCTCGCCGATCTCCTCCGCGGAGACGTGACGGTGCGTGCCGAACAGCGTCTCGGCGACGCGTAAACGCTGGGGGGTCACCGGATGGTTGTATGCGCGGAGGTATTCCCGGAACTCTTCGACGCCGCCCCGCGTCACGAACCGTCCCCGGCCGCCGGGGGCTCGAGGAGCTTCGCCAGACGCTCGAGGGGGCGGAGCGCGTCGGAGTCGCGCCCGGTCAGAGGAACCTCGCGGTACATCGACCCCTCGACGCCGCAGCGGTCGATGAACTCGCCGAGGATCTCGCTCAGGACCGCCTCGGGAAACCGCGCCCGGCGCACGAAGTCGCGGGCGTCGACCCGTTCCCCGGCGACCCGCCCTCCGACGGCGACCATCTCGAGGCGGTCGTCCGCGAGCCGCTTGGTGATGAGCGCGAGCGTGAACGAGACGTCCCGCCGCTCGACCGGTTCGAAGACGTAGGCCCGCTCGAGCGCCTCGCCCTCTTCGAGGCCGACGGCCGCCTCGAGCTCCGCGACCAGCGCCTCGCGCTCGTCGCTCATCCGGGTTGACAGGCCGTGGGGGCCACTCTAGTCTCCGCGCTCACCGCCCGCGAATCTCGCGGCGCCTTCTCGAACGGTCAACCGATTCCCCGCCCCGATGGCCGCGACTCCGCCGGACAGCCAGACCCGCTCGATCGCGGCCCTCGCATACGCGCTCGGTCCCGTGACCGGCATCGCGTGCATCGTTCTCTATCGCGACGATCCGTACGTTCGCTTCCACGGCTGGCAGTCGCTGCTCCTGAGCGCGTTCGTCGCGCTGGCCATGGCCGGGCTCGACGCGGTGCCGCTGCTCGGCCTCGGGCTCGTGTTCGCCCTGTTCGTGGGAACTCTGCTGCTGATCCTGCTGCTCGTCTGGCAGGCGTACCGCGGCCGGTGGTTCCTGCTCCCGCTCCTCGGCGACATGGCGCTGGAGCTGTCGCGGCGCGGGCAGCCGGGTCGCTGAGCCGGCCTCAGGCGCCGGCCAGCGCCGCTGCGGGCTCCTCCTCCGTTTCCCCCGTCGACGGGGCCCGCGGCTCTGCGGTCTCGTCCTCCGAATCCAGCGCCACCGACACGAGCGCGCTCACGCCCGGCTCTTCCATGGTGATCCCGTAGAGATAGTCCGCTTCCGCCATCGTGCGCTTGTTGTGCGTGATGACGACGAACTGCGTCTCCTCGCTGAAGTGCCGGATCATCTTGAGGAATCGACTCACGTTCGCGTCGTCGAGCGGCGCGTCGACTTCGTCGAGGATGCAGAAGGGCGAGGGCTTCACGAGGTAGATCGCGAACAGGAGTGACAGCGCGGTCAGCGCGCGCTCGCCGCCCGACAAGAGGCTCAGGTGCTGGACCCGCTTCCCGCGCGGGCTGGCGACGATCTCGATCGGCGACTCGAGCGGATCGTCCGGATCCTCGAGGCGGATGTCCGCGTGGCCGCCCTCGAACAGCGTCTTGAACGTGACGTCGAGGTTCTGGCGCACGGCCTCGAACGTCTCGACGAACAGCTCGCGCGCGGTCGCGTTGATCGTCCGGATCGCCTCTTCGAGCTGGCGCTTGGCCTTGACGAGGTCGTCCCGCTGGCGCACGAGGAACTCGAAGCGCTCGGCCTCGCGATCGTACTCCTCGACCGCGAGCATGTTGACCGGACCGAGATAGGCGCGCTTGCGTCGCACCTCCTCGAGCCGGCTGCGCATCTCTTCGATCGGCAGCGCGGCTTCGGCCGTCTCGAGCGGATGCGCCGCGGTCAGCTCCTCGAGGGACTGGCCGTACGCTTCCGCCACGTGGTCGACGAGGACCTGGCGGCGGAACTGAAGATCCTGGCGGGCGAGCGCGAGCTCGTGGCGGCGTTCGATCGCCTGGTCGTGCTCGCGGCGGAGATCCCTGAGCTCCGACTCGAAGCCGGCCCTGCGGGCCTCGGCCGCCCGCAGGCTCTCGCCGCTCGCGACCCGCGCCTTCTCGATCCCGTCGAGCTGAGCATACAGGGTCTGGATCTCTCCCAGCGTCGCTTCGCGCTCCTCCTCGAGCGCGCCGCTTGCGTCGTCCAGCCGGCGGCGTTCCCCCGCGCGCTCGGCGCGGCCCGCCGCCAGTCGCTCCTCCTCGCCGGCGAGATGCTCGAGCTCGCGTTCGATCGACTTGAGCGCGGCGTCGGCCTCCGCGCGCTCGAGCTCGATCGAGTGCCGCGCGGAGAGCCGCTCGGCGCGCACCTCCTCGTGCCGCTCGAGAGCGGCCCGGACGTCCTCGAGGCGCGATCGCGCCCTCGCGAGATCGCCTTCGAGCTCTTCCACGGTCTCGGCGATCGCGCGTCCCGCCGCGCTCGCGCGCTCGCGCGCCTGGCCCTGCTCGGTGACGCGGAGCTCGATCTCCATCACCCGGCGCGAGGCCTGCCGCTCCTCCTGCTCGGCCACGACCGCCGCCTCGCGCGCCGCCCGGTATCGGCCCTCGGTCTCGACCGTCTCCGCCTGCGCGGTCGCGAGCGCACTCTCGGCAGCAAAGAGCAGGGCCTCGCCCGCCGCCGTGTCCCGCGCCGCGTCGGCCGCGTCGGCGCGGCGGTCCTCGAGCTCCGCCCGGGCCTCGTGGAGGAGGCGCCGGCGGGCGAGGAGTCCGCCATCCCCCTCGTCGCCGGCCGTCCGCCAGCGCCCCGTGGGCTCGATCAGCGTGCCGTCCATGCCCGCGATCACGTAGTGGCGCGCCGCGTCCGGCCAGCCGTCGAGCGCCTCGCGGCAGGCGAGCGCGCGACGGCGATCCGCGACGATGAGGAGCCGCGCGAACAGCGGCTCGAGCGCCGCGCCGATCGCGGGATCGGCGGTCCAGCGGAGCGCCCGGTCGCCGCGCGCGACGACGTGGGCCGCGGCCGCGTCCGGGATCTCGGGCGGCGAGCCGACGGCGATCAGCGCCGGGACCACGAAATCCGCCCGGCCGAGTCCGTCTGCGGCGAGCCGGTCGGCTCCGCGGCCCGCGGTCTCGCGGTCCGCGACCACGATCGCGTGACCCAGGCTCTCGAGATACCGGTCGAGAGCGACTTCGAACGCGGGCTCGACGGCCTCCACGCCCTGAGGAAGCGCGCCGACGAATCCTTCCTCCCGGGCGTCGCCGGCAAGGAGTGCGCGCGCCCCGCGGAAGTAGCCCTCGAACCGGGCCTCCATCGCCTCGAGCGTCTCCAGGCGCCCGGCCGCCGAGTGCTCCGCCGCGCGCGCGCCCGCGAGCGCGTCGCGGGCGGCCGCGAGCTCCGCGCCCGCTCGGCGCGCCGTGGCGGCGAGCTCCTCGATCCGCCGTTCCCCCTCCCGCCGTTCCGCCTCCGCCCCGTGCATCGCGCCCCGCGCCAGCTCGCCGGCCGCCGCGGCCGCCGCGGCCTCGCGCCGGCGCTCGTCGAGCTCGCGCTCGAGCGCCAGGATCCGCTCCGTCGCCCCTTCCGCCGTGCTCCCCTGGCGGGCCGCCGCCTGGCGCGCCTCGCCGAGCTGGTCCTGGAGGCGGTCGATCTCGGCCACGAGCTCGCCCCGCTCGGCGCGGAGCTCGGCCTGGTGGGCCTCCTCGGACCCCATTTCCCCCTCCGGCCCCAGCCGTCCGAGGACACCGTCGAGCCGCTCGGCGGCCGCGAGGCGATCGACCTCGAGGTTGGCGCGCCGCTCCTCGAGATCGTCAGCCCGCGACGCCGCGCGCGCGTCCTCGACACCCAGGGATTCCAGGCGCTCGGCGTTGTGGCGTAGAGTCTCGCCGGTCACGAGCTGCGAGTCTTCGCGGCGCGCGATCTGGCGCTTCAGGGCCTCGGCCTGCTCGCGGACTTCGTCCTCCCGGCGCCGCGCCTCCACGATCTCGAGCTCGAGCGTCTCCAGCCCCGCCTCGCGATCGCCGAGGCGAGCCGTCTGGGCGGCCTCGAGCGTCACGAGATCCTCGAGCTCCGTGACGACCGGGACTTCGCGCTCGGTGAGGGTCGCGAGCTCGGACGCGGTCACGTGGACGTCGAGGCGCATTTCTTCGGCGGCATACTCTTTCCAGCGCCGCGCCTTGCCGACCTGACGCTTGAGCGAAGCGACGTTCTTGTCCACCTCGCCGACGATGTCCTCGACCCGCTGGAGGTCCGCGCTCGTCGCCTCGAGCTTCCGCTCGGCCGCTTTGCGCCGGCTCTTGTAGCGCGTGACGCCGGCAGCTTCCTCGAACATCGTGCGGCGCTCCTCTGCCTTGTCCGAGAGGATGCTGTCGACCATCCCCTGCTGGAGGAGCGAGTACGTGTGGGTTCCCACGCCCGTCCCCATGAACAGGTCCTGGATATCCTTGAGTCGACACACATGTTTGTTGAGGCTGTACTCGCTCACCCCCTCGCGGAACACGCGCCTGGCGATGGCGACTTCGGAATAGTCGAGCGGGAGCGTTCCGTCTTCGTTCGAGAACCGCAGGATGACCTCGGCGAGATTGATCGGCTTGCGGTCCCGGCTCCCGGCGAAGATGACCTCTTCCATGCGGCTGCCGCGCACGAGCGTCGGCCGCTGCTCGCCGAGAACCCAGCGGATGGCATCGGAGATGTTGCTCTTCCCGCAGCCGTTGGGGCCCACGATGGCCGTGATCCCCGGGTTGAAATCGATCGCCACGCGATCGGCGAACGACTTGAACCCGTACATCTCGAGACGCTGGAGTTTCACGCCGGATTCCTCCGTCGGTCGGGGTGCGAAGTCGGGCGGCGCAGGGTCATCGCTCGCGCCGCGAAAGAGCGACCGTTTCCGCGAGCGTCTCCGCGTCGAGCGCCGACGCCAGGACGCGCGATTCCTCCTCGTTCTCGAACGCTCCGGCCCAGACGCGGACCGGACCGTCCCCTAGGGCGTACGCCGGGATGCCGCGCGAGGCGAGCTCGGCGATGTGCCGCTCGGCTTCCTCGGACGTTCCGTAGACGCCGAGCAGAAACGCGAGCGGCGTGTCCCGCACGGTGCCGTCCTCGACCACGCCGCCCGACGTCAGCTTCTCGAGCTCGGCGCGCGCCGCGGCGGCGTCGTCGAAGGCGCCGACGTAGACGCGGACCCATTCGCCCTTCTCGGGAAGGACGACCGGCGACATGAAGGCGTCCATCCCCCGTTGCCGGAGCCCGCGCACGACCCCGCGCGCCGCGTCGGCCGTCCGGTACGATCCGACGTGAACCGAGTACGGCGCCGGTCTGCCGGGCGCCGGCGTGGCCGGGGCCGAGTCGACGTCCTCGGATTGCGCCGCGGCGATCGAATCGGCGTCGAGCTGGCCCGGACCCGCGAGCGGGATCACGGTCCCCGGTTCGGCGGACCCCTGGGCCGCCGCGGGACCCGATTCGCGCTCGGCGATCCGACCGCCCGTCCAGCCGGCGAAGAGCGGCGCGAACCAGCGCGACCCCAGGGCGAGCGCGGCGATCGCTGCGAGGATCACGGTCGCGAGCGTGAGCGCCCGGCGATCGAGCGGGCGGCGCGGGC
>DATBJO010000022.1:0-9583 GCA_036556305.1 Gemmatimonadota bacterium
GGTGACCGAGCAGCTCGTGTACGAGATGGGCGATCCCCACACCTACATCACGCCCGACGGGACGGCCGACTTCACCTCGATCCGCCTGGTGAAGGCCGGCAGGGATCGCGTGCGGGTGAGCGGCATCACGGGCGGCCCGCGCACGCCGATGCTCAAGGTATCGATCGCCTATTTCTATGGCTACAAGGCGGTGGGCACGCTGGTCTATTCCTGGCCGGATGCGCAGGAGAAGGCCCGCGAAGCCGACCGCATCCTGCGCGCTCGCCTGCGCGGCCTGGGCCTCGATTTCGAGCAGATCCTCACCGAGTACGTCGGCGCCAATGCCACGCACGGCCCGCTGGCGGGGCCGCCCAACCCCGAGGCGCCCGAAGTGCAGCTCCGCATCGGCGTCCGCGGCACCGACCGGGCGGCGGTGGAGCGGTTCACCCGGGAGATCGCGCCGCTGGTGCTCACCGGTCCGCCCAGCGTCACCGGGTTTGCCGGTGGCCGGCCGCAGGTCGAGGAGATCGTCGCCTACTGGCCCGCGCTGATCGACCGCCGCGAGATCGAGCCGCACGTGCGGGTCGAGATCCTGGACGCCTGAGGAGCGACGATGCCGGTCAAGAAAGCGGGCGCCACCGCACCGATCCAGCTTCGCTACCTCGCCCACGCCCGCTCGGGCGACAAGGGCGACACCGCCAACGTCGGCGTGATCGCGTACTCGCCCGAGGCGTATGCGTTCCTTCGGACCGCGCTCACCGCCGAACGGGTCGCCGCCCACTTCGAGGGGTTGATCGACGGGCCCGTCGAGCGCTTCGAGCTCGACAACCTGGGCGCCCTGAACTTCCTCCTCCACGGCGCGCTGGACGGCGGCGGCACCGTGAGCCTCATGACCGACGCCCAGGGCAAGGTGTACTCGACCGCGCTCCTTCGCGCCGAGCTCGACGTTCCCGACGCCGTGCTCGCGACGGTTCCCGAGGCGCCGTGATCGCCGCCGCCCGGACCCGGTACCGGGATCGCGGCGCATGAGCGAGCGCGTCCGGTACGAGGTGCGCGAGACGGAGCGCGTGGCGATCGTCACGCTCGCGCGTCCGGAGAAGCGGAACGCCCTCGACCCGCAGACGATCGCCGAGCTCGAGGAGGCGCTGGCCGCCGCCGAGGCGGACGGCAGGGTGTCGGCGATCCTGCTCGCCGCCGACGGGCGCGACTTCTGCGCGGGCGCGGATCTCGAGCACATCGAGCGCACGGTCGACATGTCGCCGGAGGATCTGAAGGCGGACGCCCTGACCCTGGGACGTCTCTTCGTCCACATGCGCCGCCTCCCGAAGCCGATCGTCGCCGCCGTGCACGGAAACGCGCTGGCGGGCGGCGCGGGACTCGCCACGGCTTGCGATCTCGTGGCGGCGTCCGACGACGCGCATTTCGGCTATCCCGAAGTCCGCATCGGCTTCGTTCCGGCCATGGTCATGACGATGCTCGTGCGGGCGGTCGGCGAGAAGCGCGCCTTCGCCCTGGTGGCGCTGGGCCACCGGATCGGGGCCCGGGAGGCCCTCGAGCAGGGCCTCGTCCACACGGTGTTCTCGCGACACACCTTCGCCGACGACGCGTTCGCGCTCGCCGCCGACCTCGCGGCCCGCTCGCGGACGTCGGTGGCCCTGACCAAGCGGCTCCTCTATGAGCTCGACGAGCTGACCTTCGAGGAAGGGATCGAGCGCGGAGCGGACGTCAACGCGGAGGCGCGCGGGACCGATGACTGCCGCTCGGGCGTGCGTGCGTTCCTCGCGGCGCGGAGGCCGTCCGTCGAGCCCGAGGCGCGGTGAAGGGACTCTACGACTCGCTCGTGCTGCCGCGTCTGGTCGACTGGGCCTGCGGCCTGGGCGCCGTCACCGAGCAGCGCGAGCGGATCGTGCCGCGCGCACGCGGGCGGGTGCTCGAGCTGGGCATCGGGTCGGGGCGGAACCTCCCGCTCTACGATCCCGACGCCGTGGACCTGATCTGGGGCGTCGACCCCTCCCGGGAGCTCTATCGGATGGCCGCCGAGCGCGCCGCGGACCTGCCCGTGCGGGTGCGCTTCTTTGTCCGCCCGGCGGACGAGCCCGGCCTCGCGCTGGAAGACGGCTCGGTCGACACGCTGGTCGTCACCTACGCCCTGTGCACGATTCCGGACCCGGTCGCCGCCCTCGTCGAGGCGCGGCGGACGCTGACGTCCGACGGAGAGCTCCTCTTCGCCGAGCACGGCCGCTCGCCCGATCCGTCGGTGCGGCGGTGGCAGGAGCGGGTGACGCCGATGTGGCGGCGGGTCGCGGGCGGCTGCCGGCTGGACCGCGATCCGCTCGCGATCCTCGCGGCGGCCGGATTCCGCGTCCGCGAGCTCGACACCGGCTATCTGGCGGGGTGGAAGCCCGCCGCCTGGCACTACCTCGGTGTCGCGGTCCCGGCCTGATCGTCGGCCGCCGCGGCCGGCGCCGGCGCGTACCCGCCGCCGGTCGACTCCAGGTTGGGGCGACTGCAGGCCGCGCTCAGCGCGAGCGCGAGCAGGAACGCGCACGCGTATCTGGTCATTCGCGCACCTCCGGTTCGGGTTCCGCTCACGTCACGCCGCCACCGAGCGCACGGCCGCGATCGCCGCGTCGACCTCCTCGGGGGTGTTGAGGATGCTCGGCGCGAGCCGGGCGTGCGTCACGGCGTAGGGAGTGACGGTCGCGACGACCCGCTGACCCGCGAGGCGGTCGACGACCTCGCCCGCCGACATCCCCTCGACGTCGAAGCACACGATCCCCGACGATACCGATTCCGCGAGCGGCGTGACCAGTCGCACGCGGTCGAGTCCGACGAGGCCCTGCTTGAGACGGCTCGCCAGGTCGTGCGTGCGCCCGGCGATCCGCTCGCGCCCGATCGCGGACATGAAGTCGAACGCGGGCCCGAGGGCCCAGCGGTGCTCGAAAGGCTTGAACCCGCCCGGGGTCGCGCGCCGGGCCGTCGTGGGACCGGGCGGCGGGACGCCGCGCGCCCACGCCGCCCACGACGAGTCGTCGAGAAAGCTCGGAATCGAAGGCTCGACGAGCGACCAGGCCTCCGCGCCGCGTCCCCACACGATCCCGGTGCCGCGCGGACCGAACAGCCACTTGTGGCATCCGGCCACGAAGAAGTCGAAGCCGAGCGCCTCGATCGCGACGTCCTCGACGCCGAATCCGTGGACGCCGTCCACGCAGAGCAGCACGCGCCGGTCGGGGTCCCCTCCGTCCACCCGGTCGCGCACGGCCTCCGCGATCGCGGCCAGCGGGAGCTTGAGGCCCGTTCCCGAATGGACCCAGGTCAGCGCGACGACCCGCGTCGCGGGCCGGATCTCGCGAGCGATCCGCTCGGCCATGTCGCCGGGGCCGACCCGGATGCCTTCGTCACCCAGATCGTCCGGGCCGTGGAGCTGGATCCGGCGGACGGTCGCGCCCGCGGCTCGGGCGGCCATCCGCACCGCCTCATGGGTCACGTAATAGTCGTGCTCGGTCGTGAGGATCTCGTCGCCCGGCCGAAGGCGCAGGCCTCCATAGATGACGCCCAAGCCCATCGTCGTGCTGTCGGTCAGCGCCAGATCGCGCGGATCGGCGTCCATCCAGCGCCCCGCGGCGTCGAGGGCCGCGAACGTCAGCGAGTGCTCGTGTCGCCGAAGGTACGGAACCGGATCGGCGTCGAGACCCGCGCGGTGAGCGGCGATCGCCTCGCGCACGGGCGCGGGATTGCTCGCGATGTACAGGGCGCTCATGTGAATCCGGCCCGGCGACAGGGCGAAGCTGTCGCGCACCGACTCCCAGTCCCGGGGATCGAGCGCGGCCGGCCCGCGCGGGAGCGGGTCGACGATCTGCCGGGCGCGCCCGGCGACGACTCCGACCCCGGTGCCGCACGCGAGCGCGCCGGCCGCGGCGGCGCCCGCGCCCCTCAGAAAGCCGCGCCGGTCGATCGCGCGTCCCGTCCTCTCCCCCGCGCCGTGCATGGGCCTCACCTCCGCCGGTTGGACGCGTAGCGACCGGATTCCATCCAAAGCTGGACGGGCCGCGGACCGGGGTCCGTCAGATGGCTGACCCTGACGGGAGCGCGTCCCAGAAGGGCGCGGGCTTCGTTCCCGTCAGCGGAGTCGGTCCATCGTCGGCGCGGTCGGACCGGAGAATCCAGTGCGGACAGGGGCCGAACGTGGATGTGAACTCGAACCACCTCAGGTAGGAATCCCACATCAGGTCCCGGCGGGCGACGAACGGTCGTTTCCTCCGCATCTCGCGAAATGCCCGCCATGCGAGCCGGATCTCGAAGCGGTTGATGTGGCCTCCCACGACGCTCCGGGTCTTGCGGCGGAACCGCCGATCGACGTCCGCGGGCGCGGCCCACAGGGTGAGGAAGCGGAGACCTCGCGCGCGGGCGAGGACCGTCAACGCCCCGTCCCGGCCCGCCCTCTTCTCCCGGAAGGGCGGGCGCGTGAAATCGTAATGGAACAGAACGGTCTCACAGGTCGACTCCTCGAACCGGTGCCAGTTCTTCGCCTGTATGAGCTCGCAGGGTGATCGGAGGGTCAATCCGATCGCTTCCGCGACATGCGGCATGCCGCCCCCCATGAGGCTCCTCCCGACCGTGCTCTTGCCGCAGCAGGCCGGCCCGGCGATGACGATGACACGCCCGCTCGCGCGCGCCTCGGTCATGTGTCACCCTTCGGCCGGAGCGAGCCGCTGGCGGAGCGCCGCGACGTCGGCCTTGGATTCGAAGACCTCGCGATGCTCCAGCGGCAGGCTCGCCCTCAGGATGTCGGCGGCCGTCGCGGCGCGCTCGAAGGCGAGCTGCGCGCCCGCGAGGTCGCCCAGCGACTCCCGCAGGGCGCCCTGTCGCGCGGCGGCGGCGAGGACGATCGGCGTCATCTCGAGCTGGGATGCGAGCTCGACGATCCCCGACATCTCGGCGTCGAGCGCCGGATCGGGCCTTCGCGCGATCGCGCCGTCGGCGAGCAGATAGCGGACGAGGACGGCGAGAGGCCGGTTGACGCCGGCCCGGCTCACGTCGCAGCCCCCGAGGTCCGGCAGTCCCGCACGCGCGCGCGCGCGGGAGCCCTGGGCCCGCGCGATCAGCTCGACGGCCACCGCCTGCTGGCGGATCGCCTCTTCCTCCGAGCGGGCGAACTTCTCCGCCGCCTCCTCCCAGCGCCCCTGCTCGGCCAGCCAGCGCCCCTCGCGCAGGCGGACCTCCTCCTCCTCCTCGACGAGCCCCAGGTCGTCGACCATCGCGCGCGACTCGCCGAGCGCCTCGAGGGCGCGGTCCAGCGCGCCGATGTGGAGCCAGATGTCGAACAGGAACGAACGCGTCCGCACGCGGTTGACCGGTTCGAGCACGGCTTCACCCTTCTCGCGACACAGCTCGATGTGGCGGAGCGCGTCGCCCAGCCGCCCGAGCTCCATCTCGCACCAGGCCTGGTTCTGCAGCGTCACGAAGCGGGCGTAGGACCAGCCGATCTCCGCCAGGATCGCCATCGCGCGCTCGAAGATCTCGAGCGCCTGCGTCCAGCTCCCGAGGGTCATCTTGACGAGCCCCAGGTTGTTCAGCGCCGAGTATTGCATCTGGCGATCGCCGATCGCCACCGCGGTCTCGTGAGCCCGCCGGTAGTGCTCGTCGGCGCCGTCGTAGTCGTCCTTCAGGTGCAGCAGGATGTTGCCGATGTTCGAGAGGCTCTTGGCGATTCCGAGGCGGTCGTCGAGGGACCGGCGCAGCTCGAGGGCCTTGGAGTGGAAGGCGAATGCGCGGTCGAAATCGTGGCGGTAGTAGAAGACCGCGCCGAGGTCGTTGTGGAGGTCGGCGATGACGCGCGGAGAGTCCTCTCCCACGACCGCGAGCCCGCGCTCGAACAGGCTCTGCGCGTCGTCCAGTCGTCCCCGGTACCATGCGATCCGGCCCTGGTACTCGATGCCGCGCGCCTCCCATTCGCCGCGGCCGGCGGCGTGGCCGCGCTCCTCGAGGCGCTTGAACCACGCCTCGGACTCCTCCAGCGAGCCGCGGTGGAGGAGGACGTTCCCCATCGTCTCCTCGAACCGGGCCCCCTCCTCCGGGTCGAGGGCGCGGTCGCTCTTCGCGAGCGCCTCGGCCGCGCGCCGCAGGAACTGCTCGGCGGCGGGGAGGTTCCAGCTCGCGGCGGAGGCGCGGCCCGCGATCCAGAGGTGCGGCGCGGCCTCGCGGGGCAGGTCCGCGTGCCAGTAGTGGTGCGCGAAGAACGCGGCCTCGGCCTCCATGCGATCGGCGAAGCGCTCCTCGCCGAGCCGGGCCGCGGATTCGTGGAGCACGCGTCGGACGCGGACGAGGAGTCCCCCGTAGGCGACCTCCTGGACGAGCGCGTGGAGAAAGGCGCCGTCTTCGCCTTGGAGCTCGAGGAATCCGCGCTCCTCGAGACCGGACAGCGCCTCCTCGAACGACATCGCTTCGGACTCGAGCGTGAACATGCTTCCCAGAAGCGGGAGCGGAAACTGGAGTCCGAGCACCGCGGCCATCTGGAGCAGGTGCTGGAGCGGGGCGTCGAGGCGATCGATGCGCGAGGTGATGAGCCCCTGCAGCATGCCCGGCACCGCGCGACCCGAGGCGCCGGTCTCGGCCAGGGCGCGGGCCAGCTCCTCGATGAACAGCGGATTCCCGGCGCTCCTGCGGATCAGCTCGCGGCGCTCCTCCGGCGGCAGGTCCTCGACCAGCGCGCCGAGCATGAAGTCCGCCGCCTCGGGCCCGAGCGGACCGATCGGCATCTGCTCGACCCCTTCCGGGAGCCATTCGAGGTCGGTCTGCCGCGCGGTCAGGAACGCGGCGATGGGGACCTGCGCGTCGGGAGACAGGATGAAGGAGAGGAATTCGCGCGCCGCCTCGTCGGCCCAGTGCAGGTTCTCGACCGCGAGGACGATGGGCGCCTGCCGGTCGGCCGCCCGCAGGAGCGCGGCCACGGCCAGCCACCGGTTCTGTCGGGCCGCGGCGGGGTCGACGTCCTCGACCATGTCGGGCGCCGATTCCGGATTCGCGGCCGCCGCCAGACCGGCCAGGCCCCGGGCGTGATGGTCGGCCTCCGCCCCGAGCATCGCGCGGGCCTCCTCGGGGCTCCCCGCCACCTGCGCGAAGATCTCCGCCGACGGAGCGCGGTAACCGGGCAGCCGGATCGGGCTGAACTGGAGACGGATGATCCGCGTCCCGGAGGAGGCGAGCGACAGCGCCTCGCGCACGAGCCGGCTCTTGCCGACGCCTGCCTCGGCGAGAACCACGATCGCGGCGCCCTCATGGGCCTCCGCTCGCTGCAGGGCGTGAGTCAGGCGCGCGAGCTCGGCCTCGCGATTGACGAACGGAGTCTCCTCGCGCCGGCGGCGCTCGGGGCGGAGCCCCTGGATGCGCCAGCCGCGGATCGGCTCGGCCTTCCCCTTGAGCGTGAGCGGCGGCAGCTCGACGCCCGAGAACCGGCGGCCGACCCGATTCCACACCGGCTCGCTGACCAGCACGGTGTTCGGCTCGGCGGCGCCCTCGAGCCGGGAGGCGACGTTGACGGTGTCGCCGACCACCGTGTACTGGAGGTTCATCTCGGACCCGAGGTGCGCGGCCACGACCTCGCCGAGGTTGATTCCGACGCGCAGCGCGAGGTCGTACTCGGACTTGTCGTTGTGGTCGCGGACGACGTCCAGCATGCGCAGGCCGGCCAGCACGCCGCGCTCGGGGTCGTCCTCGTGGGCGAGGGGCGCGCCGAACAACGCCATGATCGCGTCACCGATGAACTTGTCGACGTACCCTTCGTATTCGTAGACCGCGGCCGCCAGCTCCCGAAGGAGTCGGTTCATCAGGATCGTGACCTCCTCCGGGTCGAGCTGCTCGGAGATCGAGGTGTAGCCCTTGAGGTCTGCGAACAGGACGACGACCTCCCGGCGCTCGCCTCGGAGCTCCGATCGTACGGAGACGAACTTTTCCCGGAGTTCCGCGGGGAGCGGGGGGGTCTGGACCGCGGGAGTGGCGGGCGTGGCTTCGGCCGCGACGGGGGCGGGCTCGGTTTCGGCGGCGACCCGGGTCCCGCACTGGGGGCAGAACTTGGCCACCTCGGGGAGCCGGTTGCCGCATTCGACGCAGAAGCTCATGGTTCGGTCCGGAAGCTCAAAGCCCGAGAATTCCTCCTAAATTCAGCCTTCCACTTTCCACTTCGGATCGTATATTACCATGTACTGCTCGCTCCCGGCATTGAGAGCGTCTGTGCCGCTTCGGACGTCCGGTCGTCCATTCCGGCCGGGCCCCCCGGTCCTTGAGGAGGTACCCCCAAATGCGAACCAGGAACCGTCTTTTTCTCCTGGCGATCGGCTTGTTCGCCCTGGGCGCCGCGGTCTGGGCGTGCCAGGTGCAAGACGGGTCGTTCCCGACAGAAGCCGAGCGGTCGATCGAGCCGTCGGCGACCGAACAAGAGATCATTGATATGATCAATGCTCTCATGCCCAGGGTCATCGCCGAAGCGACCGTTGCGAAGTTCCAGGGCATCGCCAACGACGTGGAAGCGGGGCAGTTGGTGAAGGCGCAGAAGAAGACCAAGTCGCTCACGACCTCGATCCTGAACAACTACACGAAAGGGCGATGGGAGGACGAGACGGGAGTCGCGACGGGTGAGCTCATCCTGGCGATGTGGGAGTTCGTCGGCCTGGTGGCCGAGGAAGCCGACGCCGCCGCTGCGTGCACCCCGGGTAACGACTGCCAAGTTGTGGCGACCGAAGGTGAGGAATTCGGCGGCGGCGATGTCCCGGGCGAGGTGATCACCCAGCCATTCGTCCTGTCGGTCAGGCGGCTGCCGGACGATTTCGCGCCACCCCCCCGGTACCCGATCTTCTACGACATCCAAACGATCCCCGAGGGAATCACGTTCCCGCCGGCCCCGGGCGGAAGCCTGACGCTCGCACAGGCCGACGACCAGGCCGTCGCCGGGGTCTGCACGCTCGACGAGAACGACCCGGTGGGAACTCCCCCGGGCGCGGTCCCCGGGGTGAACCTGTTCCTCGCCCACCAGCTGCCGAACGGGTCATGGGAGCAGCAGCCGTACGTCGACGTGGCGTTCCTTGATTGCGAGGACGCGAGCAGCGAGACCGAGAGCGCTCTCTGGTCGAGCCCGCTGGGCCGGAGCATGGCCTACGTGTCCGGCCTGCTGAGCCCGGCGCGGGCGTATGCCGGGGGGAAGAGCACGGGCGGAGCGATCACCTCGTTCAGTCCGTACGGGTCGGTGTACACCGATCCGGTCCCGACGACGACGACGTTCTCGTTCGTCGAGGAGACGACGACCTTCTTCGCCGGAGACACGATCACCCTGCGGGCTGAAGTGGCCCCGGTGCCCGACGGCGGCAAGGTCGCGTTCTACGCCACGATCCCGGTGCATTTCGGCGCCCCGATCGCGCCGGTCGTCAACGGCGTGGCGACCCGCGACGTCGTTTGCGGCGGGCCGCGGGTTCCGTTCGGCTCCCACACCGCGCAGGCGCAGTATCTGGGGACGGACTCCTTCGCGGGCAGCGCATCTTCCACGATCGACTACGAGTGCCTGGAAGGAGAATCAGGGGAATAGCCACGCGGATTCCGGTGGCGGGGGGGGGGG
>DATBJO010000023.1:0-89812 GCA_036556305.1 Gemmatimonadota bacterium
CAGACCAGGCATTCGCAGGACGCGCTAGGCGTCGACGTCGCCACCACCGCCCAAGCGGCGGCATCCCGGCACGGTGCGAAGCCGTCGCTCCACCGCGAGCCCGTGTTCGGGCTCGAGCAGGTGACCGTCTCCTATGGCGGCGTCCCCGCGGTCTCCGAGGTGACGATGGACATCTACCGGAACGCGATCACCGCCCTGATCGGGCCCTCGGGCTGCGGCAAGTCGACCCTGATCCGCTGCCTGAACCGGATGAACGACCTGATCCCGTCGGCGAGCGTCGAAGGGCGAGTGATGTACCACGGCGAGGACATCTACGCGCCCCAGGTCGACCCGGTCGAGGTCCGGAAGCGGATCGGGATGGTGTTCCAGAAGCCGAACCCGTTCCCGAAGTCGGTCTACGACAACGTCGCTTTCGGGCCGCGGCTCTACGGCCGGCCGGCGGACCTGGACGACATCGTCGAGCGCTCGCTCCGGCAGGCGGCGCTATGGGATGAGGTGAAGGACCGGCTGGATGACAGCGCGCTCGGCCTGTCGGGCGGGCAGCAGCAGCGGCTCTGCATCGCGCGCGCGCTCGCGGTCACGCCCGAGGTCTTGCTCATGGACGAGCCCGCCTCGGCGTTGGATCCGATCGCCACCGCCAAGATCGAAGAGCTGATCCACGAGCTCGTCGAGCATTACACGATCGTGATCGTGACCCACAACATGCAACAGGCGGCACGCGTGTCCCACTACACCGCGTACCTCTATCTGGGCGAGCTGATCGAGTACGACGACACCAACGCGATCTTCACTGCCCCTCACGAGAAGCACACGGAGGACTATGTCACCGGCAGATTCGGCTAGAGCGTCCCGGCACTTCGATCAGGAGCTCGAGGAGCTGCGCGAGCTGCTTCTCAGAATGGCGAGCCGGGCCGAGGAGCAGGTGCGAGACGCGCTGGCGTCGGTCAAGAAGCGGGACGCGCAGGCGGCGCAGGTCTCGATCGAGCGCGACCGGGAGATCGACGCGCTGGAGCTGGAGATCGAGGAGCGGGCGATCAACCTGCTCGCCCGGCGGCAGCCCATGGCGATCGATCTCCGGACGCTGGTCATGACGCTCAAGATCTCGACCGACCTCGAGCGCGTGGGGGACCACGCGGTCAACATCGCCCAGTGCGCGAAGCGGCTCGCCGAAGCGCTTCCCGTGCCCGACGTCGGCGACCTGGACGGCATGGCGGACGTCGCGACCGAGATGCTGCGCGACGCCATCGCCGCGTTCATCGATCGCGACGCCGATCGGGCGCGGGCCGTATGCCAGCGGGACGACCAGGTCGACCGTTACAACGACTCGGTGTTCCGCGTCATGCTCTCCGAGATGACGCGCTACCCCGGCGCGATCGTCGCTGCGCTCCAGATGATGCTGGTGGCTCGGAACCTCGAGCGGATCGCGGACCTCGCCACGAACCTCGCCGAGGACGTCATCTACATCGTCGAGGCGCGGACCGTGAAGCACCATGCGGAGGAGCTCCGCTCGGACACGGAGGACGAAGGTGCGTTCGACCAGTAACGGAGACAGCGCCCGGATCCTGGTAGTCGAGGACGAGCCCGACCTGCGGAGCCTGCTCGACCGGTCGCTGGAAGGAGCGGGCTACAAGGTCCTGCTCGCCGAGGACGGCATCGAGGCGCTCGAGAAGGCGATGACCGAGCCGCTCGACCTGATCCTGCTCGACCTCATGATCCCGCACGTCGACGGGATCGAGGTGACGCGGAGGCTCAAGCGCGACGAGCGCACCGCGCGGCTGCCGGTGATCATGCTGACGGCGAAGCAGGAGACGGTGGACCGGATCGTCGGCCTGGAGCTGGGCGCGGACGACTACATCACCAAGCCCTTCAACCTGCGCGAGCTCGTCCTGCGGGTGGGCGCGGTCCTGCGGCGGTCGCGCGGGGAACGGGGACGCTCGAGAGTATTCGGGCACGCGGGTCTCAAGCTGGATCCAGCCGCGCGGATCGTGACCGTCGACGGCCGGGAGGTCCGCCTGACGGGCCGCGAGTTCGACCTGCTCCACTTCCTGCTGTCGCACCCGAACCGCGTGTTCAGCCGGTCCGAGCTCCTGCGCCAGGTGTGGGACTACGATTTCGAGGGGTATGATCGGACGGTGGACGCGCACGTGGCGAGGCTGAGACGTAAACTCGGCCCTCCGGGGGAGTGGATCGAGACGGCGTGGGGAGTGGGCTACAAGTTTCGTCCGCCGGACGGCTGAGACGCCTCGGTCTCCCTCTTCTCCTCTCCATCCTGATCCACACAGCGGGGCGGGGTGCGGATACGGACGCGGATCTTCGGCACGTACATCGCGCTCGGGCTCGTGCTCGTCGGCACAGCCGGGGCGATGCTCTACGACTCGGTCGGCGACGAGGCGCGGGCGGGGATCGAATCGCGCGTCGAGACCGGCGTGCGCGTGCTGGCTGCGCTCCTCGACCGGGGGGAGCTGCCGCGCGACGAGGCGCTCCTCGACGCGCGCGTCGACGCGCTGGCGCGGGCCGCGGACGCGCGCCTGACGGTCATCGCGCCCGACGGCCGCGTGATCGCCGACAGCGAATTCGACGGCGAAGCGCTCGCCGCGCTCGACAATCACGCCGGGCGGGCGGAGGTCCGGCAGGCGCGCCTCGAGGGCGAAGGCGCGAGCGTCCGCTACTCCCGCTCGATCGACGCGGACCTGCTGTACCGGGCGCGGCGCGTGGAGAGCGGCCCCTGGGCGGGAAGCGTGGTCCGGATGGCGGTGCCGCTGACGGCCGTCGCCGCGGCCGAGGCTCACGCCCGGAGGGAGCTCCTGACGGGGCTCCTGGCGGGGCTGGCCCTGACCGCGATCGCGGGCGGACTCCTCGCCCGCTACCTGAGCCGGCCGATTCGCGAGCTCCAGGAAACGGCCGAGCGGCTCACGGGCGGCGAGCTGAGCGCCCGGGCGCACGTGGACACAGGGGACGAGCTCGAAGACCTCGCGGGCGGGCTCAACGCCGCCGCCGCGGCCCTGGCGGCCCAGATCCGGCGCACGACCGAAGAGAAGGACCAGCTCGAAGCCGTGGTCGAAGGCATGGTGGAGGGGGTCCTGGTGACCGGGGCGGACGGGCGCATCGCGATGAGCAACACGGCGCTCCGCGAGATGTTCGCGGGCGGACCGAGGATCGAGGGGCGGACGCCGATCGAGGCGCTCCGCAACGCGGCCGCGGCGGACGTGATCGCCGAGGCGACCCGGCCCGACCGGGTGGTCGTCCGCGAAGTGCGGGTGACGTGGCCGCTCGAGCGCACGCTCGCGGTGCACGCCGCCGGCCTCGACACGGGCGGGAGCGTGGCGGTCTTCCACGACGTGACCGAGCGGGCCCGTCTGGATGAGGTTCGACGCGACTTCGTGGCCAATGTCAGCCACGAGCTCCAGACGCCGCTGACGACGATCTCGGGCTACGGTCAGGCGCTCGCGGACTCGGCGCGCGACCCGGCGCGTGTGGGCGAGATCGCCGAGGTGATCCGCCGCCAGTCGGGCCGCATGTCGGCGCTCGTCCGCGACCTGCTCGAGCTGTCGCGACTCGAGTCCGAGGGGTTCGTGCCGGAGGCCGAGGTCGTCGACGTCGATGCCCTCGTCCGCGAGGTCGTGGACGCCTCGGCCCTCGCGGCGCGGGAAAAGGGTCTCTCGCTCGAGACGCTCGTCGAGCCGGGCCTTCGCGTGCGCGCGGACCGGAGGCTCCTCCACCTCGCCCTCTCGAACCTGGTCGAGAACGCCGTGCGATACGTTCCGGGGGACCGACAGGTTCGAGTCGAGGCGCGCCGTGTCCAGGGAGGAGTCGAGCTGACCGTGGCCGACACGGGCGAGGGGATCCCGCGCGAGGATCAGCCGCGGATCTTCGAGCGCTTCTACCGGGTCGAGAAGGGCCGGGCGCGGTCGCGCGGTGGAACCGGTCTCGGGCTGGCGATCGTCAAGCACGTGGCCGAGGTCCACGGCGGACGGGTGGAGCTCGACTCCGCGCGCGGCCGCGGCGCGACGTTCCGGATCACGCTCCCCGACCCGGCGGAATGACGCCGCCGACGCAGCCGGAAAAAGGGCTTGCGCGCGGAGCGTCATCGGACACAAGATTGTCGAGAGCCCGTCGAACGCCGGTCAAACCGGCATTCTATCCTGGCGGGGTGAAGACCTGAAAACAGCAACGCCCCCTCCGCACCCACACCTGAAGGTGAACATGAGGCTCACGCGTTCGTTCGCCGGCCTGGGGATCGCGGGCCTGGTCGCCGTACTCGGCCTGCTGACCCGCGCCCCCGAGATCCACGCCCAGGGAATCACAACCGCGGCCGTCACCGGCACGGTCACCGACGACCAGGGCGCTCCCATCGAGAACATCATCGTCCAGGTCACGAACCAGTCGACGGGCATCGTGTACGGCACCGTGACCGAAGAGGACGGGAACTACTTCGTCGCGGGCATCCAGGTCGGCGGCCCCTACATGATCGAGGCCAGCGGCCTCGGCTACGGCGCCGAGTCGAACACCGTGCCTCGACTCACGCTCGGTCAGCGGCTGGTCCAGGACTTCCAGCTCGCCCAGCAGGCGGTGGAGGTCGCTGCGATCGTGGCGGTCGCCCCGACTGTGAACGAGATCATCAATCCCAGCCGGACCGGGCAGGAGACGCTCGTCTCCGAGCACGCGATCGAAAACCTGCCGTCGCTGGGCCGCAACTTCACCGACTTCGTCGATCTTTCTCCGCTTTCCGGCGCGGGCGGCGGCGCGACGGCCATCGGATCCCAGAACAACCGCTTCAACAGCATCCAGATCGACGGCATCGTGACCCAGGACGTCTTCGGTCTGGGCTCGACCGGCCAGCCGGGCGGCCAGGCCGGTGCTCGGTCGATCTCGATCGAGGCGGTCAAGGAGTACCAGGTCGTGGCTGCGCCCTTCGACGTACGCCAGAGCGGCTTCACCGGCGGGCTCATCAACGCCGTGACGAAGACCGGCACCAACGAATGGCAGGCGACCGGTTACTACTACCATCGGGACGAGAGCCTGGTCCGCGACGAGCTGCTGGGTTCCCAGTTCGGCGAGTTCACGAACACGATCTTCGGCGGCACGGCGGCCGGCCCGATCGTCCGCGACCGGGTCCACTTCTTCCTCTCGGGCGAGCACGAGAAGAACGAGCGGCCGGGAGGCGACGTGATCGCGGGCCGCGAGGACCCCGCGCAGACCCACGTCGACGTGGCCGACCTCGAGAGCTTCATCGGCCTGCTCGACGCCAAGGGAGTGACGGCGGGCGGCTTCGGGCCGTTCACGGTGAACAACCCGAACGACAACATCTTCGGCCGCGTCGATGCGCAGCTCAACCCGAACCACACGCTGACGCTGCGGCACAACTGGGTCAAGGCTGAGGACGACGTGGTCGTCAACCGCACGGGTAGCAACACGTACTCACTGGATTCGAACTTTTACTTCTTCGAGTCCGAGACGAACTCCAGCGTCGCCCAGCTCAATTCGACGTTCGCGGACCGGTTCTACAACGAGCTGACGTTCGGCTACACTCGGATCCGCGATCGCCGGACGCCGGTCACCCTGTACCCCGAGCTCAACGTGATCGTCGACGACGCGGACGGAACCGGAACCACGACTCTGCGGGCCGGCGCCGAACTGTTCAGCCAGGGCAACGAGCTCGACCAGGACTCGTACGAGATCCAGGATGCCCTCAGCTTCAACGTCGGCGAGCATCGATTGACGTTCGGAGTCCAGAACCAGCGCTTCAAGTTCCGGAACCTGTTCTTCCCCTCCAAGACGGGCTCATGGACGTTCAACAGCCTCGAGGACTTCGAGGCTGGAATGCCGAGCTCGTACACGCGCAGCGTGCCGTTCTCGGCGGACTTCGATCCCAACGCCCGATTCACGATCGACAACCTGGCCTTCTACGGCCAGACGGAATACAGGGGCATCGAGGACGTCGTGCTGACGGCCGGCCTGCGCTACGACGAGCCGTTCGTGAAGGATCAGCCGATCGAGAACCCGGATGTCGAGTCGGCCTTCGGGATCGCGACGGACGAGGTGCATGCGAACGGAATCCTGTCGCCGCGCTTCGGCTTCAACTGGGACGTGTACGGGGACCAGACCACCCAGTTCCGCGGCGGCGTGGGCCTGTTCACCGGGCGGCAGCCGTTCGTGTGGCTGTCGAATCTGTATTCGAACACGGGTCGCTCGACCGTTTCGTTCACCTGCCGTTCGTCGGACGGAAACCTGCCGGCGTTCACGCTCGATCCGAATGCGCAGCCGGGAAGCTGCACGGGAGCGGGGATTCCCTCGCCTCCGAAGGCCGTCATCAACCTCATCGATCGGGACTTCGAGTTCCCGAGCGCCTGGCGGTTCGACGTGGCCGTCGATCGCGAGCTCCCGTGGTGGGGGATCGTGGGCACCGCCGAGCTCGTCTACACGAAGTACGCCAATCAGATCTTCCTGACCGAGATCAACGTCGACAAGAATCCGGTCTCCACGACCCAAGGCGGACGGCCAGTGTTCGGCACGCACAAGCCCGGCCTCGACACCGGCAACAACAATGACATCGCCAACCCGAACTTCCTCCACGACGAATTCTGGCAGACGGTCGTGCTCACGAACAGCGATCAGGACCGGGCCTGGAACCTGATCCTCCAGGCGCAGAAGCGGTACTCGGACGGAGTCGAGTTCAGCGCTTCGTACACGTTCAACGACGCCGAGGACATCAGCGGCCTGACGAGCTCGATCGCGACCTCGAACATCGGCTTCAACCCGGTGCCGGGAGACCCGAACGACCCGCCGCTCGCGACGTCGAACTACCAGACAACCCACAAGGTCGTGCTGGGCGGCTCTTATGACGTGACCGACTGGTTCACGTGGTCGCTGCTCTACGTGGGAAACTCGGGTGACAAGTACACCTACGTGTACAACGGCGACGTCAATGCGGATGCGTTCGAGTTCTTCACGGCCAGCGACCGCGTCAACGACTTGCTGTACGTGCCGACTGACGCCAACGACATCACGCTGGTCGACCCGGCGGACTGGGAGGAGCTCGACAACTACATCGAGACCGAGGCCTGCCTGCGCGAGGCCCGCGGGCGGATCATCGAGCGCAACGTCTGCGACGCGCCGTGGCGGAACCGGTTCGACACGCGCCTGACGTTCAAGATCCCGACGATCGCCGGCCAGCACGGCGAGCTCGTGTGGGACATCTTCAATGTCGGGAACCTGCTGAACGAGGACTGGGGTCGGAGCTCGGGCGTCAGCTTCGGAACGATCGAGCTGCTCGCGCTCCGCGGCTGGGACGAGGCGAACAACCGCGGGATCTTCGACATCAACCGGCTGAACGTCGGCGACGACGGCGCCGCCGACCCGTTCACGGTCTTCGATACGAACTCGCGCTGGCAGATGCAGTTCGGCGTGAGGTACGCGGTCAACTAGCCGAAGGCCGCAGTTCGAGAGAGGGGGCCCCCGCGCGCCGGGCGCGGGGGCCGCCTCTTGCTTCGACTCACCGTCCCCGGAGCGCTCACCGATGAGGCAACGACGATTCCACCGTCTCGCGCGGGCGGGCACGGTCTGGTTGGCATGCAGCGCAGTCGCGGCCTGCGCGGGGTCGCGGCCGCCACCGCCGGCGGATGGCAGGGGACCGGCCGGCCGGATCGTCCTCGGGCCGATGGTCGGCCACGTGACCGAAGCGTCCGCGCGCCTGTGGGTCGAGACCGATCGGCCCGGAGATCTTTCGGTGACGCTGACGGACGCGGTGGGTGAGGCTCCGGAGGGGTCGACCCGGATCGACGGCCCGCATGGCGGGATCGCGCTCGTCGACGTCGCGGGCCTCCGGCCCTCGACCGTCTATCGCGCCCGATTCGCCCTCGATGGCGCGCCGCTCGACGTCGATCCGCCGGTCGAGTTCCGCACGTTTCCGGCGCCCGACGCGCCTTCGCGGGTGCGGATCGCGCTGGTCTCGTGCGCCCGGGTGCCGTGGGACTCGATCCAGCCGGCGTGGCGCGCGGTTGCCGCCGATCGGCCGGACGCGATCGTCTGGCTGGGCGACAACGGCTACCTCGAGCACGCGGACTCGGTCACGCCCGCCGATTACAGCGATCCCGAGCGCATCGAGCGCCGCTACCGTCAAATCAAGGCCCTGCAAACGATCCAGCCCGTCCTGCGGACGATGGCCAATTACGCGATCTGGGACGATCGCGACTACGGCGACAGCGACGACGACCGGACGAACCCGATGCGGCTCGAGGTGGCGGCGATCTTCGAGCGCTACTGGGCCAACCCGTCCTACGGCGTAGAGCCCGGCCTCGACGGGATCTACAGCCACGTCCGGATCGGTGGGGCGGAGGTTTTCCTCCTCGACGACCGCTTCTGGCGGGACCCCGATTCGCTCCGGGCGTCGCCCTCGAAGACGATCCTCGGCCGCGCGCAGAAGGAATGGCTGTTCGAAGCGCTCGCGGCGAGCGACGCCCCGCTCAAGGTGATCGCGATCGGTCATCAGGTGCTCGTCGACTACCACGAATGGGAGTCGTACGCGATGTTCGCCCACGAGCGAGGGGAGATCCTGGACTGGATCCGCGACCGGCGGATCGGCGGTGTCGTCTTCGTGGACGGCGACCGGCACCTCTCGGAGCTCATGCGCGACGAGCGGGAGGGGCTGTATCCTCTTTACGAGCTGACCGCTTCGCCGATCGCGAACCGCCCGTTCACGACCGGGCTCGAGCTGCCCAACCCGATCCGGATCGGCGGGTACGGCGCGGGGGACAGCTACGGCATCCTCGATCTCGACACGACCCGGCCCCCGGGCCGGCTGACGCTCCGGATCAAGGACGCCGAGGGAAACGAAGTCGTCCGGCACGAGGTCTCTCTCGACGAGATCCGGTTCGACGATTGACGCCCGGGGTCTCTTCCGCGATGGAGAGCGCGAGGTGACGCTGACTACCGGACATGTCGCACCGGCCTTCGCGCTGCCCGCAGCGCCCGGGGAGATCGTGGACGTGGGCGCGTCGATCGGCGAGCGCCCGGTGGTCCTGCTCTTCTTCCCGCTGGCCTTCAGCTCGGTCTGCACGGAGGAGCTCTGCGAGGTCCGGAACGACTGGCGGCTCTGGCAGGACCTGGACGCGGCCGTTTTCGGGGTCTCGGTCGACAGCCCCTTCGTCACCCGCCGATTCCGGGAGGAGCTGGCGTTGCCGTTCCCCCTGCTGTCGGACTTCAACCACGAGGTCGGGGCGTCGTATGGCGTCCTCTACGAGGACTATTTCGGCCTGCGCGGGGTGGCGCGGCGGGCGGCGTTCGTCATCGGAACGGAGGGCCGGATCGCCTATGCGTGGGTGAGCGAGCGGGACGACGTCCTGCCCGACTTCGGGGCCATCCTCCGGGCGGTCCGGACCGTTCGCGGCTGATGTAGTAGCCGGGCCGCGTCCGACGTATATTCCGCTCTCTCCATGAGGGTCGATCTCACCGAAATGTCGCGTCTGCGGTCGATCGCCGGGGGCCTCGCGCTGGCGCTGGCGGCGGCGTGCGCGCCGGCCGCGACGACCGGCCACGGGCCCGGGTCGGGCGCGACGCCGGCCACGGCCGAGCGCACCCGGATCACGATCCTCGGGACGACCGACGTCCACGGCCGGATCGTGCCCTGGGACTACTACACGGCCTCGGAGGAGGACCTCGGTCTCGCGCGCGTCGCGACGCTCGTCGACTCGATCCGGGCGGCCGACCCCGACGCGATCCTGGTCGACTCCGGCGACCTGCTCCAGGGAAATCCGTTCGACTACTACTGGGGGGTCGTCGAGCCCGCCGAGACCCATCCCGTCATCGCCGCCATGAACCGTCTCGGCTACGACGCGGCGGCGGTCGGAAACCACGAGTTCAACTTCGGGATCCCGGCGCTCGAGCGCGCCGTTTCCAAGGCCTCGTTCCCGTTCCTCGCGGCCAACGTCTTCGTGGCCGGCACCGACTCGACCGCGTTCCCGCCGTTCGCGGTCGTCGAGCGGGAGGGCGTGCGGGTGGGGATCCTGGGGCTGACGACGCCCGGCTCGGCGATCTGGGACCGCGCGCACGTCGAGGGCCGGCTCGAGTTCCGCGACATCGTCGCCTCGGCGCGCCGCTTCTGGCCCGAGCTCGAGCGCGCGAGCGACGTCCAGATCGCCGTCGTGCACTCGGGCCTGGGCCCGGGCTCCTCCTACGACGAAGCCGCTACCGGCGTGCCGCCGGAAGACGCCGGCGAGGCGCTGGCCCGGGCGCTGCCGGGCATCGACGCGATGTTCCTCGGTCACAGCCACCGTCTCATACCGTCGGAGACCGTGGCCGGCGTCCTCGTCACGCAGGCGGGCCGCTGGGCCGAGGCCCTGTCGGTGGTCGAGCTGGACCTCGAGCGCTCGGGGGGCGGCTGGCGGGTCGTCGACCGCTCCGCGACGGCGATCCCCACCGAAGGAGTCCCGCCCGACCCCACCCTCATGGCGGAGATGCGGCCCTTCCACGAGAAGGTCCTCGCCTACGTCGCCGACACGATCGGCTTCACGCCGGACACGTGGTCGGCCGCCTACGCCCGGCTCGCCGACACCCCGATCCTCGATCTCCTGCAGGCAGTCCAGCTCGACGCCACCGGTGCGGACCTCTCGGTGGCATCGGCGTTCAACACTCAGGCGACGCTCGGCCCGGGTCCGATCACGCAGGCCGACGCCGCCGCGCTCTACATGTACGAGAACACCCTCCGCACGATCCGCATCACCGGGCGGCAGCTGCGCGAGTACCTGGAGTATTCGGCGAAGTACTTCCACCGGACGACGGCGGAGGGCGAGCCCGTGGACGCGGCGGGGGACCTCGACCTCGAAGTCGACTCGATCCCCGGATACAACTACGACATCGTCGCGGGCGTCGACTACGCGGTCGACGTCTCGCGGCCGGTCGGAGACAGGATCGTCGGGCTCGAGTACCGGGACGCTCCGGTGAGGGACGAGCAGGAGTTCACGCTCGCGATCAACAGCTATCGCCAGGGCGGGGGCGGCGGCTACGCGATGATCCGGGACGCGCCGGTCGTCGAGGACCGCGACCAGGAGATCCGCCAGCTCCTGATCGACTGGATCGCCGCCCGCGACACGATCCGGGAGAGCGACGTGTTCGAGTCGTCGTGGCGGATCGAGCCCGAGGACGCGGCGGCCCCCTATCTCGCGGCCGTCGACGGCGCTGAGCTCGCCGCCGTCGCCGCGCGGGAGGCGGAGCGGATCGCGGGCGACGCGCGCGCGCGCGGCGTGACGGGAACGACTCGACAGCCGTCCGAGCCGCCCGGGCTCGTGGTTCTCCCGCCGCCGCTTCCCGCCGACAGCGACTCGGTTCGCCTGGCGATCGTCGCGACCAACGACTTCCACGGAGCGCTCGAGCCGACCACGCCGGCCTGGGCGGGGGGAGACACGATCGGCGGCGCGGCCACGCTCGCCGCTTACGTGCGGCCCGTCGAGGCGCGATATCCCGGAGCCACGCTCCATCTGGACGCTGGCGACGAGATGCAGGGCACGGTGATCTCGAACCTGACCGCAGGTCGCTCGAGCATCGAGGTCATGAACGCGCTCGGAATCGACGCCGCGGCGATCGGCAATCACGAGTTCGACTGGGGACTGGACACGCTCAGGGCCCGGATCGCCCAGGCCGATTACCCGGTCCTGTCCGCGAACATCTTCGTCAAGGCGACGGGCGCGCGGCCCGATTGGGCGGTTCCGTACGCCTGGCTCGAGCGGGCGGGGCTCAGGATCGCGGTCATCGGGGCGACGACGACATCGACGCCCGTCACGACGCTGCCCAAGAACGTGGAGCCGTTCGAGTTCCTGGATATCTCGCAGGTCGTCAACGAGCTGGCGCCGCGGCTCAAGGCCGAGGGCGCCGACCTCGTCATCCTCGTCGCTCACGCGGGGGGGATCGAGGAAGGTCACGGAGGGGTGCTGGGCGAGATCGCCGATGCGGCCCGGAGGATCACCGGACCGCTGGACCTCATCGTATCGGGTCACACGCACACGCGAATCAACACGACCGTCAACGGAATCCCGATCGTCCAGGCGGCATCGAGCGGCACCGCCGTCGGCGTGGTCGTCCTGACGTACGATCGCGGCGCGCGTCGCGTGGTCGACGATTTCTCCGAGCTCTGGACGACGCGGACGGCGGACGTCAGGCCGGATTCCGCGATGGCGTCGATCGTCGAGGGATGGCGCGCTCAGACCGCCGAGATCGCCGATCGGCCGATCACCGAGATGGCGCAGACGCTGATCCGCGACCGGCGCGGCGAGAGCGCTCTCGGCGACCTGATCGCGGACGCCCAGCGCGCCGCCACCGGAACGCAGATGGCCATGACCAATGCCGGAGGGATCCGCGCGGACCTGCTGGCGGGCCCGGTGAGCTTCCGTGACGTCTACGCGGTGCAGCCCTTCCAGAACGTGCTGATCCGGCTCACGTTGACCGGCGAACAGGTGCACCGCGCTCTCGAGGCCGCCGTGACGGGCTCGGTGGGACAGGTGTCGGGGTTGCGATTCTCGTTCGACCCCACGCGGCCCGTCGGGCAGCGGGTGCGCGACGCGTGGCTGGAGGATACCGGGGAGATGATCGTCGAGAACGGACGCGCGCAGCACCCGGAGCGCACGTACACGATGACGGTCAACAACTTCATGGCTTCCGGAGGCGACGATTACGCTCCGTTCGCCGAGGCCATCGATGCGACCGACACGGGCCTGATCGACAGCGACGTGTTCGCGGATCATCTCGAGTCGTTGCCGCGCCCCATCCGCTACGGGATCCAGAGCCGGATCGACCAGCTCGAACCCTGGCCGCCCGCGGGGGAGGGCGAGTGAATCCCAGCGTGCGGATCACGGTGAACGGCGTCGAAGTCCGGGTATGGCCGTGGGCGCGCTGGCGCGACGCGGTGACGGCGTACGATCCCGCGGCCGGCGCGGCGCTCACGACGGGCGCGGGCGTCGTGCGGGACGGGGCCGGCGAGCCGGTCGATCCCGACGGCCACGTCGTCCCCGAATCCCATATCCGGTTCTACGAGAGCGTGGAGGACCGCGACCGATGACCGTCGATCGCGGGCTCCTCGAGAGGCTCCCCAAGGCCGAGCTCCACGTGCACCTGGACGGTTCGCTGCGGCCCGAGACGATCTGGGAGCTCGCCCAGGAGCAGGAGGTCGAGCTCCCGGCGGATTCCCCGGAAGGCGTCCGGCGCTGGTTCACGCAGGACCTCCCGGAACGCGATCTGGTCGGCTACCTGTCGCGCTTCGACGTGTCGACGTCGGTCATGCAGACCGAAGAGGCGCTCGAGCGGATCGCGTTCGAGCTCGTGGAGGACGCGGCGGCCGAGAACGTCTGGTACCTCGAGGTCCGCTACGCGCCGATCCTGCTGACCAAGCGGGGTCTCTCGCCGCGGCAGGTCGTCGACGCGGTCCAGCGCGGCCTCGAGCGAGGACGCGAGGCGCAGCCGCGGATCCAGTCGTACCAGATCATCTGCGGGCTCAGGCACTTCGAGCCCGAGCGGGCGCTCAGGATGGCCGCGCTCGCCGTGGAGTACAAGGATCGGGGCGTGGTGGCCTTCGACCTGGCGGGCGCGGAGATCGACAACCCCGCAAAATGGTTCCGCGAAGCGTTCTACCTCGTGCGGGACGCGAACCTCAACGTGACCGTCCATGCGGGGGAGGCGTACGGACCCGAGTCGATCCACCAGGCGCTTCACTACACGGGCGCGCATCGGATCGGTCACGGAGTGCGGCTGGGCGAGGACCCGGATCTGCTCGAGTACGTGCGCGACCACCGGATTCCCCTCGAGATGTGCCCCTCGTCGAACGTCCAGACGGGAGCCGTCGACTCGATCGAGGAGCATCCGATCCGGGAGTACTTCGACCGGGGTCTGCGCGTGACGGTGAACACCGACAACCGGCTGATGTCCAATACGACGATGACCCATGAGCTGGCGCTCCTCGTCGAGCATCTCGACTTCGATCTCGAAGAGATCAAGAAGCTCCTCATGAACGGCTTCAAGAGCGCGTTCCTGCGCTATCCCGAGCGAAAGGCGCTGATCGCCGAAGCGAACGAGGCGCTCGGGGGGATGTCCTAGCGGAGGGTCGACGAAGGGTCGTGGGTTGAACGACGGAAGCCGCCCGGTCGTCCGTCGGAACGAGACCGAGTACGTACGGGTATCCGGGTCACATTCCAAGGAGAGCACGAATGAGAAGCATCGCCCTCGCGTTGATATTCGCGGCGTCGTCCGCGATTCCCGCCGCCGCGCAGTCGTTCGGCGCCACCGCCGCCGTCGGCGACGACGAGGCGGTGTTCGGCCAGGCCGAGACCGACCGCGAGCCCGGGGCCGTGTTCGTCTACCGGAAGAGCGGAGATGGTTGGAGCCAGGTGGCCCGCCTCACCGCCGCGGACGGCGTCGTCGGCGACCGGTTCGGGGCCTTCATCGCGGCCGCGGGAGGGCGCATGATCGTGGGGGCCCCCAACGTCGACGACGGCATGGGCGCGGTGTACGCCTTCGAGCGGGGCGAGGACGGGACCTGGCGTCAGACGGCCAAGCTGGTCGCGCCGGAGCGTTCGCCCGGCGATCAGTTCGGGGTCGAGCTCGGGTTCGACGGCGAGCTCGCACTGGCCGCGAAGGCCGACGGGGACTCCTCCACCGGGACCGTGTACGCGTTCCGGCGGCAGGGGGACGGCGGCTGGCAGCCGGCGGGGGAATTCCCGGCGCCGGCGGGCGTCGGGTTCGACGAGGGTTGGGGACGGACGCTGGACGTGCTCGACGACGGGTCGGCCATGATCGCCGCCGCGGGCGCCGATTCAGGCCGCGGCGGAGTCTGGGTCTTCCCCCCGCGGGGCGGATCCGCATGGGGCGCGCCCACGCGGCTGTCCGGAACCGAAGTCGAGGGCCGCTTCGGGGCGGGCGCGGCGGTCGCGGGCGAGTTCATCCTCGTGGGCGCCCCGCTCGTGTCCGAGGCGCGCGGCGAGGTGATCGCCTACCGGCGCACCTCTTCGGGCTGGGAGGAGACCGGCCGCATCGGCCCCCGCGAGGGGGCGGGGCCGCAGACCTTCTTCGGGGCCGTCATGCACCGCGGCGCCGACGGCTCGATCTGGGTCGGCGAGCCGGGCGTGAACGAGTTCCGCGGCGCGGTGGTCGAGCTCAGGCGGGAGGGCGACACGTGGGTCCGCGGCGCGGCCCTCGAGGTCGCGGACCTCGATCCGAACGCGGGCGTGGGGGGCGGATTCGCCATCGGAGAAGGGCTCGCCGCGGTCGGGGTCCCGGGAGACGATTACGGCGTCGGCTCGGGAGCGATCTTCGAGCGCGAGGGCGGTTCGTGGACCCTCGCGGGCACGGTCTCGCAGCCGGTCCAGTCGCTCGCGGCGGTGTCCGGCGCCGAGGTCGAGTGCGCGGAGGGCGAGGCGGCGGGCTTCGAGTGCAAGGACGTGACGCTCCTCTCGTTCATCCCGGTCCAGTCGATCGGCGGGACGCGCGGCGTCGAGCTCAATGACATCTGGGGCTGGACCGATCCCGAGACCGGCAGGGAGTACGCGCTGGTCGGGCGCATGGACGGAACGGCGTTCGTCGACGTCAGCGACCCCGAGAACCCGGTCTACGTCGGCGAGCTCCCCAGGACGGCGGGCTCACCCGGATCCATCTGGCGGGACATCAAGGTCTACAAGGACCACGCGTTCATCGTGGCCGACAACGCCGGCGAGCACGGCGTGCAGATCTTCGACCTGACGCGCCTGCGGAACGTAGCGGACATGCCGCAGACCTTCACCGAGGACGCGCACTACGACCGCATCCACAGCGCGCACAACATCGCGATCGATGAGGAGACCGGCTTCGCCTACACGGTGGGGAACGGCGAGGGCGGCGACACGTGCGGCGGCGGCCTCCACATGATCGACATCCGCGACCCCGAGGCCCCCCAGTTCGCGGGTTGCTTCTCGGACCCGAACACCGGGATCCAGAAGACCGGCTACACGCACGACGCGCAGTGCGTCCTCTACAAGGGTCCGGACGAGGACCACCGGGGGCGCGAGATCTGCTTCGGCTCGAACGAGACCGCGCTCTCGATCGCCGACGTGACCGACAAGGCGAACCCCACGCCGATCGCGGTCGCCGAGTACCCGAACGTCGCCTACACCCACCAGGCGTGGCTGACCGAGGACCAGCGCTACCTGCTGATGGATGACGAGGGCGACGAGATGGCGGGGCTCGTCGATCACACCCGGACGCTGATCTGGGATGTCTCGGATCTCGACGACCCGGTCGTCCTCAAGGAGTTCCTCAATCCCAACAGCACCGCGATCGACCACAACCTGTACGTCAAGGGCGACAAGGTCTACCAGTCGAACTACGTTCAGGGGTTACGGATCCTCGACATCTCGGACATCGAGAACCCGGAAGAGGTCGGGTTCTTCGATACGGTCCCGACCGGGGATAACAGCCCGCGGTTCGACGGCTCATGGAGCAATTACCCGTATTTCGCGAGCGGAACGATCATCGTGACGAGCGGCAAGGAGGGCCTGTTCCTCCTCAAGTACACGCCCGCCGGAGACCGTCCGATCTCGTGAGTGGCGCGCACCATCAGGCAATCCTCCAGCCCCTGGAAAGGCGGACCATGATCAGACACGCGCTCCCCATGCTGGCTCTCTTCGCGATCGCGGCCCCGGCCGCGGCGCAGTCGATGCGAATCGATCCCGCGCCGGCCCTGTCGGGATTCGGGGCCACGGTGGCGGTCTCGGGCGACCAGGTGCTGGTAGCCGAGCCCAACGACGTCCGCGCGCCGGGAGCCGTCTACGTGTACGGCAAAAGCGGCGGGAGCTGGACCGAGGTCGGTCGGCTGACGGTCGAGAACGCGGTTCCCGGGGATCGGTTCGGGTTCTCCATGGCGATTTCGGAGAATCGGGCGATCGTCGGTTCGCCGCTCCACGACGAGGGCCAGGGGACGGCGTACGTGTTCCAGAAGGACGGTGACAGCTGGCGGCAGGTCGCGCGCCTCACGGCCGCGGGCGGCGTCAGCGACAGCCTGGGCACGTCGGTCGCGATCGGCGGGGACCTGGCGCTCGTCGGCGCCGGCGGCGCCGACAGCGGAAGGGGCGCCGTCTACGTGTTCCGCGCAGACCCCTCGGGCACCTGGACCCAGCTGGCCCGCATCGCGGCGCCCGAGGGCTCCGCTCCCGACGACCGGTTCGGCGACGTCCTGGCCGTGCAGGGTTCGAGCGCGATCGTCGCAGCGGCGCGGGCCGACAGCGGGCGTGGAGCCGTGTACGTGTACAGCGGGGACGGCTGGACGCAGCAGGCGCGGATCGCGCCCGACAGCCTCACGCCGAACGCGCGGTTCGGCTCCGCGATCGAGATCGGCGAGGACGTGATCCTGGTCGGCGCGCCCGGCTTCAACGGTTTCCGGGGCGCGGTCCACGTCTACCGACCCGAGGCGGACGGCTGGACCTGGGTCGGCGCGGTCCCCTTCCAGGGGGCGCCGCAGGAACGGTTCGGCAGCTCGATCGCGATCGCCGGTGAAGAAGCCTGGATCGGCGCGCCCGGCGCGGACCGCTTCAACGGAGCGATCTACGCCCTCGCTCCGGGGACATCGGGCGATTACGGCGTGACGCCCGTAAAACTGACCCTGATCGACAACCTGCCGCAGGGCGGCGCGTTCGGTGGTTCGCTGGCCCTGGGCGAAACGGTGGCCGCCGTGGGGATCCCCGGCGAGGACTACGGCATGGGATCGGCGGCGATCTTCGAGCGTTCGAATGACTCGTGGCTCCTGGCGAACCGGGTCGAGAGCGAGGCCAGCGCGGGCCTCGCGGCGATGACCGGCTCGCTCGAGACCTGCGACGGTCAGATCGGCGCGTTCAGCTGCAGCAACGTGGACCTGGTCGCGTTCCTACCGGTGGCTCAGATCGGCGGTCAGCGGGGCGTCCGGCTGAACGACATCTGGGGATGGACGGATCCCGAGACCGGCAGGGAATACGCGCTCGTGGGACGCGTCGACGGCACTTCGTTCGTCGACATCAGCGACCCGGAGAACCCGGTCTTCGTCGGCGACTTGCCGAAGACCGCGGCCTCGCCGGGTTCGGTCTGGCGCGACATCAAGGTCTACAAGGATCACGCGTTCATCGTCGCCGACGGGGCCGGGCAGCACGGCATGCAGGTCTTCGATCTGACCCGGCTGCGGAACGTGCAGAACGCGCCCCAGACATTCACCGAGGACGCGCACTACGACCGCATCCAGAGCGCGCACAACATCGTGATCAACGAAGAGAGCGGCTTCGCGTACACGGTGGGGAACAACGGTGGGGACGAGACGTGCGGCGGCGGGCTCCATATGATCGACATCCACGACCCCCTGAATCCGACGTTCGCGGGCTGCTTCTCCGACCCGACGACCGGGCGCCAGAAGACCGGTTACACCCACGACGCCCAGTGCGTGATCTACCACGGTCCCGATCAGGCACACCAGGGTCGCGAGATCTGCTTCGGGTCGAACGAGACCGCCCTGTCGATCGCGGACGTGACGGACAAGCAGGCGCCGGTCGCGCTGTCGATGGCGGAATACCCGAATGTGGGCTATACCCACCAGGCGTGGCTCACCGAGGACCAGCGCTATCTGTACATGGACGACGAGCTCGATGAGCTGAACGGCCTGGTCGATCACACGCGCACCCTGGTGTGGGACGTTTCGGACCTCGACGACCCCGTGCTCGCCAAGGAGTTCATGAATCCCAACACGACCTCGATCGACCACAACCTGTACGTGAAGGGCGACAAGGTCTTCCAGTCGAATTACGTGGCGGGCCTGAGGGTCCTGGACATCCAGAACCCGGTCGAGCCTCACGAAGTCGGGTTCTTCGATACGGTGCCGTTCGGGGACGACAGCCCGCGCTTCGACGGATCGTGGAGCAACTATCCGTACTTCAAGAGCGGAGTCATCGTCGTGACGAGCGGGTACGAAGGACTGTTCCTGCTGCGCTATCGCGAGGCCGACCGGCCGATTTCGTGACCCTGATGCGGATAGGCCTGTTCGTCTCCTCGACGGCGCTCGCGCTGGCGTGCGCCGCCGCGAGCGGCACGGCGGCGGCGGACCTTGCGACGCAGGGGTCGCGTCAAGCGCCGCTCCTCTACGTCACCAATCAGAACGGGGCCTCGATTTCGGTCATCGACGTCGAGCGCCAGGAGGAGGTCGCGCGCGTCGATCTCCAGGCGCTCGGTTTCGGGCCCAACGCGAAGCCCCACGACACGGCGCTCGAGCCCGACGGCTCGTTCTGGTACGTGTCGCTGATCGGCGAGAACCGGGTGCTCAAGCTCGATCGCGAGAACCACATCGTCGGACAGGTCGAGATGGAGGTCCCGGGACTCGTGGTCGCGCACCCGACCCGCGACCTCCTGATCGTCGGCCGCTCGATGTCGGCCGTGAACCCGCCGTCCTCGGTGGCGCTCATCCGCCGCTCCGACATGACGCTTCTCGACGAAGTCGAGGTCATCTACCCGCGACCGCACGCCAACGCGACCCGCGACCGCTGGGCGTACAGCGCGAGCCTGGCCGAGAACCGGATCGCGGTGATCGACCTCGACACCGAGGACGTGACGCTCGTGGATCTTCCCGAGCCGACGATCCGCGACACGGCCGCGATGGCGCATGCCGAGCACGCGGGCATGACCCCGCACACGCTGGTCGAGTTCGCGCTGTCCCCGGACGGGCGGACGATGGTGGCCGGCGGGCAGATCAGCGGGGAGCTGATGGTGTTCGACCTCTCGGACCCGGCCGCGCCGCGGATCGTGCACCGGGTGCAGATCGGTGGGGCGCCATGGCACCCGGCGTTCACGCCGGACGGCCGCTGGGTCTACGTGCCGCTCAACCGCGGAAACCAAGTCGCGGTCGTCGACACCGGGACGTGGTCGGTCGTCGAGCGCATCTCCGGCCGCGGGATCGCCGAGCCGCACGGCGCCGTGCCGTCTCCCGACGGCCGATTCATGTTCGTGTCCAACAACAATCTGCAGGGCTCCTACGTGGCCTCCGGCCCGGATCCGAAGTCGGGCACGGTGGTCGTCATCGACGTCGCGACCCGCGAGATCGTCAAGGTCATCGAGGTCGGCCCCAACGCGACCGGCCTCGACACCGTGCCCCCCGTTCGCTGACCGCCGGATGACGCCGCTCGCGGGGACCCGGGCCGCAGCGCTGGTCCTCGGGATGCTCGCCGGCGGGGCCGCCTGCGCCACCGGACAGTCGGGCGGCGCCTCCATGGGCGGCGGGAGCGCCACGCTCCCCACCTTCGAGCGCCAGGTGTCGGCCTTCGAGGTGTCTCCCGCCGACGGCGCGCCGTACGACTTCCCGTTCCTGGGCGGTTTCAACGTGCCGCGTCCGCAGCTCGTCGACGTGGACGGCGACGGCGACCTCGACCTGTTCGTCCAGGAGGCGGCGGGCGAGCTGATGCTGTTCGAGCGGGTCTCGGGCTCCGGCGTCCGGTTCGCGTGGCGGACCGATCGCTTCGAGAATCTCGACGTGGGCGAGTGGTACCGCTTCGCGGACCTCGACGACGACGGGGATCTGGACCTCCTGGGCGAGTCGAAGTACAGCATGATCCAGGCGTGGGAGAACCGCGGCCCGGGGGCCGAGCCGCGCTTCGCCTCGGTGGCGGACACGCTCCGCGACGAGCAAGGGCGCGCGATCTTCTCCGACCGCCAGAACATTCCCAACGTAGTCGACTTCGACTGCGACGGACTGCTGGACCTCATGCTCGGGCGGCTCGATGGCTCGGTCACGCGCTACGAGGCGACCGCGCCGTGGTCGGGCGAGGGCGCGCCCATGTTCGCCTTCGTGACCGACAACTTCGAGGACATCTCGATCGTGGCCCAGATCGCGCCGAGCGCGCGCCACGGCGCGAACACGCTCGTCTTCGCCGACCTCGACGGCGACGGCGACAAGGACCTGATCTGGGGCGACTGGTTCGAGCCGGGGCTCCTTCTGCTCGAGAACGACGGGACCTGCGCGACGCCGGGCTTCTCGAACGATCCGGTGCCGTGGCCGGTCGGCGATCCGATCGCGACCAGCGGCTACAACGCGCCGACGTTCGGCGACATGGACGGGGACGACGATCTGGACGCCGTCGTCGGCGTCCTGGGGGGTGCCTACAACCCGATCACGACCGCGGCCGACAACCTGTACCTGCTGGAGCAGTCGGACTCGGGTTGGGATCTCGTCGCCCGCCGGCTGATCGAGCAGGTCGACATCGGCGCCGAGAGCGTCCCCGCGGTGGGCGACCTCGACGCGGACGGCGACCTCGACGTCCTGCTCGCGAACAAGATCGATCCCGAGAGCCAGCGGACCGGACGCATCTACCGGATCGAGAACGTGGGGACGCCGGAGCGGCCCGCGTTCCGCATCGGGGGGGCGCTGCCGGAAGTAACCGGCGACTTCCACTACGCTCCCGCGCTCGCCGACGTCGATGCCGACGGCGACCTCGATCTCGTGGTCGGGACCTGGAACGAGGGCGTGATCCTGTTCCGGAACGACGGGACCGCCCGCGAGGCGCGGTTCACCCGCGTAGAGGAGCCGCTCGTCGACCTGACCCGGGGGAGCCACGCGTCGCCCGCGCTCGCCGACCTGGACGGGGACGACGACCTCGACATGGTCGCGGGCGAGTCGTCGGGCGAGCTCAACCTGTGGCGCAACGACGGCACGCCGGAAGCGCCGCGGTTCACGCTCGTCAGCGACACGCTGCTCGGTCTCGACGTCGGTCGCCGGAGCGCGCCCGCTCTCGCGGACCTGAACGCGGACGGCGCGCCGGATTTGATCGTCGGGTCCGAGAGCGGGGAGACGATCGTGCTGTGGGGCGCGGGCGGCGGGATCGCTCGCTTCACGCCCGCGGGGTTGCTCGCGCTGCCGGCGATGTCGGCGCCCGCCTTCGCGGACCTCGACGGCGACGGGGACCTCGACCTGCTCGCGGGCGAGATCGCGGGCGGGCTGCGCTGGTACGAGAACGCGGGAAAGAGTACGCCGTGATATATTGGGGCGGCCCATGACGACCCGCCCCCGGACACCGCGGCTCCTCGTCACGCTATGGGCTCTGGCCGCGGTATTGCTCGTGGCCGGGGTCTGGGCGTCCCGCGCCGGCTCGAATCGGGCGGTCGCGCAGGAACCCGCGGCCGCGCCTGCGGATTCGGTGGCCGCCCGTCCCGACACGGTCGTGACCCCGCCCGTCTCGCAGGCGGCCCAGGCCGGCGCCCGCGCGGCCGAAGCCCGCGAGGCGCTGAACACACCCTTCCACGAGCGCCTGATCTCGATCCTCGGGATCGGCGTCATGGTGCTCCTCGCCTGGCTCATGTCGGTCGACCGGTCCGCCTTCCCGATGCGCATCGTTCTCTGGGGGACCGGCCTCCAGCTCGTCTTCGCGGTCCTCATCCTGCGGACGGCGCCCGGCGAGCAGTTCTTCGCGCTCGTCAACGACGCGTTCATCACGCTGCTGGGGTACACGCAGGATGGGGCGCGGTTCATCTTCGGCAACCTCGTCGACAACAACATCCCGGTCGGCCTGCCGCTCGGCGAGCCGGCGGCGACCGCGCCGCTCCAGCCGCTCGAGCCCGCCCGCTACGCCGCCGCGGGCTCCTACTTCGCCTTCACCGTGCTCCCGACCATCATCTTCTTCTGCTCGTTCATGACGCTCCTGTACTACCTGGGGGTCATGCAGCGCTTGGTGAAGGCGGTGGCGTGGATCATGCAACGGACGATGCGGACATCCGGCGCGGAGACCCTCTCGGCCTCGGGGAACATCTTCCTCGGTCAGACCGAGGCGCCGCTCATGATCAAGCCGTTCGTCCAGACGATGACCATGAGCGAACTCCACTGCGTGATGACCGGAGGGTTCGCCACCGTGGCCGGGGGCGTGATGGCCGCGTACGTGGGGATGCTGGTCGCCTATTTCCCGGACATCGCCGGTCACCTGCTGGCCGCCAGCGTGATGAGCGCCCCCGCGGCCATCGTGATCTCCAAGGTCATGTACCCGGAGGACGGCGAGCCCGAGACGATGGGCACGCTCAAGGCCGACGTCCCGTCGCCGGACGTCAACGTGATCGACGCGGCGGCGCGCGGTGCCGGGGAGGGACTCCAGCTCGCGCTCAACGTCGGCGCGATGCTGCTCGCCTTCATCGCGCTGATCGCGCTCCTCAACGGGATCGTCGGCTGGGCCGGCGGGCTCCTGGGTTGGGAGAACCTGTCGCTCGAGCTCCTCATGGGTTGGGCGCTCGCGCCCCTCGCCTGGGCCATGGGCGTCCCGTGGCACGACGCGGTGGAGATCGGTTCGTTGCTCGGGATCAAGACGGCCGTGAACGAGTTCGTGGCCTACCTGCAGCTCGCGACCAGCTTGCAGGCAGGCGCGCCGCTCGATCCGCGCTCGGTCGTGATCGCCACGTACGCCCTCTGCGGATTCGCGAACTTCAGCTCGATCGCGATCCAGATCGGCGGGATCGGCGGGATCGCGCCGGCCCGGCGGAGCGATCTGTCCCGCATCGGCATGCGGGCGATGATCGCGGGCACGCTGGCGTCGTTCATGACCGCCACGATCGCCGGGGCGATCCTTTGAGGCAGGCCTCCGCGCGCGGAGGCCCTGCCAAAGCGGAGGTCGTCGCCGCCGCGCTCGATCGGCTCGAAGAGGCCGGTGCCCCGCGCATCGAGATCGCGATGGTGCTGGGGTCGGGCCTCTCGGTCCTGGCCGAGCACCTCGAGGACTCCGTCGTCCTGCCGTACGCGAAGATCCCCGGCTTCCCCCGCTCCACCGTGCCCGGTCACGCCGGGAACTTCGTCGTCGGGTCGCTCGAGGGACGGGTCGTGGGCGTGGCGCAGGGGCGCTTCCACCTCTACGAGGGCTACGATCCGCACGAGGTCGTTCTGCCGGTGCGCGTCCTGCGCGCGCTGGGCGCGATGACTCTTCTGATCACCAACGCCGCGGGATCGCTCGACCGGCGCCGGCCGCCGGGGACCCTGATGGCGATCCGCGACCACGTCAACCTCCAGTTCGCGAACCCGCTGGCGGGCTCCCATCAGCACGGCCGGGCGGCGCGCATGATGATCCAGTACAGCGAGACCTACGACCCGGCGCTCCTCGCGGTCCTCCACCGCACGGCGCTGGAAGAGAGGATCCGGCTGCGGGAGGGGGTCTACGTCGGACTTCCGGGGCCCACCTACGAAACTCCGGCCGAGATCCGCTTCCTCAAGCGGATCGGGGCCGACGCGGTCGGCATGTCGACGGTCGGCGAAGCCGTGGCGGCGAACTCCCTGGGTCTGCCGGTCGCGGGCGTGTCGCTGCTCACGAACCTCGCGGCGGGGATCACCCGGCGGCGGCTCTCGCACGACGAGGTGACCGAGGTCGCGGAGCGGACGCGGCATCGCCTCGAGCGCTTGATCCGCGGGTTCCTGCGTCGACTCGGACGTTCAAACGGAGTGTAATTGGACCAGATGCGCTGGAAACGGGGGCGACGGGTTCCTCCCGACGCCCCCGGTTTTCGCTTCAGTGCTGATCAGAATTCTGTCGTCAGGCGGAGGATCAGGTTCCTCCCCTGGCCGGGGTTCATGGCGTTCGTCTTGATCCGGCTCAGGAAAGGCGCATAGGACTCGTCGAACAGGTTTCGAATCTGCATGTCGACGTGAACGGATCGGCGCGGTCCCAACGAGATCTCGAAGCCGCCTCCAGCATTGATCAGCGTGTAGGCTTCGGACATGTACCCCTCACCGTCGAATGCGCCGGTGAAGAACTCGGCGTCGGCGGGATTGAGCCGCGCCTGTCGGGCGTTGGACTCGCCGCCGATCCACAGGTTCGGATTTTCGAACACATCTCCCGACTTCCCTTCGTAGCGCAGCTTGTAGGTCGCCCGCAGGGGCGGGACGTTGGGCAGCGGCTCGTCGCTCGAGGTGTTCTCTCCGTAGACATAGTCGACGGCCGCCTCGAGATGCAGCACGTCTGTCGGGTGAAGTTCGAGGCTGCTCTCGATCCCGCTCAGTACCGCGTCCCCCTGGACCACGTCGAAGATCTCGAAGCCGGATTCCGGATCGACATCGCCGGTTGGGAGGGTGAAGATGAAGTCCTGGACCCGATTGACGAATCCACCCAGCTCCCCGATCATTCGATGGGCGAAGACTCGCGCGGCTAGATCGATGTTGAGGGACTTCTCCGTGTCGAGGTCGGGGTTCCCGCGCTCGAACGCGATCGTGCCCTCGTGGACTCCGTTGGAGTACAGCTCGAACGCCGAGGGTGCGCGGAAGCCGCGGCCGACGTTCAGCACGAGCGCCATCGGCTCAGACACTCGGTAGAGGACGCCGATGTTTCCGGTGAGCGAGTTCCAGCTCTTTGTCTGTGCCGTCAGTCCCAGCTCCTCATCGTCCTCAACATCCAGGTGGCGGAAGTCGTAGCGCCCGCCCATGGAAAAACTCCAGCGACCCGCCTCGGCCTGTTCGAAGGCGTAGACCCCGACAGCGTTGGAGGTGTTCTCCGGGATCAGCGTCTCCTCGCCGAACTTCTCAAAGCTCGTGTGCATGCCGGATAGGCCCAACAGGCCGAAAAATGGCCCTAGGATCGGATGATGCAGGTGGATCTCGCCGGTATAGGTCCGGGAGAGCAAGCCGAGCGCGACGTCGGTCGCACCCGATTCCTCGAACTCGCGGCGCCGATTCCGCTCGAACCCGACTGTCGCCTCGAGCCGCGATTCACCGAACGGCGCGATAAGCTCGAACTCCGCTCGGTGGTCGCCGATCCTCTGAAAGGGCGTCTCGGCCGGATCTTCATCAGTCAGCTCGATGCGTTCGTCCCGATAGACGTAGCGCCCGTTCAAGGATCCCCATGCGCCACGGTAGCCAAGGGCTGCTCCGCCGCCGACGGCGCGGTTTCCGCTGTTCCAGAGTTCGTAGTCCGGCGTTTCCAGATTCTCGCTTGAACGTCCGGTGCCGGAAACCCTGAAGCCGAGACCGCCGCTTGCACCTTCGATCGAGAGGTCGCCTTCCGGTTGCTGATTGTTCGAGGCATATCCTCCCGTGAACGAGCCCTGAATGAACGCATCGCGACCGAGCGCGTCGGGGACGTCGGGGGGGATGATGTTGACCACCCCGCCCAGAGCGTCCGAGCCGTAGAGCACGCTGGCCGGACCACGGATGACTTCGATCCGCTCGGCGTTGATCGTCTCGACGTCGGGACCGTGCTCGTCGCCCCACTGCTGGGTCTCGAGCCGCTGACCGTTTTCGAGAACGAGGACGCGGTTTGAGGTCAGGCCCCGGATCACGGGCTTCCCGATGCCGATGCCGGTGCTCAGGTTGTGGACACCCGGCACGTGGTCCAGGGTCTCGCCGAGACTCGGGGCCTGGGCGGCGTCCAAGTCCTCGTCGGACAGGACGGTCGTGGGCTGGGGCGACTCGAGCGCGCTCGTCGCGCTCGCCGAGGCCGTGACCTGGATCCCCGGAACCTCGACCGGAGAGGATGCCAGCGCAACGTTCAGCGTGTTATCGCCCGCGCCGACCGTCATTCGCCGGATGACGGGCGCGTAGCCCAGGATCGAGAACGTCACGGTGTAGGTGCCGCGAGGTAGCCTCGTGAAGGTATAGATGCCGTCGGAATCGGTGACCGTGGCCCGCCGGATCTCTAGGAGGAGGACGTCTACGTCCTTCACCGGTTGCCCGGCGGCATCGGTCACTCGACCCGTGATCTCGGGGGCCGCCTGGGCGTAGGTCTCCGTCGCGGTGGCGACCGTCAGGCCGGCGAGAGTCGCCAGAATGAGCGTGATGGTCTTCATGAAGATGTCCTTTCCCGTCCGCCGCCGAATCGAGAAGGCCGCGAAGCGTTTAATTGGCTCGATGTAGATCATCGCCATGACGACGCCTGAGCGTCGCCGTCGAAACCTGGTACGACACGACCGTCAGGCGATCAGACGCTCGGCGGGGCTCGGAATCGGTACGGGAGGAGGGGCGTAGCGCGGACGTGAACCGCGGCAGGCGGGGAGTCGACCCGCTGCGGGGCTACATTGCGAGGCGTCGGAATACCGGTCGCGGACGGCGTGCGTGGTGTGTGCTCGATCCGGCAACCGAGGCAATTCCCGTCCTGGACCGTTCGGGAAGCAGGGGTCGCGTAGGCGAAGTGATGGTGGTGCAGGTAAGAGGGCAGGAGCGAGATGAGATGCGAGGTGAACTCGTCCGTCGGACCATGGTTGTGGAGCTCGACCGACAGCACGAGAAACAGGGCCTGCAACAACGCGAGCGGGGTTCCCGTCAGTGCGAACGCTCGGCGGTGACGGCGCCAGATCAGCATCGAGTTTCCGCGCTGTGCAGGTTCATGACGGGGAAGCATAGCGCTTCGAGGTTCCGGCGCCCAAGTCCAATGCCAGACCCGTTTGCCCGAGTGCTCGGCTCCATGAGACCTTTGTGATCTCATGAGTGTACCGACAACGCCGAGGATGAGGATCGCGACGTCCGATTGCCTCGCCCGTCCACTGCGCCGCCGATTCTCGGCCGGCGTCCTGGCCGCTGCATACCTCATCCTGTCCTCGGCCGCGGGGTTCCACTCGGGTTCGCACGACACGCTGGACTGGCTTCCGACCCGATTCCATCACCACGATTACCGGTGGGCCGATGAGCCCTCCGGGGCGCCGCTTCCGCTGGTCGACCACTGCCTCGCCTGTAATATCGGCCGGACGATCGTGTGCTTTGTGCCGCCGGGGCTCCTGCTGCCCGACGCGCCGGACGTGCTCATCGTTTCCGTGGCCGCCTCCGCCGACGCGGCTCCGAGCCGCGCCGACTTCCCCCACACTCCTCGCGCGCCCCCGGCGAGCTAGTCGAGCGTCACTCTCCGGGCGGTCCAAAGCCCGGTCACTCGACACCGCTCCACCCCGAGGGGGAAGATGAATCGAACCATGATTATGGTCACGGTCGCCGTGGTCGTTCCGTTTGCCACGACGTTGACGACCGCGCTCGCGCAGGCGCAGGAGCCGGTGGCGCCGCGCGACACGACAGCCGCGGCGGACACGACCGAGAGCGCGGAGGCCATCGAGGCGCGGCTCCTGGGGGAGCTGGGCGCCCCGGACAGCGTTCGGCCGGGCGCGGAGGCCCCGGTCCAGGGAGGCGGCGCCGGGTCGCTCAACCCCGACATCTCGCTGATCTCCGACTTCCTCGTCGACCTGAGCCCCGACGAGGCGACGCTCGAGAACGGGGAGCGGTATCAGGTCCGCGAGCTCGAGATCGGCGTCCAGGGCGCGGTCGACCCGTATTTCCGGTACGACGCGTTCCTCGGCCTTCACGCCGACGGGATCGAAGTCGAGGAGGGCTACGTCACGGCGCTGGCCCTGCCCGCCAGCCTCCAGGCCAAGCTGGGGAAGTTCCATCTGCCCTTCGGCAAGGTGAACCTCACGCATCGACCCGAGCTCCAGATGTTCGACTATCCGCTCGTCCACCGCGAGTTCTTCGGCGAGGAGGGGTTCTCCTCGACCGGGGTCTGGGGGTCCTGGATCGGCGCCCCGTTGGGGTTCTACCAGGAGCTCACGCTGGTCGGCGCCGAGGGGATCGAGGCGGAAGAGCACGGCGAGGAGGAGGCCCACGCGCTCCGCCAGGCGCAGAACGACGGCGAGGAGTCTCACGGCGAGAGCCTCGGCGACGACCTCGGCGACCGGCTCTGGCTCGCCCACGTCAAGAACTCGATCGACCTGAGCCCGGCTGCCAACCTCGAGCTCGGGGCCTCGTGGGCGACGGCGATCGTCGTGGAGGAGGAAGCTCGCGCGCGGACGAGCTTCTACGGCGTCGACGTGACGTATCGCTGGAAACCGCCCCAGTTCGCGAAGTACCAGTCGGCGATCCTCCAGGCCGAGGCGATCTGGCGCTCGGAGCCCGGGCCCGGGGAGACGAAGGCCGGCGGGTTCGGCTACGCCCAGTGGCAGCTCGGGAGGCGCTGGTACGTGGGCGCGCGCGGCGACTGGGTCGAGCCCCCCGAGGAGGAAGGCACGCTCAAGGGAGGGCAGCTCCTCGTCAAATGGTTCCCGACCGAGTTCAGCCAGCTGCGGCTCGCCTACGAGCGCCAGGACCCCGAGATCGGAGAGGCGCTCGACCGATTGATCTTCCAGACCACGTTCGCGCTGGGTCCGCACCGGCCCCACGCGTTCTGATCGAAACGAGAGGGAGATTCCCATGCATCGCATATCCAGGATCACGCTGGCCGCGCTGACGCTCGCTGCAGCCTGGGTGGGTCCGCCCGGCCTCGCTCCAGCCCTGGCGCAGGAGAAGATCCGCGTCGTCACGACCCTGCCCGTGCTCGCCGACCTCGTCCAAGCGGTCGGCGGCGACCGGGTCGACGTGACCGCCATCGCCACGCCGCTCCAGGACCCGCATTTCGTCGACGCCAAGCCGTCCTACATCCTGGCCGCGAGCCGGGCGGATGTGTTCGTGCTGGCCGGAATGGACCTCGAAGTCGGCTGGGAGCCGCTGGTCCGGGAAGGATCGCGGAACGCCGCGATCCAGATCGGCGGGCCGGGCTACGTGGACGCGTCGGCCCACGTCCGGAAGCTCGGGGTCCCGACCGGTCGCATCGACCGCTCGCGCGGCGACGTTCATCCGTACGGCAATCCGCACTACTGGCTGGACCCGTTGAACGCCGTCCCGCTGACCGCGGACATCGCGCTCGCGCTGAGCCGCGTCGATCCGCGGAACGCCGGCCTCTACAACGATCGCCGGCAGCGATTCCTGGCCGAGCTCGACCGGCGCATGGCGGGCTGGAAGTCGCGCATGGCGCCGCTCGAGGGGATGCCGGTCGTGACCTACCACGAGTCCTGGGAGTACTTCGCCCGCCGCTTCGGACTGGAGCTCGTGGGCGCGCTGGAGCCCAAGCCCGGCATCCCCCCGTCGCCGTCCCATCTCGCCCAGCTCATGGATCGCATGAAGGCGCGGGACGTCAAGCTGATCCTCAAGGAGCCCTATTACGAGGACAAGAACCCGGACCTCGTCGCCCGCGAGACGGGGGCCCGCGTGGTGGAGCTTCCGAACCAGCCGCAGGCGGGCCAGGACTACTTCGCGTTCGTCGACTCCCTGGTCGATCGCGTCGTCACGGCGGCGCGCGGCGCCGGGGTCGCTCGGTGACGGCCCCTGCGACCGGCGCCGTGCTGGTGCGATTCGAGGACGTGGCGCTCGGCTACGGCGGAATCCTCGTCCTCGAGGGCCTCTCGTTCGGGGTCGGTGAGGGAGACTTCCTGGGGATCGTGGGCCCGAACGGTGCGGGCAAATCGACGATCCTCAAGGCCATGCTGGGGATCCTGCGGCCGGCCGGGGGCCGGGTGGTCTACGAGGCCGAGGTCCATCGGGATCTGCGCTTCGGCTACGTCCCCCAGCGCCACACGCTCGACGACATCTACCCGCTCAGCGTGCGCGCCATCGTTCAGATGGCGCGCTACGCGCGGGCGGGCCTCATGCGCCGGCCCGGGGCGGACGACGACCGCGCGGTGACCCACGCGCTCGAGGCCATCGACATCGTGGATCTCGCGGGTCGTCGATTCGGCGAGCTGTCCGGCGGGCAGCGGCAACGCGCGCTGATCGCGCGCGCGCTCGCCACCGGGGCCAACTTCCTCGTCCTCGACGAGCCGACGGACGGAATGGATCTCAAGAGCACGCACGGGATCCTCGGCCTCATGCACCGCCTCAACCGGGACGAGGGACTCACCGTCGTGTTCGTGAGCCACCAGCTCAACGAGGTCGCCAACTACGTCGACCGGCTGCTCGTGATCGACGAGGGCCGCTACCACTGGGGGACGGTGGAGGAGGTGTTGACCGCGGACCACCTGCGGCGGATCTACGAGGTGCCCGTCGTCGTCGAGCGAGTGGCGGGGGCTTCGGTGGTGGTGGTTCCCCGATGACCGGGATGCTCGAATACGACTTCATCCGCACGGCGCTCCTGGGGACGACCGCGATCGGGATCGTGTGCGCGTATCTGGGCGTGTACGTGGTCCTCAGGCGGATCGTCTTCGTGGGCGCGACGATGGCCCAGATCTCCTCGGCCGGCATCGCGCTCGGAATCCTGACCGGCTGGAGCCCGAATGCCTGGTCGGTGGGGCTCACGTTCCTGGCGGTCCTGTTCTTCGGTCACCCCTCGTTCGGCAAGCGCTGGCCCCAGGACGCGACGCTGGGCGTCCTGTTCACGGTCTCCGGCGCCGCGGCCGTCCTGCTGGTCGCGCACACCGCGCGCGGGAACGAAGAGGTCGTCCATCTCGTCCAGGGAAATCTCCTCGCGATGACCGCGATCGAGGCGCGCTGGCTGGCCGTGGCCTTCGCCGCGATCCTCGCGGTCCACCTCGCGTTCTTCAAGGAATTCCTGTACCTCTCCTTCGACCCGACGATGGCGTCCACGCAGGGGTACAGGGCCGGGCGCTGGAACCTGGCGTTCTACCTGCTCCTCGGGGTGGCGATCGCGCTGGCGATCAAGGCGATCGGGATCCTGCTGATGTTCGCCTTCCTCGTGATCCCCGCTTCGCTGGGCCTCGTCCTCACGCGCCGCCTGGGCGGGGCGATCGGGGTCGCGATGGTCTCGGCGGCGGTCGCGGTGTTCGTCGGGATCTGGCTCTCGTACCGCTACGACTTCCCGTCGGCGCCCATGATCATCGCGGTGCAGGGTGGGCTGTTGGCCGTGGGAGCCGCGTGGCGGGGGTGGCGTCGCGCGGGTTGACGAGATCATGTCCCGCGGAGCCCTTCCGCAACGAGTTCGGGCACAGAAGACCCCGCGCGCCGATCATTGTGGAACCGAACGCGGTTCGCTATCCTTCGGCCGATCGCCGCCCGGCCGACTCCGATCTGCGTGCGCCGGGTTTCCATGAACCTCCTCGGTGCCGGGTCGCCGCATCGCCTCGACGCCCGCCAGATCGACCTCCCTGACGTTCCGGTCGCCCCCCGGCTCGGGACCTCCCATTCGCATCTTCTTCTTCGGCGGCGCCCGCGCGGTGACCGGGTCGATGTACGTGCTCGAGGTCGCGGGTCGCAGGATCCTGCTCGAGTGCGGCCTGTTCCAGGGCCGGCGGCGCGAGGCCGAGGAGCGGAACCGCTACTTTCCGTTCGATCCGCGCGGCATCGACGCGATGGTCCTTTCCCACGCCCACATCGACCATTCGGGGAACATCCCCTCGCTGGTCGCGCAGGGGTTCCGCGGGCCGGTCTACGCCACCCACGCGACCCGTGACCTGTGCGCGGTCATGCTGCGCGACTCGGGCCGCATCCACGAGCGCGACGCGGAATGGTACAACCGCAAGATCCGCCGCCGCGGGGAGTCCGCGCTCCAACCGCTCTACACGGAGGACGACGCGATCGAATCGCTGCACGGCTTCGTGGGGGTCGACTACGGCGCGCCGCTCTCGCTCGGCCCCGGCCTCAGGCTCGAGCTCCGCGACGCCGGTCACGTGCTGGGGTCGGCGATCGTCGTCCTCGATCACGAGAACGGCCGCCGGACACGACTCTGCTTCACCGGGGATCTCGGCCGCCGCTCGATGCCGCTGCTCCGCGACCCGAGTCCGGTCGAGGACGTCAACGTCCTGATCATGGAGTCGACGTACGGCGACCGGGCGCACCCCGCGGTCTCGAGCATGCGGACGTGCCTCGCGGAGGTCGTCAACCGCACGGTCCGGCGCGGGGGGAAGATCCTGATCCCCGCCTTCGCCCTCGAGCGCGCGCAGACGGTCGTCTATCTGCTCCACCGCCTCCTTCTCGACGGCGAGATCCCGCCGGTGCCGATTTACGTCGACAGTCCGATGACCGCGGACATCACCGAGGTGTTCAAGCTCCATCCTCAGCACTTCGACGCCGAGGCGCGTGCGTTCTGGGAGCGGTCCGATCCGTTCGGGTTCCACATGCTCCGCTACGTCGCCGACGTGGAGGAATCCAAGGCGCTGAATTACCTCGAAGGTCCCGCGATCATCATCTCCGCGTCCGGGATGTGCGAGGCGGGCCGCATCGTCCATCACCTGAGGAACAACATCGAGGACGAGCGCAACACCGTCCTGATCGTCGGCTTCCAGGCGCGGAACACCCTCGGCCGGCAGCTCGTCGAGCACCGGCCCGAGGTGCGGATCTTCGGGATCGACGTCCCGGTCGACGCGGAGATCGTCGACGTGGGGGCGTTCTCGAGTCATGCCGACGCGGACGAGCTGACGGGCTTCGCAGCCGCGTGCCGGAGCACTGTGGGGCACGTGTTCCTGGTCCACGGCGAGGAACCGCAGGCGCTGGCGCTCGCCGCCCGCCTGCGGGCGATCGGCCTCGGTCCCGTCACCGTGCCGGAGGCCGGCGCGTTCCACGACGTTCACCCCGAGGAGCTGACCAACCGGCGGGACATGGACGAGCGGCGGGTGAGCGCGTAACCTTCGGGCCGCGGCGCGCGCGGATTCGCTCGACCCCCATCCGAACCGAAAGGACTCTCCCGATGATCTCCCCTGATCGGCACGACCCCACCCTTCACGAGAACCCGCTCGGAGATCTGCGGGTCCGCGTGACGGGCCTGGGGGAATGGGGCACCCGGATCGCCGAGCTGCTCGACCACGACGGCCTGAGCGCACGCGCGGTGGACACTTCGGCTTCGGTGCTGCGCTCCGACCTGAGTCCGGACCGCCGGCACCACCTTCAGGTCGAGGGTCGTACAGCGGGACGCTGGGCGGCCCTCTCGAAGGCGCTCTCCACCGACGCGGAGCTCAGGGCGGGGCTCGAGGCCGACGCGGACGCCGACCTCATCGTCGTCGCGGCCGACGTCTCGGCGGGCGCGGGCGTCATGCTGGCGACGCTCGTCAAGCGGATGGTGAAAGCCGCCCCGGGCGTGGGCCGGCTGGCGATCGCGCGCCTCCCCGAGACCCGCAGCAGCCCCGACTGCCGCGCGCGCGCGCTCGTGGCGGTCAACACGCTGCTCGAGGGCCCGCCGTGCGGGATCCTGCTCGTTCAGCCGCCCTCGGATTCGGCGCTGGATCCGGGCGACCCGCGGGTCGTCGTGTCCCGGCTGCGCGAGCTTCTCGGCCTGGTCGGCGAGCAGGGAGGGGCCGCGGTGCGGGCGCTCGGCGCCGCGTCGCTCGTCCGCCTCCTGTCGACGCCGGGCTTCGTGGCCTGGCGAGAGACCGACCTCACGGCCGACGACTGCGCGCGCGAAGCGCAGCCGTGGTTCGAGCGGCTCCATCAGGAGCCTGTGGCGTGGCAGCCGTCGGGGTACGACTGGTCGGAAGCCCAGGCGGTCCTGCCGCTCGTCCGGGCCCCGCGCGCGGGGATGGAGAGCGGCGGGCGCGGCCATTTCGAGCGGCTCGTCCGCGACACGTGGGAGGAGGCCGCGCCGTGCGAGCTCGTCCCGGCCCTCTTCGAAGGCGAGCCCGGCGTCGCATGGCTGGTCTCGGCGGGCATGGCGTTTCCGCGGAGCGTGCTCGCGCTCCGCGACGGGGTCCGCGAGGACCGCGCCCGGCTCGCCGAGAAGCGCCGCGCGGCGGTCGAGCCGATCCCGCTGGGCGAGGACTTCCTGTCGTCGGAGACGGAGATCGCGCCGGCCGGCGTGATCGAGGGGGCCGAGCCGGTCGAGTCCGGCGTGGAGCCGGAGGAGCCCGCCGAGCACGTTGCCCCCGGCGCGGGGGCGCTCGTCACTGACGCGCCGCCGCTCGCGGAGGAGGCGCGCCCCGAGGGCCTGCAGCCCGATACCGAGGCGGAGCCCCGGCCCGCGCGCGCGCCCGCGGAGGCGATCTACACGACCGCGCTCACGCTCGCGAAGCGGATCTTCCGCGCCCACGACGTCCAGGCCGAGATCGACCTGGGACAGATCCGCTACGCTCTCTACGACCTCCTGGAGCGCCTGCGAGCCGACCCCGCGTCGCTCCTCCCCGAGACGTTCCGCTCCACGCACGAGGACTGGTTCGAGCGGCATCACGTCAACGTCGCGATCCTGACGCTCCTGACGGCCGACACGCGGCGCGGCGCGCTCAGCGACGTCATCGACCTCGGCACGGTGGCATTCCTCCACGACATCGGGATGATGGAGACGCGCGAGACGTGGGACGTCTCGATGCGGCTCCCCCCGAAGACCTTCGAGCGGGTCATCCGCCCGCACGCGGACGCGGGTGCTCGAGTCATCCAGCAGATCAGCGGCGCGACGCCGTCCATGTCGCGGATCGTGCTCCAGGAGCACGAGCGGATCGACGGCACGGGGTATCCGGCGGGACTCGTCGGCGAGAGCATCGACCCCGACGCGCGATTGCTCGCGGTGTGCGACACGCTGGAAGCGCTGAGCCACCCCCGGCCGTATCGGGACGGGCTCGCTCCCCGCGACGCGCTCGGACGGATCCGGGTGCTCGGGCGCTACACACTGGACGGCGACATCGTCGACACGCTGGCGGACGAGCTCGACGTGCTCCTGGAAGACGAGTTTCTCTCCTCGCGAACGGCCTGATCGCCCGCATGGCGGACTCGCGATCGGGTCCGACGTTCATCGCCGTCGGCGGCGGGAAAGGCGGGGTCGGAAAGTCGTTCGTGACCGCGAGCCTGGCGCTCTCCCTGGCGCGCGACGGGGCGCGGACGGGGACGCGGGTCGCGGCCGTCGATCTCGACCTCGGCGGCTCCAATCTCAATCTCTTCCTCGGCGAGCCGCATCCGGAGCGCGAGCTGTCCGACTTCGTCGACGGGCGCGTCGACACGCTCGGCGAGATCCTGCAGCCCACGCGGCTTCCGAACCTGCGCTACGTCGCCGGGTCCTTCGACATGGTCACCGCGCTCGACCCGCTCCGGGAGCGCAAGCTGGACCTGATCCGCGCCCTGGTCGGTCTGGACGCGGACTTCGTCCTGCTCGACCTGCAGGCGGGCGCGACGCCCGTGACGCTCGACTTCTTCTTCCTCGGTGACGTCAAGCTCGTCGTGACGAATCCCGAATCGACCGCGTTCCACAACGCCTATGGCTTCCTCAAGAACTACGTGCTGCGGCGGCTCCTGACGGAGCTGCGCGATCGCCGCGACGCGCTCCATTTCGTGCTGGAGTACTATCGCGGGCAGAGCGACGAGCCGCCGCCCGACCGGTCGATCACCGCGCTCGTGTCAGGGCTCAGGGAGAGCTTCCCGGATCTCGAACCCGAGGTCGAAGGGATCCTCGAGTACGACGCGCCGCTCCTCCTGCTGAACCGCGTTCGCGACCGGTTGGAGCGACAGTATCTGGACCGGTTCCGCGCCGTCGTCGAGCAGAACCTGGCGTTGCGCTGTCCCGAGCTCGGCACGATCCCCGAGGACAAGCGCGTAGCTCGATCGACGCGCGAGGGGAAGCCGTTCGTCCTCGCCCACCCGCGGCACCCGATTTCGCGCCGCTTCTCGGACTGGGCGACCCGGCTGACGCGCTCGCGGAGCTGAGGGATGAGCCGCGCGTACGCGGTGGCCCGGTCCGCTGGATGCTGGATCATCCTCGCGGTCCTCACGCTGGTCGTGGCCACGACGCACACCGCGAGCTCCCTCGTCGCGCCCGAGGGCCGCGTGCCGCGGTGGATCGAAATGGTCTACATGTGGACGATCCTCAGGGCGTCGAACGTGAAGCTGACCGCCGACGGGCTCGAGAACGTCGAGGCCGGCCGGTCGTACATCGTCATGGCGAACCACCGCTCGATGTACGACATCCCCGTGCTCCACTACCTTCTCGGCCATGGCCGCGACCTGCGCTGGATCGCCAAGCAGGAGCTCCAGCACGTGCCGTTCTTCGGCTGGGCGTACCGGTTGAGCCGCCACGTCGCGATCGATCGCGAGAATCGGGCGGCGGCGATCGAGACCCTCCGCCGCGCCGCGGCGGAGAGCCGGGGCGGGGTCACGTTCGTGATCATGCCCGAAGGCACCAGGAACACGGGAGAGGGACTGCTGCCCTTCAAGAAGGGCGGGTTCCATCTGGCGCTGGATACGGGCCTGCCGCTCCTGCCCGTGGCGATCGCGGGCAGTGACAAGCTGATGCGTAAGGGGTCGTGGTACATCCTCCCCGGCGCCATTCACGTCAGCGTGCGGGCCGTAATCGAGACCGCTAACCTCGACCGCGGCGACATCGACGGGCTGATCGAGCGCGTGCGGGCCGCGATCGCCGCAGCGCTGCCGGCGCCCAGCCCTGAAAGGAGCGTTCCGTGAGCGACGAACGGCCGGAGATCGATCCCGCCGACTACGAAGAGGCGCGGGCCGCGATCCGCGCGCAGCTCCAGGGTTCGGTCAACGAGATCGACGCGCAGGAGCTCGTTTGCGAGGAGCTCTACCAGCGCTTCGAGCATTACTCCTGGGTGGGGATCTACGTCGTCGAGGGCGACGAGCTCGTGCTGTCCGCGTGGGCCGGGGAAGAGGAGACCGAGCACACGACGATCAAGGTCGGCGAGGGGATCTGCGGGCTGGCCGCGGCCACCGGGCGGACCGAAGTCGTCCCGGACGTGTCCGAGCGGGAGGAGTTCATCGCCTGCTTCCCGACGACGAAGTCCGAGATCGTCGTGCCGATTCCCGGGCCCGAGGGCGTCCAGGGCGAGATCGACATCGACTCCGACTGGCTCGACGCGTTCGACGAGCGGGACCGTGCGTTTCTCGAGGACGTTGCGGAACGCCTGTCGCGGGTCATGAGGGGCGCGTGAGTGGTCACGCCCGCGTTTCGCTCGCCGTCCTGTTCCTGCTCGCGGTCGAGGCCGTGAGCGCGTCCGCGCAGGAGCCCGCGATCCTGATCGAAAACGCGCGCGTCTGGACGAACGACTCCGCGTCTCCGGAGGCGACCGGCCTGTTGATCGTCGACGGCCGGATCGCGGCCGTGGGCGCGTCCGACGATCCGGTCGAGGCGCCGGCGGACGCCGTGCGGATCGACGCCGGCGGGCGCCGCGTGGTCCCAGGGTTCAACGACGCCCACACGCACTTCTTCGAGGGCGCGTTCGCCGTGATGGCGCCGGATCTCCTGACGTCGGACACCCCCGAGGAGCTCGTCCGGCGGCTCGCGGCGTTCGTCGAGGCCCAGCCGCCGGGGCGCTGGATCGTCCTTCCCGCGTCCTGGGACCACGAACGCTGGCCGGGTCATCCTCTTCCCTCGCGACAGCTGATCGACCCCGTCACGCCGCGGAATCCGGTGTGGATGTCGCGCCCCGACGGCCACATCGGGCTCGCGAACTCGCTCGCGCTCGAGGCCGCGGGCGTCGACCGCGAGACCGCCGATCCCGCCGGCGGACAGGTCGACCGCGATCCCGCGACCGGGGAGCCCACCGGGGTCCTGCGCGACGCCTCCGGGCTCGTCACGCGGGCGATCCCGTCGCCGACGGAAGCCGACTACCGGGAGGCGCTCGACGCAGGTCTCGCTCACGCCGCGCGGCTCGGCGTCACGACCCTCCAGGACATGTGCTATGACCCCGGGCCGATCGAGGTGCGCCTCCTCGAGGAATACGCGCGCGCCGGGAAGCTGACCGCGCGGTTCACGTGCCAGGGGTGGCTCGCAGATTGGGAGGAGAGCGCGCGGGCCGGGATCGTGACGGGCGCGGGCGACGAGTGGGTGCGGGTCGGCGGCCTCAAGTCGTTCGCCGACGGCGGGCTCGGGGCCTCGACCGCGTACTTCTTCGAGCCCTACGAGGGCGAAGCCGAGTACCGCGGCTACCTCGATCCGTCGATGATGCCGCCCGACACGTTCCGCGCCCGCGCGGCGGGGGCCGATCGCACCGGGCTCCAGCTCGTCACCCACGCGATCGGCGACGCGGCGATCTCGATGGTCCTCGACGAGTACGAGCGGATCGGCGCGGAAAATCCGGCTTGGGACCGCCGCTGGCGGATCGAGCACGCGCAGCACATGGCCGCGAAGGACTTCGCGCGCATGGCCGCGCTGGGCGTGATCGCGAGCGTCCAACCCTACCACGCGATCGACGACGGCCGCTGGGCCGAGCGAAAGATCGGCCCCGAGCGCGCGAAGACGACCTACGCGTTTCGTTCGTTCCTCGATGCCGGCGTCCCGCTCGCGTTCGGCACGGACTGGCCGGTCGCGCCGCTCGATCCGATGCGGACGATCTACGCGGCCGTGACCCGTCGCACCCTCGACGAGGCACATCCCGACGGCTGGGTGCCCGAGCAGAAGGTCACGCTCGACGAGGCGTTCGCGGCCTACACGTCCGGATCCTCCTGGGCCGACCACACGGAGTCGTGGAAGGGGCGTCTCGCGCCGGGCTACGTCGCCGATCTCGTGGTTCTCTCCGAGGATCCGTGGGCGATTCCGCCCGAGCGGCTCGCCGACGTCGAAGCGGTGTTGACGATCGTCGGCGGGAGGATCGTCTACCGGGCGGCGGGCACGTCGGGCTCGATCCGGCGCGGGGCCTACGGGCCGGCGGGGCCGACGCGCGAGGCGAGCCAGCCCGCCCGGAGACGGAGCTGACGCTCGGTCGGGCTGTCGACCGGGGCGACCGTCCACTCCAGGTTCCCGCCGCCTCCGAGCGTCACCTCCCGTTCGATCTCGGCGCCCGCGCGACGCACGGTGACGGTCACGACGTCCCCCGGCGCGCGCTGCGAGAGAAGCGGATGGAGGTCGGCGGAGGTGACCTCCTCACCGCCCACCGAGAGTAGGACGTCGTCGCGCATGATCCCGGCGGACAGCGCCGGGCTCTCCGGAAGGACGCCGACGATCGTGACGTCGCTCCCCTGCTTGCGGAGCCGCCAGCCGAAGGTGGCCGCCGGCTCCTCGGGATTCGCCACTTGCCGGGCGGAAAGCCCCACGACCGCGAGCACCTCGTCGTAGGGGAGCTCGTCGGTCCCGCTCACGTAGCGCGCGAAGAAGTCGTCGAGCGGCCGGCCCGCGACCTCCTCGGCCGCCGTCTGGAAGCCGTCCTCGGGATAGCCGCGTCTCTGCGCGTAGTAGCGCTCCCACAGGAGCCTGAAAACGTCATCCAGGCTCCGCGCGCCGTCGGTCGCGTCGCGGATCGTCAGGTCGAGGAGGAGCCCCAGGAGCGAGCCCTTGAGATAGAAGGAGATCGCCTGGTTGGGGTTGCCATCGCCGTATCCCGTGTGCCACGACGTGAGCGACGAGAGCTCGGCGCTCGTCACGAGCCGGCCCGGCGAGGACTGCAGCGCGCGAATGTCGTTACCGATATACCGGTAGAGCTGCTGCTCCTCCTCGGCCAGCAGGCCCGCTCGCAGGAGCAGGACCCCCTCGTAGTAGGAGGTCACGCCTTCGGTCACCCAGTGCAGGCGGGTCAGCTGCGGCGTCGAGTAGTCGTAGGGCCAGAGGGCCGCGGGACGGATTCGCTTGACGTTCCAGGCATGGAAGAACTCGTGCGCGATGATCGAGAGAAAGCCGTCGTATCCGTCCGCGCTCGCGAAAATCCCATCCTGGATCACGTAGGAAGCGCTGGACTCGTGCTCGACGGCGTGGCCGAACGGGTAGGGGACGAGCTGGAACAGATGCCAGTAACCTGATTCGAACGGCGCGACGCCGTAAACGGCGACCGCTTCCTGCGTGAGGCGGGAAACGTCGGCCAGGATCCGCTCCTTCGTGTACTCGCCGAGATCGAGCTCGCCCTGCAGCATGCGGAAGACCAGGTGATAGGGCACGCCGTCGACCTCGTAGTCCCAGACCACGAGGTTCGGGGCCGCGATCGTCGGCGAATCGACGAGGCGGTGGTAGTCGGATGCGGCGAACAGGTGGCCCGGCCCGGGGCGCCGCTCGAGCTGCGTGGCGACCGCCCAGTCCGCCGGGGCCACGAGCGTCAGCGAGACCGGAGCGTCCTTCCGACCCTCGACCCAGGCGAGCAGGTTGACCGGATTGAAGTACGCCGCGTCCGGCGTGAGCGTCGAGCTCCCGGCGTCGAACGTGCGGGCGTAGTACTCGTACCGGAGGGTCACCGATCGCGCACGACCGGGCTCGACGCGCCAGGAATCGAGGTCGATCCACTCGGCCGGAAGCGGATTCCCGGCGTCGTCCTCGGCGCGCACGCGCTGAACGTTGGCGGCGTAGTTCTGGACGATGTAGCGGCCGGGCCGCCAGGCCGGCAGCGAGAACACGAGCGGCTCCCCCCGCGCGCCGGTCTCGATCGAGATCCGGTACAGCTGGGATGCGGGGTTATCCCAGCCGATCGTGTAGCGGATCGTATCGGACATCGCGGGCTCCTCCTGTGCGATGGCGGTCTGCGCCAGGGCGGGCAAGACGAGCGCGGCCAACGAGACGAGCGACGCGAGCGGTCGAGACAAGGAGGCTCCTTTTTTGGTTTGCTAGAATTCTAGCAGAACGACGGACCGCGTCAAGCCGGTCCCGATGCTGAACGAGTCAGATCGTACTCGCGCCCGCGCTCCACCGCGGTCGCCCGACGACCGCGACCCGCCAGCAGGTGCGCGAAGCCCTGCATGACCGGCGGCTCGCCGTGGACGAGGAAGGCGCTCGCCTTGCCGGTTCCCTCCAGCCAGCGGAGAAGATCGTCCCGGTCGGCGTGCGCGGACAGCCCGCCTATCGTGTGCACGCCCGCGCGGACGTCGATCTCGGAGCCGTAGATCCGAACGTGCTTCGCGCCGTCGACCAGCCGGCGTCCCAGGGTGCCTTCGGCCTGGTACCCCACGATGACGAGGCTCGCCTGCGGTTTGTTCAGCTGGTTCCGCAGATGATGCAGGATCCGGCCCCCGGTCATCATCCCCGACCCCGCGATCACGATCGCGCAGCAATCGAGATCGTTCAGCTTCTTCGATTCCTCCGTGGCGACCGTGAACTTGAGCGTCGGCGGCTCGAACGGGTCGCGCCCGGCGGCGAGCTCGGCGGTTATCGGCGGCTTGAACTCGTTCGCGCTCTCCTGGTAGATGTGCGTCATGCGCGCCGCCATGGGCGAGTCCACGAACACGTCGACCTTCGAGATCAGTTCCCCCCGCATCATCGCGTTGAGATGATAGAGCACGACCTGGGCGCGCTCGACGGCGAAGCTCGGGATCATCACCACACCGCCGGCCGCGACCGCCGCGGCGATCACTCTGCGGAACTCCTCGATCGTGTCGGCGAGCGAGCGGTGAGCACGGTCGGCGTACGTCGTCTCGATGAGGACCGCGTCGCATTCGCGGGGCAGGGGGGCCAAGTCCTGAATGGCGCTCTCGCGGTTCCCGAGATCTCCCGACGTGACCACGCGCCCGTCGGGGGTGTCGATCTCGAGGAAGGCGCTCCCCAGGATGTGACCCGCGGGCCGGAACGTCGCCCTGACGCCCGCGCCGAGGTCGATCGGATCGTCGAAACGGACGTCGTGGAACCGCGCGAGCGTGCCGGGGATGTCCCCGGGCACATACAGGGGCGGCTCGACGTCGCCGACCTCGCGGTTCTTCTCGCCGGCCTTCCGGATCGCGCGGTCGTAGTCCTCCTGCTGGAGCTTGGCGGCGTCGTGGAGGATGATCTCGGTGATCTCGCGCGTCCCGTGAGTGGCGTGGATCGCGCCCTTGAAGCCCCGGTCGACGAGGAGCGGAAGTCGACCGCAATGGTCGAGGTGGCCGTGCGTCAGCAGAACGGCGTCGATCTCGGCAGGATCGAACGGGAACGGCTCCAGGTTGAGCTCGTCGACGGCGCTTCCCTGAAACAGACCGCAATCGATCAGAATCCGCCGCCCGCGCGCTTCGATCCGGTGACAGCTGCCCGTCACCGTGAGCGCGGCGCCCGCGCTGAGCAGTTTCACGTAGCGACCGCTTCCGGACTGGCCTCGTGTGCGACCGCGGCTTCGCGCGGCAGGAGAGCGGTCGCGGCGAGATAACCGGTGGAATTGAGCGCCGTGGCGCTGAAGTCCCAGAGAACGTCGACGGAGGCGATCAGCACCACGCCTTCGACGGGGATCCCCAGCGCGAGGTACGCCGGGAGCATCACGTTGCGCGCGTGCTGGTTGGGAATGCCGACGGTCGTCACGGCGAGCAGCATCGCGTAGCCGACGAAGAACGCGTATCCGAACACGTCGATGGGAACGTTGAAGATCCACGAGAGGAAGAGGAGCTTCCCGGGCGTGGAGACGAGGCGACTCGGCTTGAACGTCGAAGCCGCGAACGGGATCCCGAAGCCGATCAAACGGTCGGGCAGGCCGAGCCGGGCCTTCGCGCCCTGCACCAGAGCCGGCACGGACGCCAGCGAAGAACGCGTGGTCAACGCCACGACCTGCCCCGGCCACGCCGCTCGGACGAAGCGGGCGGTTCCCACCTTACCCAGGGTCCCCGCGGTCAGGGTGAGTCCGAGGATCGCCACGACCATCACCGCCGAGGTCATGATCGCGAAGGCGATCAGGATCTGGGCGGCGCCGAGCCCGATCTCCCGAGCGGCGACGAACGCGAGCGCGAACACGGCGACCGGACTCACCCGGATGAGCCACGAGACGACGACGAGCATCGCGTCGGCGACAGGAGTGAAGACGGAGAGCACTGCTTCACGCTTGGCGAGCTCCAGGCGGCTCGCGGCCACCGCGAACACGATCGTGAACACGACGAGCTGGAGGATGTTTTCCTCCGCGGCCGCGGCGAACGGATTCGTGGGGATGATCTGGAGGATCTGGTCGCTGAATCCGGCGCCCATGGATTCCCCTGCCGCAGGCGGGGCCGAGGCGTTCAGGCGCAGCGTCGCCATCGCGCCGCGTGCGACGCCCAAGGCGCGGATGAGCGGTGGAAAGACGGCCAGTGTAAGAAGCGCGAGCGCCACGTACGCGGCGAAGAAGATGCCGACCGCTGCGCCTCCCGTCCGGGCGACGCTCATTCGCTCGCGGGAGCCGAGGATCGCGACCACGAGGAGCGAGACGACGAGCGGGAGAATGGCCATGCGGAGACCGCGCACCCAGGCCGCGCCGAGCGTCTCGACCACGCTGGCGAAACCGCCCCACCGCCCATCCGCGGCGGCGGGGAAGAAGCTCCCGGCGATCACGCCGGCCGCCAGGGCCGCGAGGGTCGCGATCGTCAGCGACCGCCCGAATGAGAAGCGTTCGAGGGAGAGGTTCAAGGCCTCACATCCTAGGCCGTCGACGGGGCATTGAAAAGGGCGGCCCCGCGTCCGGGGCGGCGCCGGCCGGCCCGGCTTTCGCGCCGCGTCGGATGCACGCAGATTCGGGACATGGCCGGCCGGCCTCCCTCACCGGACCAACCCTTGAGCGGCGGGTGTCTCTGCGGAGCGGTCCGCTACGCGGTGACCGGTCCGTTCCTGCGCGCGGGACACTGCCACTGCTCGCGCTGCCGCAAGCACAGCGGCGCGGCGGCCGGCACGCAGGGACGCGTGCGGCGCGAGGACTTCCGGCTCCTCTCGGGCGCCGACCGCCTGGTCGTCTACCGGCCGGCGCCCGAGGCGGCGGTCAAGGTGTTCTGCGAAGTGTGTGGGTCGAGCCTCTTCGGAGGCTCATGGCCGGGGGGGCCGGAGGTCTCGATCCGCCTGGGAACCGTCGACGGGGACCCCGGTATCCGGCCGCAGGTCCACACGTTCGTCGCCTCCAAGGCCGCGTGGCACGAGATCGCCGACGATCTCCCGCAATATCCGGAGGGCCTGCCCGACTGAGGCGCGCGGTCCGAAACCCCGAACCGCTCGGACGCAGCCGTTCAGGCGCGGCCCTTTTCAGGACTCACGCCGGAGTTCCTCAGCCTTCCGCGCGGCGCTCGCGCCGAGCGAGCCGTTCGGGTCCATGGCGGCCGCCCGCTCGTACGCCTCGATCGCCTCCGCTCGACGTCCCGCCGCCTGGTACGCGTCGCCGAGGCTGTCCCAGACGTTGACCGATTCGGGATAAACCCGCGCGTTCACGTACAGGACGGCCACCGCCGCGTCGAGCCGTTCCTCGTCCATCAGCCGGTACCCGGCGCTGTTGAGCTCGCGCTCCACCTCCGCGTAGGCGTGGGTGGGATCGTCCTTCCAGGTCTCGAACGCGGCCAGCGCGGCCTCGGGCCCGCCGTCCTCTCCGGCGCGGGCGAGCCGATCCGTCAGCGGCTCCTCGGAGCGATGGGCGAGGATCGCCTCGAGCGCCGGATCGAATCCCCGCGCCCAGTCGGCGGCGGTCAGCCGGGCGGCGATCCCGGGAGCCGTCCAGTCGCGCTCCTCGAAGGGGACGGGAAGCGAGTTCTGCCAGTAGATCGTGCTCGCCCCGACCCGCAGACCGCTGTTCGGCAGGTCGATCGGACGCGCATCCCCGAAGTGGTTCGGGCTCCCGCCGGTCGGCTCCCCGACGAAGGTGGCGTTCGTGAAGCGCTCAAGGTACGTGACCAGATGGGAGGCCGCCGAGAACGTCGTGCGGCCGATGACGACGAACAGCCGGTCCTCGCGGTCGATCGCGGGCCGTCGGACGATCCCGAGGAAGACCGGCGCGTTCAGCGTGTTGTTTCCCCCGTCGTTGTTCCGCAGATCGATCACCAGTCGCTCGAGGGGCAGCGAATCGGTCGCCGCGAAGACCCGGGCATAGAAGTCGGCCATCGTCTCGGGCCCGTCGTTCGAGATGATGTTGGATTGCGCGTACAGGGTCCCGCTCTCCGGCAGCCACTCGAGCCAGTGGGTCCGATCGGGGTGGCGCAGATACAGCGGCAGGGGCGCCCCCGGCTCCCGCATCGTGACCAGGTCGACGTCCCCGAGGGCGGGTGGTTCGGCACGCAACAGGAGGGCCGCGTTGTCCGACATCCGATTCGCAGGCACGGGGCCGACGTCGACCGCGATCTCCTCGCCGTCCTTCTCGACGACGAACGTGGCGTGCTCCATGTCATCGACGATGCCCAGCGCGTCCAGGACCTCTGGGACCCGCAGGAAGAGAGGGGCCATGCGCCGGAGTCCCATCTCGTTGTCGCGGGAGATCAGCGGATCGACTCGCCGGATCGCCTCCTCGACGTCGGTGTTCCCGATGCGGACCAGGCGTCCGCCGACGGCGCCGGCGCGCGCTCTCGGCGCGGCCACCAGATGGAGCCCGTCGGCGAAGTCGTAGAGGACGATCGGGTAACGCCGGAAGCCGTTGCGCTGGAAGTCGGTGAGTCGAAGTGCCGTGTGTCCGTCGCCGATCGAGGCGACGACCCGGGCCATCTCGACGATGACCTCGTGATCCGCGAGACCGGGGATCCGCCGCGCCAGGTCGTCGACCTCACGCCGGAAATCCTCTTCGGAGATGGTGTGGAACGCGCTCCGATGGACCGCGGGGAGACGCGTGGCGAGCGTGTCCAGATCCTCGAGCCATTGCGCGGGCGTCAGATGGGGGACGCCGCGGCTCGTGGCTCCAGGATCCTGCGCGGCGCCGGCCGGCGTGAATCCCGCCAGCGCGAGAGCGGACGCGAAGACCCATGAACGGAAGGAAAGACGTCGGGGAAGCACCGGAGCCTCCGGGAAAGGGGGCGGACGTCGAGTCGGTTATTCAGGAGAATCGGATCGTCCTTCGACCCGAAAGGTTGGAGCCGCCCAGAAGGCCCAGGCGGCGCGGGTGACGGCCGCGATCGTCCGCTCCGCGGCCTCCGTGTCGCGACGCGGCTGGCGGGTGAGGGCCACGACGATCAGGTGCGTGCCGTCCGGGAGCTCGATGATCCCGGCGTCGTGGGTCGCCGCCTCGCCGTAGGTCCCCGTCTTGTGCCAGACCGGCGTCCCCGTGGGAAGGCCGGCGGGGATGCGGGTATCGAGCCAGCCGTTCCGCAGGTGCCCGAGGAGGAGCTCCGTTCCGGCGGGCGAGAGGAGCTCACCCCGCCAGAGTCGGTCCAGGAGCTCGGCCAGCGCGAGCGCGGTGCCCGAATCCTCGGGATGGCGGGCGAAGCGCGCGACGGCGAGCGCCCGGGCCTCCGGGTCGGAGAGCCGCAGCCGCGCCGAGAGGCGATCCGGCGTGCGCTCGGTCTCGGGGAAGGAGTCGCCGATCCCGTAGAACTCGAGCAGGGTCTCGCCTTCGCCGCGGTCGATCCGGATCCCGTCGAGGCCGAGCGCGCGCAGCGTGCCGGTGACCGCGCGCGGGCCGCCCGCGAGCCTGAGGAGAGCATCGCTGGCCGAGTTGTCGCTGTCCCGGACCTGCGACTCCAGGAGCCGGGCCACCGTGTAGCGGCCGCCGCCGTCCGGCTCGTTCGGCGCGAGGGTCGAGCGCCCGATCCGGAAGTCCCAGGGCTCGAGCCGGATCGTGTCCCCGAGCGCCACCGTCCCCGCGTCGACCCGCCGCAGGACGGCGACGGCGATCGGGAGCTTGTAGACGCTGGCGAGGAAGAAGGGCTCGTCGCCTCGCGTAGCCACCCCGCGGCCCGACTCGAGGTGGATCGCCGCGATCCCGACGTCGCCGTCGAACTCCGCCGCCAGCGCCGCGATCTCGGCCTGGAGCGACTGCAGCGTGGTGTCGGCCGGTGCCCCCGCGAGGTCGAGCGGAGACCGAGCTCCCGGAAGCTCGACCGGAGGAAGGACGCAGAGTACGGCGACGAGCGGCCGGATGGCCCGCCCGACGCTGCTCACCAGCCGATCCCGCCCGTGTTCGGCCGCGGCCCGATCAGGTTCATGAACTCGAGGCGCGTCGAAGGGTCGCTGCGGAAGGCGCCCAGCATGTGGCTGGTCGTCATCGTGGAGTGCTGCTTCTCCACGCCGCGCATCACCATGCAGAGGTGGCGCGCCTCGATCACGACGCCGACGCCGACGGGGTCCAGCTTCTCCATCATCGTCTCGGCGATCTGCTGAGTCATGCGCTCCTGCACCTGGAGCCGGCGCGCGAAGAGATCGACGAGTCGGGGGATCTTCGACAGCCCGACGATCCGGTTGTTCGGGATATAGGCGACGTGGGCCCGGCCCACGAACGGGAGGAGGTGATGTTCGCAGAGGCTGTACAGCTCGATATCCCGCACCACCACCATTTCGTCGTACGGTTCGGTGAAGAAGGCGTCGTTGAACAAGGCGTCGATATCCCGACGATATCCTTCGGTGAGGAATCGGAGCGCTCGCACGACCCGCTCCGGCGTCCGCTGCAGGCCTTCCCGTTTCGGGTCCTCGCCGAGGGCCCGGAGGAGCCCTTCGACATAGCCCTCCGCTTCGGGGAAGCGCCGGTCCGGTTGGTCGGTGTCCGCCATCGTTTCTACTCCACGCTGCAGATTCCTGGCCGTGCCCGCCCGGGGGGTGGGGCGCGAAATATAGTCCGCTCGCTCCCGCTTCCAAACCGCCGACAGGGAACTGGTGCATCCGTGGAAGCGGAGCCATACTGACCGTGTGCCGAAGGAGGCGTGGATGATCGGCAAACGGATTGCGCTGGCTCTCTTCTTGCTTGGCGCATGCGAGGGGGGCCCGCGGTCGAGCCCGGAGGGCGCGGTGCGGAGCTTCCTCGACGCCGTCGCGGCCGGAGACAGCGCGGCGACGGCGGAGTCGTTCACGGCCGAGACGAGACAGCTCGTCGCCGAGATCGAGAGCCTGAGCCGCGAGGCGGAGCCGCGGAGCGGTCAGCCGGCGATCACGATCGAGGATTGGTGCCGGGCGTTCTGTGGCGGCAACGTCGAAGGGTCGACGCTCCATGGCGACTCGGCGACCGTCGTCGTCACGGTCGAGGGGGACCCCAACGAGGTCCCGCTCGTGCGCGAGGAGGACGGGTGGAAGATCGATCTCGCGGAGCGGCTGAGCCCCGCGGTCCAGATGCTTCGGCTGACCCTGAGCCAGGCGGCGATCGACTCGGTCGGCGCCCACGTCGACACCCTGGCCGGGACGGCTCCCGACACGATCCGCTGAGCGGTCGCGGGGGGCTTGATCCTGTCCGCGGGGCATGCTAGAGTGAGACCGAAAGAAACCCGAAATCGAGGAGGCGCCGGCCGTCGGCCGGTCACCGGGAATCGAGACCCCGCGGCGCGCGGGGGCGAAGGAGCGCGAAGGATGGCGGAGATGAGCAAGGACCAGGAGAAGGCGCTGGGTCTGGCGATCACCCAGATCGAGCGGCAGTACGGCAAGGGGGCGATCATGCGCCTCGGGACGGGCATGAGGATGCAGGTGGACGCGATCCCGACCGGGGCCTTCAACCTGGACGCCGCCATCGGGGTCGGGGGGATCCCCAAGGGTCGCGTGACCGAGATCTACGGGCCCGAGTCTTCGGGCAAGACGACGCTCGCCCTCCACGTCATCGCGAACGCGCAGCGGCAGGGCGGGATCGCCGCCTTCATCGACGCCGAGCACGCGCTCGACGCCGACTACGCGCGCAAGCTCGGGGTCGACATCGACAACCTGCTGGTGTCGCAGCCCGACACCGGCGAGCAGGCGCTCGAGATCGCCGAGGTGCTGGTGCGCTCGAACGCGGTCTCGGTCGTGGTCGTCGACTCGGTGGCCGCGCTCGTCCCCAAGGCCGAGATCGAGGGCGAGATGGGCGACAGCCACGTCGGGCTCCAGGCGCGGCTCATGAGCCAGGCGCTCCGGAAGCTCGCGGGCGCGATCAACCGCTCGCAGTGCGCGGTCGTGTTCATCAACCAGATCCGCGAGAAGATCGGGGTCATGTTCGGGAACCCCGAGACCCAGCCGGGCGGCCGCGCGCTCAAGTTCTACTCGTCGGTCCGGCTCGACATCCGGCGCGTCGGCGCGATCAAGGAGGGCGACGAGGTGGTCGGGAACCGCTGCCGGGTGAAGGTCGTCAAGAACAAGGTCGCTCCGCCGTTCAAGATGGCGGAGTTCGACGTCGTGTACGGTTCGGGGATCAGCCGCGAGGGTCTGCTCGTCGACCTCGGCGTCGACGCCCGCGTGGTCGAGAAGTCGGGCGCCTGGTACAGCTACGGCGACACCCGGCTCGGGCAGGGTCGCGAGAACGCCAAGCAGTTCCTCAAGGACAACCCCGACATCGCCGAGGAGATCGAGTCCCAGCTCAAGGTCGCGATGGGGATCGTGAAGCCCGCCGGCGCCGTCGATTCGGCGGAGGACGAGCCGGAGGTGGCGGTGACGGCCGAGACGGAGTAGGGCTCCAGGACGCCCTCCAGTCGAATCCGGAGCTCGTCGTGGACATGTGCCGTGGGGAAGGGCGAAGCGGAGCCCGTAGCCTCGAACGACACCGCCGACGGGCGGGCACTCAATCGCCGCGTCGAAGTGCGGCGCAGGTAATCCCGATCAGGCTGTCGGCTCTCCTCCTCTCCTTCGCGATGTCGACAGTCGCGGTGGCGGGCGCGCAGGAGCAGCCCGATTCGGTCGTGCCCGATCCCTGCGCCCCGCGTGGGATCCCGATCCCGGTTGCGCAGGGTCTCCCCGCCGGGGAAGCACGCTCTCCCGCATACGAGCCCTTGCGCGGCCTCGACTCCACCCATGATCTCGGGATCGGCCACCTCCGAGCCGAGCTCGACGCCGGCTCCCCCGCCGATACCGACTGGCTTCGGCGGGTGGAGGTGCCGGTCTTTGCGGATCCGGGCGGCGAGGTTTCGGGGTGGATCGCCGATGGCTGGTGGGTGCCGAACGTCGACCCCGGCCGCGCGGCTCCGCTCACGACGGAGACGATGGTGGAGACCGGCTACGAGGTGGCGAGCTGGATCGTCGAGGAAGCGCGCGAAGGGGGCTGGGTCCGGTTCCGGTTCGCGCCCGGGCCGGGTGGGATCGGGTGGGCGTCGACGTGTCATCTCGCGGCGTCGGATCCGCCCATCGCCTACGAGTCCTGGGAAGCGAGATTCTCGGGAGAGAACGCCGGGCCCCTGTTCTTCCGCACGCGGGAACGTCATGCGCTGCGTGCGGGTCCGGGGACCGGGTATCGCCGCTCCTTCTGGCTTCCGGGCTACGAGGGAACCGAGCTCCACCCGCTCGAGATCCGGGGCGACTGGATGCGCGTCCGCGTGAGCAGCCCACCGGTCTACTGCGCGGAGCCTCCCCCCAACCGCGGTATCTTCGAAGCGGGGTGGATCCGATGGCGCGACGAGGAGATCGGCCCCTGGGTCTGGTGGTTCACGCGCGGGTGCTGAGTCGGCCGGCGCTCCAACTAGCCGGCGGGAGATAGCCGATGGCGGTGAGTCCGGAGTTTCGGACGTTCGTCGAGGACCAGATCGGCCGGATCGCGCCGGTCCGCTCGCGTCCCATGTTCGGCGGGCTGGGCCTCTACTCCGGCGAGCGGTTCTTCGGGGTCGTCGACGACGACGTCGTGTACTTCAAGGTCGACGACGCGACGCGGCCCCGGTACGTCGAGCGCCGCATGAAGCCCTTCGACCCCATGGGGACGCCGATGAACGGCTACTGGCAGGTCCCGCCGGAGGTCATCGAGGACGCCGACGAGCTGGCCTCGTGGGTCCGAGAGGCGCTCGAGGTCGCGGATCGTGCGCGGAAGAGGCGGCGACAGCCGTCCGCGGCGCAGAAGAGGCGCCGCCGATGATCCGGCTCGACCTGGACGCCTGGCCCCGGCGCCAGCACTACGAGCTCTTTCGCGCCTACGACAACCCCTGGTTCAACCTGTGCGCCGACGTGGATGTCACGGCGCTCCACGCATGGTGCGGGAAGGAGCCGGGTCGGTCCTTCTTCGGGGCCTCGCTCTGGTGCTCGCTGGCGGCGGCCAACGAGATCGAAGAGCTCCGCTACCGGATCCGGGGTCCGGAGGTCGTCGTCCACCCGCTGATCCACGGCGGCTCCACCGTCCTCCTGCCGGACGGCACCTTCCGGTTCGCCTACTATGAGTATGCGCCGGACATGCACCGGTTCATCGGGCACGTCGGGGAAGTCATCGAGCGCGTGCGGTCGGAATCAGGCCCGCTCGATCCCCAGGACGACCGCGACGACCTGATCCACTACTCCGTCATCCCCTGGGTGCCGTTCACGAGCTTCTCTCACGCCAGGCGATGGGGCACCGAAGACGCGGTCCCCAAGATCGTCTTCGGGAAGCACCGCGAGGTCGGCGAGCGGCGGCTCATGCCGGTGTCGGTGGAGGTCCATCACGCGCTCGTCGACGGGCTCCACGTGGGGCGTTTCTACGAGACCTTTCAACGCCGCCTCGATACGCCGGGCTGATGGTGTGTCGGGCTTCACGCCGTCGCGCCGCACGTCGTCACCGACGCGCCCTCATGGTGAGGATCTTCCGTATCCGATGACATCGGCCGCTCATCGCCTCGGGGGGCGGGGGGAGACCAGAACGAGGAGCGCGCCGAGCGCCCCGAGGACCGCGCACGCAGCCCAGAGAGCCCGAGGACTGACCGCATAGAGCGCGGTCCCGAGTCCCGGACCCAGCACGACCCCGAGCGAATGCGTCAGCATGTAGGCGCCGTAGTAACGCCCGCGCAAGGCGTCGGGCGCGACGTCGCCGACGTACGCGGAGGCGACGGGCGAGAACGCGATCTCGCCCAGCGTCCAGACGCAGACGGTCAGGGCGAAGAGCGCGAACGTGTCGGCCCATTCCACGAGGCCGAACCCGACGCCGGTGAGCGCGATCCCCACGGCCATGACGGGTCGCGGCGGAAGTCGGCGGGTGAAGCCCACCAGCGGCAGCTCGAACAGGACGACGAGGGCTCCGTTGAGCGACATCAGGACGCCGTAGTGAGCGCTGGACAGGCCGCTCGCGCGGATCTCGAGCGGGAGGCTGGCCGCGCTCTGGAAGGCGACGAGCGTGACGAGGACGTTCGCGGCGAGGAAAACGAGGAACGGCCGGTCCGCGGCGAGCGATCCGCGGAAACCGCCGACCGGATCCTCATCGCGCGCGCTCCGCCGTCCCTCGGGAAGCAGGGTCAGGGCCACGATACCGGCCACGATCGACGTCGCGGCGTCGGCCGTGAAGACCCACAGGAACGAGCGCTCGGCGACGAACCCGCCGATCGCGGGCCCGATCGCGTGCCCCAGGTTGATGGCCAGACGATAGATCGCGAACCCCGGAACCCGATGACCGACGGGGACGAGGTCGCTGAGGAGCCCGCTCGCCGCCGGCCGGTAGAGCTCCGCCGTGAGCCCCGCGAGGCAGGCCAGGGTCAGCACGGGAACGGTTTCGCGCGCGTGCGGCAGAGCCAGCAGGACCGCGGCGGACGAGAACATCGAAAGCGCGATCGTGCGGCGGCGCCCGAAGCGATCGGCGAGCCAGCCGCCGGCCAGGGACGCCGCCAGCCCGCCCAGGCCGTAGACGCTGACCGCGACACCGGACATCGCGGCGGACCAGCCGATCTGTGTCAGCCACAGGACGAGGAAGACGAGGACGAACGTCCCCAGCCGGTTCACGAGCGTTTCCGCGAACAGGATCCAGGCGCCGCGGGGAAGCGCCCGGACTTCGGCGCGCAGGCTCGTGACGGGGGGGTTCATCGGCGCGGAGCGCCGTCCGCGCCGGACCGGAGGCCTAGTTCGCCGACCGGGTCACGAGCTCGGCGGCGAACTCCCGGAACCCGCGCGGCTCGCGGCCCAGCAGCGAGCGGGTCTCCGCGAGCTCGTCCGCCGACGCGGCCAGGCCCTCCTTCTGGAACTGGGCGAACATCAGCCTCAGGTCGTGGACCAGCCATTCGGGGATGAAGTCACGCGCGTTGGCGGCCCACGCATCGAGGTCGTCTCCCATGTACCGCACCTTGCGGCCGAGAATCTCGGAGTAGATCGCCGCGATCGAGTCGCCGGTCCATTCCTGCGGCCCGACCGCCGGGATCTCCCGCGACTCGAAGCCCGGCTCGAGGAGCGCCTTCGCGGCCAGGACGGCGATGTCCCGCACGTCGACCCGGTTGACGCCGCCGCCTCCGATCGGATTCGGGTAGATCCCGGGCCCCAGGATCAGGTCGCGCAGAACGACGTCGTTCTGGTAGAAGCTGGCGGGCAGGATCACGGCCCAGGACAGGCCGGATTCGCGGATCCGGTCGAGGATCCGGACCTTGCTCGCGAAGTGCGGAATCATCGGGTAATCGCCCGCATGGGAGACCGACTGGAACACGAGGCGCTCGATGCCGGCCGCGCGTGCGGCTTCCACCGCATTGACGCCCAGCTCCACCTCGTTCTGGGAGAGGGGGGTCAGGAGGTAACAGCGATCCACGCCGACGAACGCCGGCGCCAGGCTCGCGGGACGATTCAGATCCGCCGCCACGGATTCGACCCGGACGGAGGCCGTGCCGGCGCGAGGGGTGCGACTCATGACCCGCACGTCGACGTCTTCGCTCGCGAGCGCGTCGACGAGCGCACTCCCGACCTTGCCCGTGCCGCCGATCACCAGGATCCGCATCGCTCACCTCCTCGATTCGATTCCGCGGTCGTGGGCGCGCCCGCAATCTATCACGTCGGGGCGCGCAGCGGCGCCGGTCTGGCCGGGAGCGGCGATCGCGGCGATACTGCGTCGCCCATGCATCTGTTCGCCATCCCCCGGTCGCTCAACGTCGAGCGCGTCACGCTCGCGCTCGGGTACAAGGGCCTGCCTGTCGAAGTCTCGGTGATCGATCCCCGGGACCGGTCGCGCGTCCGCGACGTCAGCGGTCAGGAGCTCGTTCCCGTTCTCGTCGACGACGACGGGACGGTCGTATTCGACTCGCCGGTCGTCATCGAGCATCTCGAGAACCGGCACCCCGAGCCTCCGCTGTGGCCGGCGGACCCGGCACGCCGGGCCGAGATCGACATCTTCATCGACTGGTTCAACCGCGTCTGGAAACGCCCTCCGAACCTGATCGCCGACGAGATGTCGAAGCCCGAGCCGGACGAGAAGCGGATCCTGGGCTGGGGCCAATCCATGACCGCCTCGCTCGACCGCTTCGAGCGTCTGCTCCACGGCCGGGAGAATCTGTTCGGCGACGACTTCACGGCCGCCGACTGCATCGCGTTCCCTTTCCTGCAGTACGCGCTGGGGATCGACGCCGACGATCGTCACCTGTTCCATCGGGTGCTCGCGCGCTGGCTCGGGACCGACCGGCATCCCAGACTCGCCGATTGGATCCGCCGCGTCGATGAGCGCCCGCGGGCCGGCGACGTCGCGGTCCACGAGCTCGAGTCGAGCTGAGCGAGAAGGTTGATCGGCGACACGGGACCGGCGAGCGGGCGCCTCGAGGCGATCTGGCTCAAGCGCGTGCGCCTCGGACCGATGGATTCCGTCGCGGCCGCCGAGCTCGTAGCCGGCCGGGGCATTGTAGGAAACGCGGACTTCGGGGGCAGGCGTCAGGTGACGATTCTCGACGCCGACGAGTGGGAGCGCCGCCTGGCGGCTCTGCGGGCGACGCTCGATCCCTCGGCCCGGAGAGCGAACCTCTTCGTGCGGGGGGTGGATCTCGCCGAGAGCCGGGGAAAGATCCTCGCCGTCGGAGCCTGTCGCATCCGGATCGACGGCGAGACCAAGCCCTGCAATCTGATGGACGAGTCCCAGCCCGGATTGCGGCAAGCTCTCTACGAGCGTTGGGGCGGGGGAGGCTGGGGAGCGGTCACGACGGGCGGCACGATCGCCCTCGGAGATCCGGTCCGATGGATGGACTCAATCCAAGACGGAGGCGAATCATGATCGACCACGTGAGCGTCAAGACATCGGATCAGGCGGCGAGCCGACGCTTCTACGAGAAGACGCTCGCTCCGCTGGGCTACACGGTCCTGATGGAGTTCGAGGACGGGCAGGTCGTGGGAATGGGGATCGGTGGAAAGCCCGATTTCTGGTTCTCGTCGGGCGAGACGTCGAGCCCGATCCACCTGGCGTTCAGCGCATCCGACCGGGGCGCCGTCGACGCGTTCCACGCGGCGGCGCTCGCAGCGGGCGGGAAGGACAACGGCGCCCCCGGGCTTCGCCCCGATTACCACCCGGGCTACTATGGGGCCTTCGTCTTCGACCCCGACGGGAACAACATCGAGGCCGTGTTCCACGATCCGTCCGAGATGAAGAAGGGCTAGACGCGGCAGCCGCCGCGGTCAGACGCGCGCGATCAACGCTCGCGCCGCACACGCCAGACGTCGACCACGTCTTCGCCCCGGACGGCGTGCACGCGATCGAAGCACGCGTTGGTCAGACACGAGTGGTTCGGGAGGATGCGGACGCGTCCGCCGACCGCCAGAGGCGCGCTGACGACCCCGTGCTCCTGACTGAGTTCCGTCAGCCGGGCGTCCTCGCGCAGGACCCCCGCTCCGTAGTCCGCGTACAGGCGACCCATCGACGACGGCCCGTCCCCGCGTCCCAGGTCCTTGGACAGCGCGAGAGCGCCGGCGTCGACGACCGCGTGGTCGCGGCCCGTAGACACCACGCTCGCCTGAACGGTCAGGGCGCAGTCCCGCGCATCGCAGGCGCCCAGCGCCACCTGCGTGGCGTCGAAGTACGCGTAGTTTCCGGGGCGGGCTTCGGAAACGCCGCGCAGATGGTCGACGATCGTCATGCCCGGCGTCGATCCCACGCTGACGCTCCGCGCCTCGATCCCGTCGCTCCGCAATCGATCGGCGAGCCGGACCATGACGTCCCGCTCTCCGCGCGCGATCGACAGGCGCTCGTCGTCGTCGGCGGCGCGGTACGAATGACCGGCGTGCGTGAGGATCCCCTCGAAGCGAAGACTGCGGGAATCCGCGAGCGCCCGGGCGAGGGCGAGCGCTTCGCCGGATTCCGGGTCCACTCCGGAGCGGTGGTCGCCGCTGTCGACCTCGAGCCAGACGCGGTGCGGGAATCCGTCGCGCTCGAGGGCGTCGACCGCGGGGCCGGAGTCGACGAGGAGGCCGAGGGCGACTCGCTCGGCGATCTCGCGCGCTTCTCCCAGTCGGCCGACGATCGCCGGGAACGCCCAGGTGATGTCCTCGAAGCCGGCGTCGGCGAAGGCGCGCGCCTCCTCCAGCGTCGCCACCGTGATCCCGCGCGCTCCGAGGGCGCGTTGCAGGCGGCCGATCTCCACGCACTTGTGGGTCTTGACGTGCGGTCGGAGCGCGACGCCGAGCTCGTCGCAGCGCACCTGCATGCCGGCGAGATTCCGCTCCAGGACGTCGAGATCGACGAGGAGCGCGGGTGTCGGGAGAGCGTGAATCGAGCTCATCGGATAGGGGAAGAGGTCGCCGGCTCTAGGCCGATTTGATCTCGGTCCAGATCCGATCCCAGAGCCGCGTGCCTTCGCCCAGGTCGCGCAGGAATTCCAGTCGCGCGAGCTCGGCGCCCGATGGGTACGGTTTCGGCTCCCGGGGCTTCGCCGCCGCGTTCGCGGTGCCGTAGCCCGTGGCGTCGGAGATCGCGGCGCCGACGTCAGGTCGCAGGACGTAGTCCATGAACGCGTGCGCGGCGCGCTTGTGCGGAGCGGAGACGGGGATCACCATCGCGTCGGCGTAGATCGGCGAGCCCTCGCGCGGCAGAACGAACGCGATCGCGGCCTCCTCCGCCGCGGCCTGGCGGGTGTCCCCGTCCCATAGCTGCGCGATCCACACGTCGCCGGAGATCAGCTGCCCCTTGACCGGAGCGGACACGAACGCGCGGATGTGTCGGGCCGCCTCGACCGCATCTTCCTTCGCCGCCTCGAGCTGGTCCGGTACGACCGAGTTGAGCGAAAACCCGTTCAGCTTGAGAAACGCAGCGATGACGTCGCGCGAGTCGTCCAGCATGGTCATCTTTCGATCCCAGCGGGAATCCTGGAACACGCCCCAGGAATCCGGGGGCGCGTCGACGCGGTCGGAGCGCCACGCGATCCCGGTCACGCCCCACAGATAGGGAACCGAGTGCGCGTTGCCGGGATCGAAGGGCGGGTCGAGGAAGATCGGCGAGAGGTTTCCCCAGTTCGACAGGAGATCGCGGCGGATCGGCGCGAGCAACCCACTCGCGATCATCGCCTCGATGACGTAGCCCGTAGGGAACACGACGTCGTAGCCGGTCGCTCCGGCCTGGAGCCTTGCCAGCATCTCCTCGTTCGACTCGTAGGTGTCGTACGTGACCTCGACCCCGTACTCCTCCTCGAACCCGGGGATCGTGTCCTCCGCCACGTAGTCGGACCAGTTGTAGATCGCGAGCCGGTCCTCGATCGCGTCGGGGACGTCGCCTCCGTCGCCGGAGACGCGCGCGGGAACTTCCTCGCTTCCACCGCCGCAGGCCTGGACCAGGAGCCCCGCCGTGACGGCGCCCAGGCCCAGCGCCGTCGCCCGGCGCAGGAACTCGCGCCGTCCGATGTCGCCTGATTCGAGCGCGGCGATCAGCCGCTCGATCTCCCGCAACCCGCTCACGCGCCCTCCTTCTCCCGCAGCCGGTAGGCGATCAGGATAGCGGTCGTGGTCACGATCAGCACGATCGTGCTGATCGCGTTGATCGTCGGTTCGACGCCGCGTCGCACCATGCCGTAGACGAGGAGCGGCAGGGTCGTGGACCCCACGCCGGCGACGAAGAACGTGATGACGAAATCGTCGAACGACATCGTGAAAGCGAGCAGCGCACCTGCGACCACGCCGGGCAGGATCTGCGGCAGCGTGACGCGGAAGAACGTGGTCAGGGGGTCGGCCCCCAGATCCATCGCGGCCTCTTCCAGGTCGAGCCCGATCCCGTGGAGGCGGGCCAGCACGACGACGGCTACGAACGAGATGTTGAACGCCACGTGCGCGATCGTGATCGTGCCGAGGCCGAGACGCACGCCCGCAGTGGCGAAGAGGACGAGGAGCGAGATGCCGACCACGATCTCGGGGGTGACGACCGGAAGGTAGAGAAGTCCCTGATAGATCCGCCGCCCGGGGAACACGTGTCGCGCGAGCGCCAGCGCGATCAGGGTGCCGAAGACGGCGGCCAGCGCGGTCGACGCGAGGGCGACGATCAGGCTCGCGCGAAGGGCGTCGAGAATGTCGCCGCGCTCGAGCAGCCGACCGTACCACTCGAGCGTGAAGCCGCTCCACCCCATCGAGAACCGGGAGCGGTTGAACGAGAACGCCATCAGGACGAGCACGGGCATGTGGAGCAGGAACAGCGAGGCGCCCGCGATGCCCGCGATCCACCAGGGCGTTCGGCGCACCCTACACCTCCTCGGGCAGCGCCGCCCCCCGGCGCAGGAACATGTAGACGACCGCCAGCACCAGCGCCATCAGGATGAACGACGCGGCCGAGCCGAACGGCCAGTCGCGGGCGGCCCCGAACTGCTGTTGAATCAGGTTTCCGATCATCACCTGCTTGGCCCCGCCGAGGAGATCGGGAGTCAGGAAGGCGCCGAGCGAAGGGATGAAGACGAGGAGGCTCCCGGCCACGACGCCCGGCAGGGAAAGGGGCAGGATCACGCGGACGAAGCGCGCGAACGGTCGCGCCCCCAGGCTCTCGGCGGCCTCGAGCAGCGCGGGATCGAGCTTCTCCAGGGACGCGTAGACCGGCAGCACCATGAACGGCAGATAGCCGTACACGAGCCCGGCGAGGACCGCACCCGGCGTGTAGAGGAGCGTGAGCGGGCGGTCGATCATTCCGGCGGTCATGAGGACGGAGTTCACGAGCCCCGTGTCGCGGAGGAGGAACATGATCGCGTACGTGCGCACGAGAAAGCTGGTCCAGAACGGGAGGACCACGAGGAACAGGAGCGCGTGCTTCCAGCGTCCCGCCGCGGCGATCGCCCAGGCCATCGGGTATCCGACGACGAGGCAGAGGATCGTCGTGAGCGCCGCGAGCCAGAGAGTCCGCGCGAGGATCGTCAGATAGAGCGGATCGAAGAACCGGCCGTAGGGCTCCAGCGTGAAGCCCGCCTCCACGCCGCCGTAGAGTCCGCGCTCCATGACGCTGTAGCCCCCCACGATGACGACCGGGATGACGAAGAACGCGACGAGCCAGGATGTTCCGGGTGCGAGGAGAGCCCATGCGCGGAGGCGATCGCGGCGCGCGAGCCAGGCGAAGATCCTCGCTCTCGGGCTCCTCTTCGACCCGTCTCTCACCCGTCCTCCAGCGGATGCGCGTCCGCGGTCGGCCAGACGACGATCGCCCGATCCCCGCGCTTCCAGCGGGCGCCTTCGACGCCGATCGCCCCCCCGCGCCCGATCGCCACCCGGATGTCGGCCCCCGATTCGAGGCGGACGACCGCGTGGGTCCGGTCTCCGAGATAGACGAGGTCCAGGACCTCGCCGGACCGCGCCGTCCGCGCGGTCGATACGGAGACGCCGGGACGAAGGAGCTCCATCCGCTCCGGCCGCACCGCGACGCGGTGGCCGCCCTCGGTATCGAAGACGTTCGCCTCGCCGAGGAACCCCGCGACGAACGCGGTCCGGGGCCGTTCGTACACCTCGACCGGGGCGCCGATCTGCGCGATCCGCGCGTCGGCCATGACCGCCACACGGTCCGACATCGTCAGCGCTTCCTCCTGATCGTGCGTGACGTACACGAACGTCATGCCCAGCTCGCGGTTGAGCGACCGGAGCTCGCCCTGCATCTCCTTGCGGAGCTTGCGGTCGAGCGCGCCCAGCGGCTCGTCGAGCAGCAGGACGGGCGGCTCGAGGACGAGGGCCCTCGCCAGCGCCACGCGTTGTCTCTGGCCTCCCGAGAGCTGGCGGGTGGATCGGTCGGCGAACGTCGCGGGATCGAGTCGGACGAGCTCGAGCGCGGCCCGCACCCGGTCGGCGATCGCCTCCCGCGGGAGCTTCCTGCGCTCGAGTCCGAACGCCACGTTTCGGGCCACCGACAGATGCGGAAACAGGGCGTAGCTCTGAAACACCATCGCGAGCGGCCGCTCCCACGGCGGGCGGCCGTCGATCCGCTCTCCGCCGAGGAGGATCTCGCCCTCGTCGGGGCGCTCGAAGCCCGCCAGGAGACGCAGCGTGGTCGTCTTGCCGCAGCCCGACGGACCGAGGATCGAGAAGAACTCACCCGCGTGGACGTCGAAGGACACGCGATCGACGGCGACGGTCGACCCGAAGACCTTCCGGACGCCCGAGAAGCGCACCGCGGCCGGTGACGGAACGGGGTCGATCAACTCGGGTGAAGGCGGACCGTCAGGTCTTCCAGTGATCCATCTCCCGCTCGATGCCGTGGATCTCGTCCGTGATCCCTCGCCGGCGATCGCCGAGGACGGCCAGCCAGACTGCCGCCGCGTAGAAGGCGAGGACGGTCGCCAGCACGAACTTCCCGTCGAGCGGACCGACCCGCATCCGCTCGAAGACCACGTTCACGCGCAGGGCCGGGATCGGATCCATGTACAGCTTGGCGAGCCAGGCGATCAGGATCGCGAAATAGATCCAGATGTAGTTGTAGCGGAGACGGATTCCGACCGCGTCCAGGAAAGAGATCTTGAACTTCGGATGATCGAGGTCCTGCGCCACGAACTCCCGCCAGTCCGCCCGTGGACTGACGAGGTTCCGGCGGATGATGGGAATGAAGAAGTTCTCCTCGAGCATCCGGACACGCGAGCGCCACACGTCGAAATACCGGAAGCGTCGGGCCTCGAAGCCGAGGAAGACGCTGACCAGGGCGATCGCGAGCAGCAGCGTGATGTGCGAGTGGTCCGGTCCCGCGAAGGCGATCGAGAGCATGCCTCCGGCCGTGACGACGGCCCAGTTCGTCGTCGGGTCGAGACGCGCCCGCCACGCGTCGGCGCGGCCGATCTCGCCGCGATAGAAGTGAGACATGACACCGAGATACTCGGCCCGCGTCAGCGGGTAATCCTCGAACGCGGGGACCTGCGCGGGATCCTGGCTCACGATCGCTCCTCGGAGATAAGTCTTCCGTTCATTCTAGGGACTCCCGAGGCCGGGGATCAATGCCCTGTCCGTCAGGGCGCGGCCCAGAGCTTGATCGCGAACGCGATCACGGCCACGACGAGGACGCGCTTGATCCACGCGTGTCCCTTGAGAACCGTGAGCCGGACTCCGGCCAGGGCTCCGATCAGGTGGCCGGCCGCGAGCGGCGTGCCCACGACCCAGTCGACCTTCCCGCTCCAGGCGAACAACGCGAGGCTGAGCGGAGTGAGGAGGAGGACGACGAGGACCTTGAGCGCGTTCCCCCGGACGAGATCGAGACCGGCCCAGATCGCGACGGCCGCGAGCAGGAACCCGATGCCGGCCTGGACGAAGCCGCCGTAGAGGCCCACGACGAAGAAGGCCGCGACGAGACCCGCTCGGGGCGCCGCGGACGCGGCGTCGGCCCCGCCCCGACGGATCGTCCCCGCCTCCCGTCGCGCGAGCGGATCCCACAGGATCCACAGCGTCACGACGACCATGAGGACCGCGAGCGCGCGCCGGAAGGCTTCGTCCCCGATCTCGATCGCGCCCCAGGTTCCGAGCGCCGCCCCGGCGATGGCGGGCGCCGCGGCGAGCGGGATCCATGAGCGGTCCAGGAGCCCGTGACGGCGGAAGCGCCAGACGGCGCCCGCGTTCTGCACGAGGATCGCGATCCGGTTCGTGCCGTTCGCCACCGTCGGAGGCAGGCCGAGGAAGATGAGGAGGGGGAGCGAGAGGAACGATCCTCCTCCGGCCAGGACGTTGAGCGCCCCGGAGACGACGCCGACGCCGAGGAGCGCGAGCGCCTCGAGCCAGGAGAGATCCATCGCCGGCTACCCGGCGCCGCCCGCGAGGGCCCGTCGGGCGGCCGCGAGCCGCTCGGGCGTGCCGATCTCGAGCCACGTCGCGCCGGTGACGTCGTGCGGGAGGATCCGCTCGCCGGCCGCGGACAGGCGCAGATAGGGCTCGAGGATCGAGAAGACTCCGCTCTCGCTCACGAGGTCGAGGAAGCGCGGCTCGATGGCGTGGATCCCCGCGAAGGCGAGCCGCCGAACGGCACCCCGCGGCTCGCGGATCGATTCCGTCCGTCCCGCCGACGCGTTCTCCCTGCCGAAGAGGCCTTCCTCGTCGAAGAGGAGGAAGCGCGAGGTCTCCCGCTCGTGGACCGCGAGCGTCGCGAGGGCGCCGCCCCGGCCATGCGCGTCGAGGAGCGCGCCGAGGTCGATCTCCGTGATCACGTCGGCGTTGTGGAGCAGGAAAGTCCCGTCGCGCCGAAACAGTTCCGCCGCATGGAGGACGCCGCCTCCCGTCTCGAGCGGCCGCTCGAGCTCGCGCGAGATCACGACCTCGACGCCGAGCCCCATCTCCGCGAGGTGGCGCTCGATCCGCTCGGCGTGCCCGTGCGCGTTGACGATGAGTCGATCCGCGCCCGCCGCGACGAGCCGGCGGGCGACCCGCTCGAGGAGCGACTCTCCGCCGACCTCGATGAGCGGCTTTGGCATCCCGTCGGTGAGCGGCCGGAGGCGCGTCCCGCGCCCGGCCGCGAGGATCATGGCATCCACGTCGCACTCGCCGCGGCCGGCCGGTCGGCCTCGGCGGCGGGCCAGTAGGGCTCCTCGCGATGGCTGAGCCGCACCCGCACGTCCGCGAAGCTCGACTCGATGTGACGCGCCAGCCTTTCGGCGAGGTAGACGGAGCGATGCTGGCCGCCCGTGCAGCCGAACGCGATCGACAGGCTCGTGAACCCGCGCGCGCGATACTCCTCGACGTGGGCCTCGACGAGCGCGCGGACGTGCTCCCAGAACGGGACCAGCCCCGGTTCGGCCTCGAGGTAGCGCGCCACGGATTCGCTGCGCCCGGTCGCGGTCCGATACTCCTCGAGCCGCCCGGGATTCGGAAGCGCGCGGCAGTCGAAGACGAACCCGCCGCCGTGTCCGCCGGCGTCCTCGGGATATCCGCGGCGGTAGCTGAAGCTCTCGACCTGGACGGTCAGGCCGGTGCCTTCGGTCACGCTCGGCGGCGGCGCCGCCCAGTCGTCGACGATGTGCGCGAACGCGCGCTCGAGCTCGGGCAGGACGACCGGGAGCCCCTCTTCGACCAGCCGCCGGATGTTGGCCGCGGCGTACGGGACGCTCTGCAGGAAGCGCGGCTTCCGCTCGAAGAAGCCGCGGTAGCCGTAGGCGCCGAGGGCCTGCATGACCCGGACGAGGACAAACCCGCGATAGTGGGCGCGGAACGCGTCCCGGTCGACCTCGAGGTGGCTTCCCAGCGCGTCGAGGTACCCGGCGAGGAGCTCGCCCCGGACGTCTTCGGGAAGGTCGGCTTTCGCGTCGTAGAGGAGCGACGCGACGTCGTACTGCAGGGCCCCGCGTCGGCCTCCCTGATAATCGATGAACCAGGGCCGGCCGTCCCGCACCATCACGTTCCGCGATTGGAAGTCGCGGTACAGGAAGTAGTCGCGGGGCGCCTCGAGCAGGAATTCCGCCAGGCTGTCGAAGTCGCGCTCGAGCCGCGCCTCGTGGAACGAAATGTGCGCGAGCTTCAGGAAGTGGTACTTGAAGTAGTTCAGGTCCCAGAGGATCGACTGCCGGTCGAACGCGGGGCGCGGGTGCGCGACAGCGTAGTCGACGACCGCGTCGCCCTCGACCTGGAACCGCGGGAGGATCTCGAGCACCCGGCGATAGATCGACAGGACCGTTTCCGGGAAGGCGCCGCCCTCGCGCCGCCGGGCCTCTTCGAGAGCGCCGAAGAGCGTGGTCTCGCCGAGATCTTCCTCGAGCCATACGCCCGCCGTCTCGTCGACGGCGTGGATCGCGGGCACGGGAAGTCCGATGTCGCGAAAGGCGCGCGAAAAGGACAGGAACGCGCGGTTCTCGTCGGCGTCGGGCCCGAACGCTCCGATCAGCGTCGACCCGTCGCCCGCGATCAGGCGATGGTACGTGCGTTGAGACCCGTCGCCGGCGACCGCCACGACCGCGGCCGGACGGTCGCCCCGCGCCTCCAGATACAAACGGAGGAGCGCGTCGTGCATCGGGCCGAAGCTAGCCCCGCGGGAGCGCGGGGCAACGCCTCAGCGACCGTGCTCAACGGGTGTGAACCTCCTCCATCTCCTCGACGTTCGCGCCCCCGCCCTCGAGGAGCGCGTGGAACAGGGATCGATAGTGCCGGAGCGCCTGGCGCTGGTCTTCGGTCGTGGCCTCGCCAGCGTCGCTTCGGAGCATGACGGCCCACGCCGACCCCGCTAACGTCCGCGGATGAGCACTGGGACACGGGCCGAGCGCTTCCATCGCGCGCGTCGCGATCCGGAGCTGGCGGTCCTCGAGGGCTTCCACGCGCTCAAGCATGCGCTTCGCTTCGGCGCCGAGGTCCTGGAGGCCGCGGCGGTGTCGCCGGAGCGGGTGCTCCGGCTCTGCGAGACGCTGGCGCCGGACCTCGTCCCGCGGATCGCGTCCGCGATCGGCGAGACGGTCACGTCGGAGGAGCTGGCGCGCATGGTCCCGCGGCCGCCGGCCAGCGGCGTCGTGGCGATCGCTCGGCGCAGGCTCGCGAGCCCGGCGGAAGCGCTCTCGGGCCCGGGGCCGGAGCCCGCGATCGCGCTCGTCGCGCCCCGGCACGCCGGGAACCTGGGCGCCGCGATCCGTGTGGCGGCGGCGGCCGGAGCGGCGGGCGTCGTCGCCGTCGGAGGGCGTGACCCGTGGGAGCCCGAGGCCGTCCGCGGGGCGGCCGGCCTCCAGTTCGCGCTCCCCGTCGCCCGCGCGGACGAGCTTCCCGCGAGCGACCGCCCGCTCCTCGCGGTCGATCCGGGTGGCGACCCGCTCTCGGGGCCGCTTCCCGCGCGGGCGCTGCTCGCGTTCGGGAGCGAGCGCGACGGGCTCGGCACGGAGGTCCTGTCGCGCGCCGACCGGCGCGTCGCGATCCCCATGCGCGCGGGCGTCTCGAGCCTCAATCTGGCGACGGCCGTGGCGGTCCTGCTCTACTCGAGCGGGCGAAGCCGGTGATCAGGGGCAGCCCGAGGCGATTTCCTCGAGCGCCGTCGTCGACGAGGCGAGCGACGAGCGGGCGAGGGTCCGGGAGACATTGAACGCCCGCCAGTCGCCTTCGGCCGGCGCGGCCGCGCGATCCAGGAGATCGCGCGCGACCCCGCATCGCGCCGCTGGCGGCAGCGAAGCCAGGACGTCGAGGAGCGCGGGCACGGCGTCGGGACCGAGCGAGGTCGCGTACCCTCCGTCGAACTCGGCGCCGCTCGACTGCGCCCGGGCCGCGTTGTGGCGGACGATCGCGGCCGCCGGGTTCAGGATCCCCAGCGCGAGGACGATCGCTCCTCCCGCCGAAAGCGTCAGCCAGGCGAATCTCTCGCGCCAGCCGCGAATCGCGACCGCCGCGAACGCGACGAAACCGATCGCCAGCCACGCCATCGCCGCCGACGCGTAGAGGCGGAGCTCGGTCAGGCCGTAGGCGTCGACGTAGAGGAGCATCCGGCGCGCGGCCGAGGCCAGCACGGCGAGGACCATGACGACCAGCGCCGCGCAGAGGACGACCATCGTCCGGCGGAGGCCGTCGCCTGGCGCGACCGCCCAGTCCGCGAGGAGGACCACCGGGAGCGCGATCCCGGCGGCCGCGAGGAGCTGGAAGAAGCCCCGTCGCGCGTACTCGGCGTAGCTGACCCCGACCTGGGTCTCGATCCAGTCGTGGCCGCCCATGAGCGCGCGGGCCTGAACGGCGAGGAACGCGGCGAAGAGGAGCGCCACGAGAAGGAGCGCGAACCCGATCGCGTGGCCGACCGAGGCTCGGGGGCGATCGAGCTCGAGGTCCGCCGGGACGCGGGCGAGAGCGAGCCCCGCGATCAGGCCGCCCGTCAGCCAGGCGACGACGAGGGCCGTGGCTCCGTGCCGGAGCGCGTCGTCGAGGGCGCGCGCCAAATCGCTCGTGTAACGCGCGAAGAGCGGGTCCGCGGCCGCGAACAGCGTGCCGAAGGCGAGGAGCAGCGGCGCGGCGAGCGCGACGCCGGCGAGGCCGTACCGCACTCGCCGCGGCATGCCCCTGCCGCCGATCCCTCGCGCTCGCGGAACGATGAGCGGGGCGACGGCCGCGCTCAGCGTCGCGGCCAGGTAGGCCAGGGACAAAGAGGTCACCCCGGCCCGTGACGGCCGATCGACGAAGGCCGCCGCCCACGCCACGACGGCCGCGGCCCCGAAAAGGGCCTGGAGGATCGGAGCGTCGCGCCACGCGAAGCCCATCCCGAAGACGGCCGCGAGGAAGGGGAGGATCCGCGGGCCCGGCGACCGGAGGAGGCCCACGGCGAGCGCGAGCGCCAGGATCCAGAGCGAAACGCCGACCCCGGATGGAGCGGATCGCAGCAGGAGATCGCCGAGCGCCCCGAGCCCGAGAGCGACGAGGAGGAGCTTCACGGGGGTCATTGTAGCCGGCGTCTTTCGCTTCTGTCAAGTACTTTGCAATAGAAAGGACGGACCGCTGGACGCCCCGGCCCCCCGGAGGGAGGTTGAATCGCGATGATCGTGACCCGCATCCGGCCGCTCACGCTCGCGCGCGTCACCGGCGTCGTCTACGCGGCCATCGGCCTGTTCATCGGCGCGATCTTCGCGATCGCATCGTTCTTCGGGACGGTCGTGGGGGCGATGGCGCACACGCACTTCGACGGCGAGCCCTGGATGGGAGCGTTCGTGGGAGTCCTGGTCCTGGTCGGGGCGCCGATCTTCTACGGGATCTTGGGGTTCCTCGGCGGCTTGTTCACGGCGGCGGTCTACAACCTGGCCGCGCGCGTCTTCGGTGGCGTCGAGCTCGAGGTCCTGGAGCGGTGAGGCTCTGGCCGGGGACGAGCGGGTTCTCGTACAAGGAGTGGAAGGGGAGCTTCTATCCCGAAGACCTGCCGGACTCGGGGATGCTCGCGTACTACGCCGCGCGCTTCCCGGCGGTCGAGATCAACAACACGTTCTACCGCATGCCGACCCGGAAGCTCCTCGAAGGGTGGACCGAGCAGGTCCCTCCCGGCTTCCGGTTCGTCCTCAAGGCGTCGCGGAAGATCACCCATCAGAAGAAGCTGGCCGACGTCGGCGACGAGGTCTCCTATCTGGCCGAGACCTCCCGCGCGCTCGGTCCGCGCCTCGGGCCCACGCTCGTCCAGCTCCCGCCGTACCTGAAGAAGGACGTCCCGCTCCTCGCCGCGTTCCTCGCGCTCCTGCCCGCGGACTTCCCCGTGGCGGTCGAGTTCCGCAGCTCCTCGTGGCTCGACGACGAGGTCTATTCCGCGCTCGAGACGGGTGGGGCGGCCCTGGTCGTCTCCGACACCGGGAAGGGCGACCCGCCGGTCGTCCGCACGGCGCCCTTCGGCTACGCGCGCCTGCGGCGCGAGGCGTACGCGGAAGCGGACCTCGCGGCCTGGGCGGAGCGCCTCGCCGAGCCGGGCTGGGACGACCTGTTCGCCTTCTTCAAGCACGAAGACGCGGGCACGGGCCCGCGGCTGGCCGCCCGGTTCCGCGCGATCGTCGAGTCGTGAAGCCGCGCGGCGAGGACCGCGGCCTGGGCCGGGCTCCCGAAACGAGGCAGCTCCGCTTCCGCGCCTCGCGCTCGGCGGGAGACGTTTCGGCGCTTCTCATCCGCCCGCCGGACGCCGCCCGCCTGCTCGTCCTCGCGCACGGGGCGGGCGCGGGCATGACCCACCCGTTCATGGAGGCCGTCGCGACGCGACTGGCGGCGCGGGGCGTCGCCACGCTCCGCTACCAGTTCCCCTACATGGAGCGCGGATCCCGGCGGCCCGACCCCGCCCCGATCCTCGAAGCCTCGGTCCGCTCGGCGGTCGAAGCCGCGGCCGGCGCCGCGGGGGATCTGCCCCTTCTCGCGGGCGGGAAGTCGATGGGCGGCCGGATGACCTCTCGGGCCGCGGCCGCCGAGCCGCTCCCGGCCGTCCGCGGGCTCGTCTTCTTCGGCTTCCCGCTCCATGCGATGGGAAAGCCCGGAGTCGAGCGTGCCGATCACCTGCACGAGGTGTCCGTGCCGATGCTGTTCCTGCAGGGATCGAGGGATCGGCTGGCCGATCTCGACCTCCTCGCCCCCCTCGTGGCGCGCATCGCGGCGCCGACGGCCCTTCACGTGATCGATGGGGGGGATCATTCGTTTCACGTCCCCGCCCGTTCGGGTCGCGGCGACCCCGACGTTCTCGACGAGCTCGCGGACGTGACCGCCGGGTGGGCGGCGGCCTTCTGAACGAGGCGATATCTTCGAGCGTCCTCCAGCCACCGGCCCAAAGGAGTCGAGCCGCAGGACCGCAACGATCACCTCTCAGCAAGGGAGCCCCATGACACGCATCTCCTTCCGCGCGCTGCTCGCCTTGGCCCTGTCGCTCGCCGCGGGTCCGGCCATCGCCCAGCAGGATCCGGGCGCGCTGAGCCTCGAGCGCATCTTCAGCTCCGGAGAGTTCCGCAACCAGCGATTCGGTCCCGCGCGCTGGCTGGAAGGCGGGGCCGGGTACGCCACTCTGGAGCCGTCCGAGAGCGCGGGCGGAGGCGACGGCGAAGGCGGATTCGACATCGTGTCCTACGACGCCGCGACCGGCGAGCGCTCCGTGCTCGTGTCCGCGCAGAGCCTGGTTCCTTCGGGCGAGACCGCCCCGCTCGACGTCGAGGACTACCGCTGGTCGCCCGACGGGTCGAAGCTCCTCGTGTTCACGAACTCGCAACGCGTCTGGCGCGACAACACGCGCGGCGACTACTGGGTGCTGGATCGCGCCAGCGGAACGCTCAGGAAGCTCGGCGGCGACGCACCCGAGTCGACCCTCATGTTCGCGAAATTCTCGCCCGACGGCGATCGGGTGGCGTACGTTCGACAAAATAATTTGTACGTCGAGGACGTCGCGAGCGGCGCGATCACGCAGCTCACGGCCGACGGCTCCCGCACGACGATCAACGGGACCTTCGACTGGGTCTACGAGGAGGAGCTGGGTCTCCAGGACGGCTGGCGCTGGAGCCCGGACGGCGAGCGCATCGCCTACTGGCAGCTCGACGCCACCGGCGTCCGCGACTTCCTCCTGATCAACGACACCGATTCGCTGTATTCCTTCACGATCCCCGTCCAGTACCCGAAGGCGGGCGAGACCAACTCCGCGGGTCGGGTGGGAGTCGTCTCCGCGACCGGCGGGGAGACCCGCTGGATGCAGGTTCCCGGAGATCCGCGTCAGAACTACATCGCGCGCATGGACTGGGCGGCGAGTCCCGACGAGATCGTCATGCAGCGCCTCAACCGGCTCCAGAACACGCTCGAGATCATGCTCGGCGACGCGTCCACGGGTCAGGTGCGGACGATCCACACCGAGCGCGACAGCGCATGGGTCGACATGCGCGTCGAGATGCTCGAGGACGAGCCCGAGGGGTCGCGCGGGATCCAGTGGCTCGACGGCGGCCGCGAGTTCGCCATGATCAGCGAATCCGACGGCTGGCGCCACGCCTGGGTGATCTCGCGCGACGGCTCGTCGAAGCGGCTCGTCACGCCGGGCGAGTTCGACATCATCGACATGGTGGGCGTGGACGAGGACGACGGCTGGATCTACTACGTGGCCTCTCCCGACGACCCGACCCGGAGCTTCCTGTATCGCTCGCGGCTCGACGGGACCGGACAGGCGGAGCGCGTGACCCCCGCGGACGCGAGCGGGTCCCACTCGTACGACGCCGGTCCGGGAGTGGAGTGGGCGTTCCACGTCAACTCGTCGTTCGGCACGCCGCCGGTGACCGACCTCGTGCACCTGCCGGACCACCGGAGCCAGCGCGTTCTCGCCGCGAACCAGGTCTACCGCGACAAGATCGCGGCGCTCGACCGCGGCCCGGTCGAGTTCTTCCGCGTCGATCAGGGCGACGGCGTCATGATCGACGGGTGGATCATGAAGCCGCCGGATTTCGATCCATCGAAGAGGTATCCGCTGCTCGTCCACGTCTACGGCGAGCCCTGGGGCACGACCGTCGAGGACGCCTGGGGCGGGGGCGACTATCTGTGGCACCTGTTCCTGACCCAGCAGGGGTATCTCGTCGCGAGCGTCGATCCCCGCGGAACGCCCGCCCCGCGCGGCCGCGAGTGGCGGAAGACGATCTACCGGAGGATCGGCACCCTGACGTCGCGCGACATCGCGGGCGCCACGCGCGTGATCGAAGCGTGGCCGTACGTCGATCCCGACCGGACCGCGATCTGGGGCTGGAGCGGCGGTGGATCGCAGACCTTGAACTCGCTGTTCCGCTATCCGGACGTCTTCGAGACCGGCATGGCGGTCGCGCCGGTGCCGGACGTCCGGCTCTACGACACGATCTACCAGGAGCGCTACATGGGGCTCCCGCAGGACAACCCTGAGGACTACGCCCAGAGCTCGCCGCTCACGTACGCCGATCGGCTCGAGGGGAACCTGCTCGTCGTCCACGGCACGGGAGACGACAACGTCCACTATCAGGGGACCGAGCGGCTCATCAACGCGCTCGTCGCGGCGAACAAGCCGTTCCAGATGATGGCGTACCCGAACCGGACGCACGGGATCTTCGAGGGCGAGAACACGACTCTCCACGTCTACTCGCTCCTCACGCGCTACCTCGAGGAGCACACTCCGCCGGGACCCGAGGAGGAACCGCCCGCGTCGCGATGAGACTCGCCCCGATCCTCGCGGCGAGCACGGCACTGGTAGTCGGCCTCGTCGCGGCGAGGCCGTCGGCGGCCCAGGTCGCGGACCCCGCCCTGACCCCGGAGGACAGCCTGCTCGCCGCCGCCCTCTACGAGGAGATGGTCGAGACGCCTTCGGTGTCGGGAAGCGCCGCCTCGCAGGCGATCCTGGAGCAGACCGCGAGCCGGCTCTCGGCCGCGGGGATCGCGACCGAGATCGCGGGCCCGGACAGCGCGCGGGTCCTGGTCGCGCGCCTCGCCGGCACGGGCGCGCGGCCGCCCCTCCTCCTGCTCGCCCATCTCGACGTCGTCCCGGCGCTTCGCGAGGACTGGTCCACCGACCCGTTCACGCTGACCGAGGACGACGGGTGGTGGTACGGGCGGGGCACCGAAGACAACAAGGCCGGCGCGGCGTTCCTCGTCTTCAATCTGCTGCGCGCGAAGCAGGGCGGTTTCGTGCCCGACCGCGACTGGATCGTCGCACTGACGAGCGACGAGGAGACGGACAGCGACGGGATCCAGTGGCTCGTGACCGAGGGGCGGGAGCTGATCGGCGGGTCCGAGCTCGCCCTCAACACGGACGCGGGCGGCGGGATCCTGAGCGCAGGGCGGGAGACGATGTTCCTCGTCCAGGCGAGCGAGAAGATCTATCTGACGTTCGTCTTCGAGGTCACCGACAAGGGCGGGCACAGCTCGCTGCCGACGCCGGACAACGCGATCGTCGCCCTCGCCCGCGGACTCTCGCGCCTCGCCGACTACCGGTTCCCGCTCTCCCTGAACGAGATCTCGCGCGGGTTCTTCGAGCGGTCGGCGGCGTTCGCCGAGGGGGATCTCGCGGCCGACATGCGGGCGGCGGTCGCCGATCCGCCCGACTCCGCCGCGGCCGCACGGCTCTCCGCCTCTCCGTACTACAACGCGCTCCTCAGGACGACCTGCACGCCGACGCGGCTCGAGGCGGGACACGCCGACAACGCGCTGCCGCAGACGGCGCGCGCGACCGTCAACTGCCGTGTCGTCCCGGGCGAGCCACTGGACGCCGTCGAGAGTACCCTCAATGCGGTCGTGGCGGACCCCAGGATCCGGATCGGCCGCAAGAACGATCCGACTCCCGCCCCGCCCTCGCCGCTCCGCCCGGAGATCATGGAGCCGATCGAGGCGATCGTCGCCGAGATGTGGCCGGGGGTCCCGGTCGTGCCGGAGATGTCGACCGGGGCGACCGATGGGTCCTACGTCCGGAACGCCGGCATCCCGGTCTACGGCGCGGGCGCGATCTTCGCCGATCCCGACGACGCGCGCGCGCACGGACGGGACGAGCGGGTGTCCGTGGCCCGCTTCTACGAAGCGCTCGAGTTCTGGAACCGGCTGATGCGGAGGTTGAGCCGATGAACGGAACGAACCCGGGAACGGAATCGACGGGCGAGATCGATCAGGCTCTCAAGACGGCCCGCATCGTCTGCGGTGCGCTCGTCGGCGGCGTGATCCTCTACGCGCTCGTCGCGTGGTACCTGGCGCGCTCGGGCGCGGTGGCGCCCGTCGACCCCGGCACCGCGAACCTGCTCAGGCAGGGGTTCGTGGCCGTCATGCTGATCGGCGTCCTCGGATGGATGGTCATCTGGGGCCGGGCCCGCGCCCCCACGCCGTCGACCGTGGCGCGCCCGGAGATCGAGCTCGCTCAGGGTCCCCGCGCCGTCGTGGGGAAGCTGATCGCGGCCTACGCGTTCCTCGAGGCGGTGGGGCTCGCCGGGGCGACCGTGCACCTGTTGACGGGGAGCGCCGGGGTCCTCGGCGCGGGGGTCGCGATCGTCGCCCTGGGGGCGGCGCTGTCGTGGCCGCGCCTCGAGTGGTTCCAGCGCTTCGTGCGCCGTCCGGTCTAGCCGGCAGCGACCGATCCTCACCCCCCGATCGCGTCCCGGCGGCGGGTCCCCGCGATCCCGAGCGCCAGGTCCGGCCCGAACGCGCCCGCGGGCGTGAGCGCCCCGCGCGGCCGCTCGGCCAGCGTGCGCTCGACGCACCTCACGGCCGACAGCGCCGTGAAGCGATATCCCTCGGCGGTCTCCATCCAGGCCTCGGCTCCCTTCCCGTCCGCACTCTCGGCGCGGGCCCAGAGGAACGAGCGGCCCTCGCGCCGGGAGCGCTCGTCGGGTCCGGCGACGAACCGGTCCACCGCGGCCTCCGCGAGTCGCGCGAGCGCGCCGACCGAGAGGAGCCTCCCGAGGACCGGCGCGATCGACGCCATCCGGGCCATCGGCCGGGACGCCATGAGCACCGTGACGTCGCGGGCGCCGGTCGTCCGGTACGCGGAGGCGAGGTCTCCCCACGGGATCCCGACCAGCGCCTCGCGCTCGCGGCCGTCGGAGAAGCGGATCCGGCGGGTTTCTCCGATCCGGCGCTCGACGAGCCGGCCGTCGCGACGGACGAGGCCGAGCGTCCGCCGTCCGGCGAGGGACGCGAGCACGGTGCGGGTCGTCCCCGCGCTCGCCCGCCCCGACGGCGCGATCGCGAGCTCGAGCCCGACGGGCGCGCCCACGCGCCGCGCCACGTGGAGCGCCAGGCAGTCGCTCGGGACGACGTCGAAGCCGACGGCGGGGAGGAGCGCGATCCCCGCCCGGCGAGCCTCCTCGTCGCGGGCGTAGACGCTCTCGAGGACCGGGATCTCGCCGGTGATGTCGAGATAGTGCGTGCCGGTCTCGAGGCACGCGCGGACCATGGGCGCGCTCGTCCGGCTGAACGGGCCGGCGGCGTGGAGGACCAGGTCGAGCGACTCGATCGCGCGCGCGACTTCGACGGCGTCGTCGAGAGCGAACGCGCGCCACTCGAGCCCGAGCCCGGCCGAGAGTCGCGCCAGTCGTGTCGCGTCCCGTCCCGCCAGGATGGGGGTGAGCCCGCGCGCCACCGCCTCGGCCGCGATCAGCCGCCCGGTGTAGCCGTACGCGCCGTAGATCGCCCAGCTCACGTCGCCGCGCGCCGCGCGAGCCGACCGACGATCGGAAGGACGGGCGCGGCCAGAGGCTCGAGCACGGGCCTCGCGTGTCTCAGGACCCGGATCAGCCTGCCGCTCCCGACGTGCGCCGGGAGCCCGTTCGCGCTCGCGCGCGCGGCGTGGACGATCCGCGGATCGACGTCGACCGACACGGGCGGGCCGCAGGCCGGCGCGTCCAGGGCTTCGAACGCCGCGCGGAGCCTCGGGTGGAAGCATTCCCGCGTCTGTGCCTGGATGCGCTCGTACTCGGGTGGCTTGGGGATCGGGGCCTCGCGACGGCCCGGGCCGATGCGGGGCGCCAGGTTGATTTCCCAGACCACGACGCGCCCGTCCTTCATGCTGTAGTCGATGCACCCGAAGCCGACGGCGGCGCGCTCGGCGATCTCGCGGAGGCGCTCCGCGTGCGGGTCGGTTCGACAGTATTCCAGCTCCTCGATCCCCATCGCGCGCGAGAACTCGCTCGTCTCCCGCTTGAGCATCCAGCTGCGCCCGTGGTCGAAGCGCCTCGAGACGATCCGGTCCCCGATGACATACGCGCCGTACTTCCGATAGTAGCCCCGCTCATCGGCCGTGTGGCAGTACTCGACGACGAGCAGGTCGCGGAGCCGGCGGCCGGAGACGATCGCCCTGCCGATCGCCGCTTCGACCTCGCGGGCGGATCGCAGGAGCGGCGAGACGGCCCCGTCGTGGGATCGGTCGCCGCGGAGGAAGACCGGATACCGGAGCCCCGCGAGGTCACCGCCCGCGCGCACCGCCCGGAAGGGGCTGTCACCCGCGCGCGCGAGCTCCGCGAGGAGTTCGTAGCGTCGAAGCGTGCGCACGGGATGGTTGAGGAAGCGGAACCCCTCCACGTCGGCGAGCTGCTCGTGGATCGCGGTCAGCAGCGACAGCATCGGCGGGCTCATGTACTCGAGCGCCGTCAGGACGTAGGTGCCGCGCTCGAATCGGGTGCGGTCCGGCAGAGCCTCGTAAGGGATGACCCTCACGCGATCGCGAAGGGCCTGCCCGCGGGACTCCAGGTAGTCCCGGATGGAGTGGTCCTGCGCGGCGGTCACGAGGTAGTGGATCAAGCCGACTCCGATCGGGCGAGGATCGCCGCCGCGCTCATGTCCCCGGTCACGTTGAGGACGGTCTTGAACATGTCCGGGATCGCGTCGACTGCCTCGAGGATCACGACGCCCTCGATCGGGATCCCGGCCGCGATGTACGCAGGCAGGGTCGGGATCGGCAGGATGCCGCTCGGCAGGCCCACGGTGCCGAAGCTGAGGAGGATGATCGTGACGAGGAAGACGGCGACGGTCGTGGCGCCGAGAGGGACGTGATACACGTGCGCGAGTACGTACAGCCGGAGCGGCGCCGACACGGTGCGGCTCAGCTTGAAGAGCGCCACGGCCAGCGGCAGGACGACCCCGGTCGCGGACGGCGGCAGGCGCAGCCGGTCGCGGGCGCCCTGGACGAGCGCGGGCAGCGAAGCGAGCGACGAGCGGGTGCTCGCCGCGACGAGCTGGGCCGGCGCCACCGCGCGCGCGAAATCCTTCAGGGAAGCCCGTCCCAGGGCGCCGGTCAGGGGATAGAGGAGGAGGATCACGGCGGTCACGAGCGCGCACTGGATGACGACGTACTCGGCGAGGAAGCCGGTCACGCCCCCGCCGGCCTCGAGGACGATGGGCAGGACGAAGACGAAGACCGCGAAGGGGAGGAGCCACAGAATCCAGCGGACGACCGAGAGCGTCCACGCGGCGACGGCGCGGATCCCGCGCGCCAGGGGGCGGCGCCGCCGTTCGGGCAGCCGGGTGACGACGAACGCGACGATCATGCCGGCGAGGAGGAGCGGAAGCACGTTCCCGGCCAGCGCCGCCGCAAACGGATTCGCGGGCAGGAGGCCGCTCAGCCATTCGAAGAACGAGGCGGGCCCGGGCGCCGGGGCGCGATCCGTCCCCGGCGCCGCGGCGGCCAGCGCGGTCGCGAAGCCTGCGTCGACCGGGAGCCGCGCCACGATTGCCGAGGCCACCGCGATCGTGAACAATCCCACGACCACGAGCATGGCGGCGAACAGGAGCACGGCGCGGACGCCGAGCGCGCCCATGGCCCCGCCGTCCCGGGCGCCGACGATCACCGCCATCACGTGGAACGTCACGAGCGGGAGGACGATCACCTGGAGCGCCGCGAGCCACAGCTCGCCCAGCGGCTCAAGGGCGCGCGCGAGCCACGCGATCGCGGGGTTCCCCGTGGCATGTCCGACCGCGCCGATCACGCATCCCGCGACGAGCGCCGCCAGAGACCAGATCGTCAGGGATCCGACGCCGCGCCGAAGGTTCATCGGCGGCGCGTCGCTTTGCGGTCATCCCGCGGTTCGCCCCCCATCCGCTCCGCCAGCCGTTCGAGCGCGCTCACGAGATCGGGCTCGAGCTCCAGCACCGGCTTCAGCGGATCGTCCTTCATCGATCGGAGCCGCTTCGGCATCGTCGCGATCGTGAAGCGGCCCATGTCGAGTCCGGGCTTCACCTCGCTCCAGCGGAGCGGCGCCGAAACGGGCGCGCCCGGCAGGGGCCGGGTGCTGTACGGCGCGACGAGGAGCTTCCCGTGCCCGTTCTGCAGGAAGTCGACGTACACCTTGCCACCGCGCCTCTGCACCACCCGCTCGATCGTCGCGATTTCGCGACGCTCCCGCACGACGACCCGCGCGAGCAGCTCGCCCAGCGTGCGGGACTGATCGTAGGTCACCCTGCGCCCCAGCGGGACGAGCACGTGGAGGCCGGTCGAGCCGCTCGTCTTCACGAAAGCGGGCAGGCCGATCTCGTCGCAGATCCGGTGCAGCGCGCGAGCGATCTCGATGACGTGCGCGAACGGCGCGTCCTTGGGATCGAGGTCGAGGATGCACCAGTCGGGATTGCCGAGCGTCGCGACGCGACTCGACCAGACGTGCAGGAGGAGGGCCGCCGAATTCGCGATGTAGAGCAGCGAATCCAGGTCGTCGACCACGAAGTAGTCGAGGTCCCGCTCGGATCCCTCGCTGTACACGCGGACCGTGCGCACCCAGTCCGGCGCCCACTCCGGCGCGTTCTTCTGATAGAAGGACTTTCCGTCGATCCCGTCGGGGAAGCGGGTCAGGACGAGCGGCCGGTCGCGGAGGAAGGGCAGCATCCAGGGCCCGATCGCGCGGTAGTAGTCGATCACGTCGCCCTTGGTGAATCCCGCCTCCGGGTACAGGACCTTGTCGAGGTTCGTGAACGGGATCTCGCGCGCCGGCTCGGCGGGCGGGGCGACCTCGGCGGGCTCGAGCTCGGCGTCGGGGGGGTGAACGCCCTCGACGACGCACTCCGCCGGGGACTTGTCGTCCCGCTCGCGCAGGAAGGAGGGCTGCCTGAGGAGTCCCTCCTCCGTGACCTCCTTGTAGCGCACCTCGACGACGACCTCGGGGCGCGTCCAGTGGTGTCCCCGACCGGGAGGGCGCGGGCCGCGGAACGGCGGCGTGTCGACTTCGAGCTTCGCCAGGCGCTTCGCGATCGCGGCGAGCCGGGCCGTCGTGAAGCCGGTGCCGACGGCCCCGGCGTAGACGAGCGACCCGTCGGCGTCGTGCTGCGCGAGGTGGAGCGATCCGAACCCCGTGCGCGAGCCGGACGGCTCGCTCCAGCCCACGACGACGAAGTCGTCGGTCCGCATGGCGCGAACCTTGACCCAGTCGCGCGAACGCTGGCCGGCGCGGTACGGCGAGTCCGCCTTCTTGCCGACGATCCCCTCGAGATCGAGCGCGGTGGCCTGCTCGTAGACCGCTTTCCCCTGCTCCTCGACGTGATCCGAGAAGCGGATCGGCCCCGCCTTCGGCAACACTTCGCGGAGGACGGCCTTGCGCTCGACGAGCGCGAGCTCGCGCGCGTCGAGGCCCTCGCAGGCGAGGAGGTCGAAGGCGTAGAACGTCGCCGGCCGCTCGACCGCCGCGCGCTGGACGTCGTTCCAGCGGGTCAGGCGCCCCCGTTTCTGGAGCTCCTGGAAGCTGGGGAGGCCGCGGGCGTCGTGGACGACGACTTCGCCGTCGAGGACGAGTCCCTCGTACGGAAGGCCCTGGACCGCGCGGGCGATCTCGGGGAACGTCGGAGTGAGATCGTTCCCGTTGCGGGAGATGAGCCGGACCGCTCCTTTCGCGCGCGCGGCGAGGAGCCGGTAGCCGTCGAGCTTGATCTCGAATACCCACCCCGGTCGTGAGAAGGGCCCGTCTGCGGCGACCGCCAGCATGGGCGAGAGCTTTCCGGGATCGACCGCGCGCCGCTTCGCGCCCGCCTCCTCGAGCGCCCCCGCGATCGCCTCGCGGACCGCGCCCGGATCCCGCCGCTCCTGGACGGTGAGGCCGGAATAGATCGAGTCGTGGGGGTAGCCGTCGGTCCCGCGCGTGTCGACGTGCTCGTCCCGCTCCTTGATCAGGAGCCACGAGTTCTCCGCCTGGCGCGTCTTCACCAGCGTCCACGTGCCGCGGAGCTTGTAGCCCCGGAGCTCGAACAGGAGCTTCCCCTTTACGAGCCCCTCCTCGGGATCGGCCCTGGGGATCCACACGCCCCGGTCCCACACGATGACCGGCCCGGCCCCGTACTGGCCGGCGGGGATCACGCCCTCGAAGTCGATGTACTCGAGCGGGTGGTCCTCGACCTTCATCGCGAGCCGCTTGTCGGCCGGGTCGGGCGAGGGGCCCTTGGGCACGGCCCACGAGACGAGCGTGCCGCCGAGCTCCAACCGGAAGTCCCAGTGGAGGTTCCGCGCGGCGTGCTGCTGGACGACGAAGCGGTTGCCGCCGGCCGCGACCGCGCCGCCGAAGGGCTCCGGGGTCTTCCCGGCCCTCCGCTTGGCGCGGTACTTCTCGAGCCGGTTCACCGTCCGCCCCACCCGCGCCGGCCCTCGGGCGCACTATGAATGGAGTAAACCCATTGCGGGGTTTCGACGTTCGTCATTAGGTTGGACGACCCTATGAGCGCGCGAGCCATGGCCTCCACGTCGATCTCCTTCGGCCTCGTCAACGTGCCGGTGAAGCTGTACGCCACCGGCCAGTCCGAAAGCAAGATCTCGTTCAACCTGGTCCACGAAAAGTGCGGCTCGCGGCTCAAGCAGCAGTACATCTGCCCGAAGTGCGACGTCGTCGTCCAGAAGGACGAGATCGTCAAGGGCTACGAGTTCTCGAAGGACCAGTACGTCCTGTTCACGCCGGAGGAGCTCGAGGCGATCGAGACGCCGACGTCCGAGGGCATCGAGATCACCGAGTTCGTGCCGGCCGAGGAGGTCGACCCGGTCTACTCGGAGCGCTCGTACTACCTGGGCCCGGACAAGGGCGGGTCGCGCGCCTACCGCCTGCTGGCGGCCGCCCTGCGCGAGAGCGAGCGGGTCGCGATCGGTCGCTACGCCGCCCGCGGCAAGATGTACCTGGTCATGGTGCGCCCCACCAACGGCAAGGGCGGCCTCGTCATGGAGCAGCTCCGTTACGCCGACGAGGTGCGCGATTTCGCCGAAGTTCCGATCGAGGAGGGCGACGTCGCCAAGCCCGAGCTCAAGCTCGCCATGCAGCTCGTCGAGCAATCGGCGTCGGAATCGTTCGACCCCCAGAAGTATCACGACCAGGTGCGCGAGCAGATGATGGAGATGATCCAGCGGAAGGTGGAGGGCGAGGAGATCACCGCCGCCCCCGCTTCCCAGGTCGCGCAGCCTCAGATCATCGATCTCATGTCGGCGCTCAAGGCGAGCCTGTCCGACGAGGGTCGCAAGCCCGCCGCGCGCGCCGCGAAGAAGAAGCCGGCCGCGTCCGCCAAGTCGGAGAAGAAGTCCACGCGCAGGAAGACCGCCCGCGGCTGAGCCGCCGCTTTCCCGTCGAACCATGACGGGATATACGACCCGCGACGTCGCCGAGCTGCTCGGCCTGTCGGCCTCCAGCGTCCGCGCGTGGGCCCGGTCGGGGATCCTCTCCCCGGATCGCGGTCCGCGCGGCGAGTTCCGCTTCTCGTTCCGCGACCTCGTCCTCCTCAAAGCCGTCCGCGAGCTCCTCGACGCGCGGATCTCCCCGCGCCAGGTCCGCCGCTCTCTCGAAAGCCTCCGAGCCGAGCTTCCGAGCGGCCGGCCGCTGACGTCGGTCCGCATCCAGGCCGACGGCGAGCGGGTGCTCGTGTGGGACGGGAGCACGGTGTGGGATCCCGCGTCGCGCCAGTTCCAGATCGACTTCGAGGTCGCCGAGCTGGCCGAGCGCGTGGCGCCGATCGCGCGCCGCGCGGCCGAGGAGCGGATCCGCGCCGGAGAACTCGACGCCGACGACTGGTACGACCTGGGGGTCGACCTCGAGCTCGTGGCCCCGGTCGAGGCGGCGAACGCGTACCGCCGCGCGCTCGAGCTCGACGACGGCCACGCCGAGGCGCACCTGAACCTGGGCCGGCTCGTGCACGAGGCGGGCGACGCGCTGGCCGCCGCCGAGCACTACCGCCTCGCGCTCAAGGCCGCGCCGGACAGCGCGATCGCGGCCTTCAACCTGGGGGTGGCGCTCGAGGACCTCGGAGAGGAGGAGACGGCCATCGATCTCTACGGCCGCGCGATCGGGCTCGATCCGCGGCACGCCGAGGCGCACTACAACCTGGCGCGGCTCTACGAGCGGGCGGGGTACGCCGACCAGGCCCTGCAACATCTCTCCGACTATCGCCGACTCCTCGGGCGATGAAAACGGCCCGTCTGCTTCGTTCCGCTTCGTCGCTTTTCCTGCGGCGTGGGATTCGCCACGCCTCGGAAAGGGCTCCTCGCGCGCCTCGCATCCGGACCGTTTTGATCGCCCCATGCTGCCCCGGCCGCGAAGCCTCCTCCCGCCGGTCGGGAACGTCGCGGGGCGACGCGTGGTAGAGCAGGAAGACTTCAGCAAGGAGGCCTTCATGCCATCCGCCGATCGTTCGCCTTCACGGCTCTTCGTCTTCCTCGCCGTCCTCTCGCTCGCGGCCGCCTGCGGACGCGGGACGATGCGGATCTCGGAGCTCCTCGACGATCCGGGACGCTACGACGGGGAGCGAGTGCGGATCGAGGGCCAGGTGACGGGCTTCTCGTTCGGCGCCCTGGGACACGGCGCCTATCAGGTCGACGACGGCACGGGCAAGCTCCCGGTCGTCAGCGACACCGGCGCCACGCCGCGCGAGGGGGCGCGCGTCGGAATCGAGGGTATCTTCCGCTCCGTGTTCACGTTCGGCGACACGAGCGGCGCGGTGCTCATGGAACGCGATCGCTTCGATCCCTGATTCCACCCCTCACTGAAGGAAGGTCTATGACGTCGGTCCGCTGGATCCTGGCAGTCGCCGCGGCCGTTTCGCTGGGTTGCGGAGAAACGCGTTCGCTGGAAGGCACCTGGACGGGAAACGACGAAGTCGGGAACCACATGACGTTCGTATTCGGAGATGACGGGCGAGCGACGTGGATCCTCCAGCCGAGCATCCCGGGCGGGGCGACGATACCGCCCGAGACGATCCGCATGGCGTACGTGACCGACACGTCCACCGACCCGGCCACGATCGATTTCTCGGACTTCGACTTCGAGCCGCTCCAGGGGACGACGACGTACGGGATCTACGAGTTCACGGGCGACGGCACGTTCCGGCTCGACCTCGAGCCCGCCGGGCCCGGCGAGGACGCGAGCGTCAGGCCGGACTCCTTCTCGGCCGAGACCGTCACGTTCACGCGGGCGGAGAGCGCGGAGTGACCCCCGCCCCGCCGCGTGTGACCGGCCTCGAATGGGGCCGCCTCGAAGTCGAGGGCTCCGGCGGCCCGTTCAAGGACGCCAAGCTGTGGCCCGGCGGCGCGCGCGAGTGGGACTGGAACGAGACCGGAACGCGGCACGCGCCCGGCGTCCAGGTCGCCGACGTCGAGGAGCTGGTCGAGCACGGCGCGAGAACGGTCGTGATCGGTTCGGGGATGCTCGGGCGGCTCGGGGTGCCGGAGGCGACGCGCGCCGCGCTCGCGCGCCGCGGGATCGCGCTGCACGCCGCGAAGACGCCCGAGGCGGTCGAAGCGTATCATCGGTTGCGAAAGTCGGCGCCCGAGGTCGGGGCGCTGCTCCACACGACCTGCTGAAGTCGAGGGACACGATGGAAAAGGCCACCTTCGCCGCCGGTTGCTTCTGGGGAGTCGAGGAGACGTTCCGCTCGCTCCCCGGCGTGGTCGACACGGCGGTCGGGTTCGTGGGCGGAACCACCGAGCACCCCTCGTACCGCGAGGTGTGCAGCGGCCGCACCGGGCACGCGGAGGTCGTGCACCTGGAGTACGACCCGGCGCGGATCTCGTACGAGAAGCTGCTCGAGGCCTTCTGGGGCTGCCACGACCCGACGACGAAGGACCGGCAGGGTCCCGACGTCGGCAGCCAGTACCGCTCGGCGATCTTCTTCCACAGCCCCGAGCAGGAAACGGCCGCACGCGCGTCGCTCGAGCGACTCGAGGCGGAGAAGCGCTTCCGCCGACCGATCGTCACGACGATCGAGCCGGCGGCCGCGTTCTGGCGCGCGGAGGAGTACCACCAGCGCTACCTCGAGAAGCGCGGGGCGGCTTCGTGCCGGCTGCCCGGGACCTGAACGGCTTCGCGGACGATCCGCGAGGAGGACCGCATGGATTTCGGGAACCCGCCGCTCCGCCGATCGCGCGACAAGCGGATGATCGCCGGCGTGATGGGCGGTATCGCCGAGCACCTCGACCTGAACGTCACGCTGCTCCGGATCCTCTACGTCGTCGTGTCGATCTTCTCGGCCGGCTTCCCCGGCATCCTCGTCTACCTCCTCCTCTGGCTCCTCATTCCCGCCCGCCGACCCGAGGACGTCACGCCCGCGCGCGCCTGAGGTGGGCGAGGAGCGCGATCCCGAGGCCCGCGACCGGGTGAAGGCCCGCGCTCTGCGTCTCCTGGCGAGACGCGAGCACGGCGTCCGCGAGCTGGGGGAGAAGCTCCTGCGGAAGCCGGACACCGATCCCGACGACGTCCGGGATGTCGTTCAGGAGCTCGCCGACAAGGAGCTCGTCTCCGACCGGCGCTACGCCGAAGCGTTCGCCCGGGACGCGATCCGGATGAAGCCCCGCTCGCGGAAGCTCCTCGTCGGCGAGCTCGTCGCGCGGGGGGTCCCGGCGCCGCTCGCGGGCCGCGCGGTCGGCGTCGCGTTCGCGGAGGAGAGCGTCGACGACGACGTCCTCGTCCGCCGGCTCGCCGAGGCATACCTGCCGCGGATCGCGGGTCGCTCCGACGCCGCCCGCTGGCGGCGGCTCGGCGGCTACCTCCAGCGCCGCGGCTTCGACAACGAGCGGATCTACGGGGTCTGCGCGGCGCTCCTGCCCGAGGTCGACGCGAACGCGGAGTGAGGACGCCGGACCGAAGCCGCTTCCGGCCGGCGGAGCTCGCTCTCGTCGATCGCTTGACGACGCCGCGCCGGGTCCAGGCGTGGCTCCGGACGCTGCCCTACAATGCCGAGGACGCGAGGCCCACGCTCAGGACCTTCCGCGGCGTCGTGCGGCACGGCGAGGCGCACTGCCTCGAGGCCGTTCTCGCCGCGGCCACGATCCTCGAGCAGCACGGCGATCCTCCGATCGTTCTCGACCTCGAATCCCAGGACGGCCTCGATCACGTGCTCCTCCTCTACCGGCGCCGCGGCCGCTGGGGCTCGGTCGCGCGCTCGCGCGACGCGGGGCTCCACGGGCGGAAGGCCGCGTTCCGGAGCGTCCGGGACCTCGTCCTCAGCTACGTCGACCCCTACAACGACGGATCGGGGCGGATCGTGGCCTGGGGGGTGTTCGGGCTGGACGCCCTGACCCGCGCGGACTGGCGGCTCGCGGAGGGCGACGTGTGGTCGGTCGAGCGGGCGCTCTACGCCGCGCCGCACGTGCCGCTCGCGACCTCCGACCGCCGTCACGCGCGCGTGCGGCGCCGCTATCTCGCGTTCCGCGCCCGGCACCCCGACGCGCCCGCCGTCGATTACGCCGGGAGGGAGCGCTGGCTGTAACTTTCGCGGGCCCATGACAGGCCACGAGATCCGCCGCCGATTCCTGGATTACTTCGTGCTCCGCGGGCACACGCGGGTCGCCTCGGCCCCGCTCGTCCCCGAGGACGACCCCACGCTCCTGTTCGTCAACGCCGGCATGGTCCAGTTCAAGGACGTGTTCACGGGCGCGCGGCGGACGGCCTACGACCGCGCGGTGACGTCCCAGAAGTGCCTCAGGGTCTCGGGGAAGCACAACGACTTCGAGAACGTCGGCTACACGCCCCGGCACCACACGTTCTTCGAGATGCTCGGGAACTTCTCGTTCGGCGACTACTTCAAGAAGGACGCGATCGCGTTCGCGTGGGAGTTCCTGACCGAGGAGCTGGGGCTCCCCGGCGAGCGCCTGTGGGCGAGCGTCCACGTGGACGACGACGAGGCCGCGCGGCTCTGGCCGGGGGTGACGCCGCTCCCGGCCGAGCGCGTCATCCGCCTCGGCGACGAGAGCAACTTCTGGGCGATGGGGGACACCGGCCCCTGCGGGCCGTGCTCGGAGATCTTCAGGGACTTCGGTCCGGGATACGGATCGGGCACGCCCGCCGACAACGAGGAGCGCTTCCTCGAGATCTGGAACCTCGTCTTCATGCAGTTCGAGCGCTCGGCCGACGGGTCGATGAAGCCGCTTCCCAAGCCGTCCGTGGACACCGGCATGGGCCTCGAGCGGATCGCGGCGGTCGTCCAGGACCACTACTCGAACTACGAGAGCGACCTCTTCACGCCGATCCTGGACGCGATCGCGGCCCGGATCGGGCGCCCGTACGAGGCCCAAGGCGAGACCGGGGTCTCGTTCCGGGTCCTCGCCGACCACGTGCGCGCGGCGACGTTCCTGATCGGCGACGGCGTCTATCCGTCGAACGAGGGCCGCGGCTACGTGCTCAGGCGGATCATCCGCCGCGCCGTCCGCCATTCCTGGCTCCTCGGCGTCCACGCGCCCGTCCTCTGCGACGTCGCGCCGGTCGTCGTGTCCGAGATGGGCGGCGCGTATCCCGACCTCCCGGATCAGGAGTCGAGCGTCGTGACGATCCTGCGCGCCGAGGAGGAGCGCTTCCTTCTGACGATCGACCAGGGGATGGGGATCCTCGACGACGTCCTGGCGGGGATCGCCGCGGGCGCGCCGGTGCCCGGCGAGGACGTGTTCCGGCTCCACGACACGTACGGCTTCCCGCCCGACCTGACCGAGCTGATCGCGCGCGAGCGCGGCCACGGCGTCGACCACGAGGGCTACGCGGTCGCGATGGAGCGCCAGCGTGAGACGGCGCGCGCGGCCTCGAAGTTCGGAGGCCGTACGACGGTCGACGATTCGGACGGCGCCGGAGCGTTCGACGATGCAACAAGCAGATTTGTAGGATACGATACGCTCCAGGTGCATACGCGGATCGAACGCGCGGTGGCGACCGGCGACCGATTCCTGCTCGCGCTTCACGAGACCCCGTTCTACGCGACGGGCGGCGGGCAGGTGGCGGATACGGGGAGGATCGAGGGCGACGGGTTCGCGCTCGAGGTGACGGACGTCCGGCGGGAGGGCGACGTCTTCGTCCCCGTCGCGCGGCTCGCGTCGGGCGACGCCGCGAAGGTCGTGGAGGGCGCGCCGGTCCACGCGATCGTCGACGCCGGGCGCCGCGCCGACATCGAGCGGCATCACACGGTGACGCACGTGCTCCACGCGATTCTCCGCGAGCGCCTGGGCGATCACGTCCGGCAGGCGGGCTCGCTCGTCGCGCCCGACCGCATGCGGTTCGACTTCTCGAGCCCGACCGCGCTCAATTCAGCCGAGATAGAAGCCATCGAGGACGAGGCGAACGACTGGGTGCTCCGCGACCTCCCGGTCACGAAGGAGATCGTCCCGATCGAGGCGGCGCGGGCGCGGGGCGCGATGGCGCTCTTCGGCGAGAAGTACGGCGACGCGGTGCGGGTCGTCACGATCGGCGAGGGCGAGTCCGTCGAGCTCTGCGGCGGGTGCCACGTCGAGCGGACGGGGGAGATCGGAGCGGTGCGGATCGTCTCGGAGTCGAGCGCGGCGGCGGGCGTCCGCCGGATCGAAGTCGTCACCGGCCGCCGCGCGATCGATGAGACCCGGCGCCGCGAGGCGCTCCTCGCCGAGGCCGCGGCCAGGCTCCGCGTCCCGCCCGAAGAGCTCCCGGCGCGGATCGAGCGGCTGCTCGAGGAGAAGCGCGAGGCCGAGCGGAGCCTCGAGGCGGCGCGCCGGCAAACCGCGGGCGGCGGAGGCAGCGAGCGGTCGACGACGGTCGACGGCTTCCAGGTCCTCACGCTCCGCGCGCACCCGGTCTCGATGGACGACCTGCGGGCGATCGGCGACTCGGTGCGGAGCCGGATCGGGTCCGGAGTCGGCGTCATCGGGGCCGAGATGGAGGGGAAGGCGCACCTCCTGACGGTCGTGACCGACGACCTGATCAAGGCGGGGAGGCTGGACGCGCCGCGCGTCGTCCGCGAGCTCGCGGCCTTCATCGGCGGCGGCGGCGGCGGAAAGAAGCACATGGCGCAGGCCGGCGGCAAGGACGTCGAACGGATCGACGAAGCGCTCGAGCGGGCGCCCGAGATCGTCGGCGGACTGGTGGGCGGGTGAGCGCTCAGCGGAGCGCCCGCATCGGCTCGCCCGCGGCCGTCGAGGCGTTCGCCGAGCGGCTCGCCGAGTGGCTCGCGTCGTTCACGGTCCCGCAGGAGCTCGGCGCGGCGATGGCCGAGGCGTGCTCGGCCGGTGCGCCGTGGGCGGCCGCGCTCGCCGGGACGTCGGTCCGGCGCGCGGGCTGGCCCGAGCGGGAGGCGCTCGCCTGGGGGATCGCGGTCGGCGCCTGCGCGGGCGCGCTCGAAGCGGGGCGGCGGAGCCTCGCCGGGACCGCGGCGTCCGCCGGAAGGCGGGCATCCGAGGCGGTGCCCGCGCCCGGGCGCGTCGCGGAGGGGCCGGCGCTCCCGCTCCTCGCCGCCGACGGCCTGATCGCCGCCGCGCACGAGGCGATCGCGTCGCTCGAGCCCGAGCGCCTCCTCGCCGCGATGGAAGCGCTCGCGCTCGGGTTCGGGGACGGCGGGCCGTGGCGGCGGCTGGGCGCGGACGCCCCGCGCCCGGCCTGGCCGGCGGTGGTCGCCTGCGGCCTCCGGCCCGCGGCGCGCGAAGATCCGGAGGGGCCGTGGGCCGACCTCGCCGACGCCTGGAGCGCCGGCGACGAAGCCCGCCTCGCGGACCATTCGGCCGCGGACGCCGACACCCGCGAGCTCTTCGCCGCCGCCGCGCGCGCGGCCCGGGAAGCCGACACGGGGGACGATGGCGAGCGCTTCTGATCGTCCGGTCGCCGGTTCCGCGACGGCTCGCCTCCTCGCGGAGGCCGTCGCCGGGCTCGCGGAAGTGACGAAGTCGCTCGCGGCGGACGCCGGCCCCGATCTCGAGCGGATCGCGGAGGGTTGCGGGACCGCGCTCGGCGGGGGCCACAAGCTCATGCTCGCGGGAAACGGCGGCTCGGCGGCCCAGTGCCAGCACATCGCGACCGAGCTCACCTGCCGGTTCACCGCCGACCGGATGCCGTATGCGGCCGTGGCGCTCACGACCGACACGTCGTTCCTCACCGCGTGCGCGAACGACTACTCGTTCGACGACGTGTTCGCGCGCCAGGTCGAGGCGCTGGGCAGGCGCGGCGATGCGCTCGTCCTGCTCTCGACGAGCGGCCGCTCGGAGAACGTCGTCCGCGCCGCGCGCTCGGCGCGCGAGCGCGGGATCGCGACCTTCGCGTTCACCGGCAAGGGGGCGGGGCCGCTGGCGGAGGTCTGCGACGCGGCGGTCGCCGTTCCCTCCGACGACCCGGCGCGCGTCCAGGAGGCCCACCTCCTCCTCGGCCACCTCCTGTGCGCCGCGATCGAGGCGCGGGTGGGCGGTTTTCGTTGACCAGCGTCTTGTACCACTTCGTCCAGGAGAGCGATTACAGGTCTACTTCATTCTCTTCAGGCTCGGAGCCGGTTCCTACGTTCTCGCGCGCGCCAGGAGCACGAGGCCCACGACTCCGAAGATCCCGTTGGCGAGCCAGGCGGCGGCGAACGGCGGCAGCGCGCCGCCGTAGCCGATCCCCTGCCCGACCCTCAGGAATCCCCAGAAGATGATCGTCAGGAAGAGGGCGAGGCCGAAGCCCACGGTCGCGCTCTGACGCCCCGCGTGGGACGCCGAGCCCACGAGCGCGATCCCGAAGATCAGGATGACGAAGTTCGCGAACGGGTAGGCGACCTTCATGTGGAGGTCGACCTGCTCCTGGCGCGTGTCGGCCCCGAGCCGCTCGCGGTCGTCGATGTAGCGGACGAGATCCTCGTATCCCATCTCCTCGGGGTCCTTGTCCTCGACGATGAGCTCCTGCGGCGTGTCCGAGATCGCCGCCGAGCGGAGGAGCGCGAACGTGAACATGCGCTCGTCGATGGGGCGCGGCGGCGGGGCGGCCGAGGAGTCCGCGGCGGGCGCCGTGGCCGGCGCCGCGACCGCTGTGGCGGGTGCTGCGGCCGCGACCGCCGACCCCGCGACGGGACGCGACGCGGCGGAGTCCGCGGCCGCCGAGTCCGACGCCGCCTCCCCGGGGAACACGCGCAGCTCGCCGTCCCGGAGCGCCCACAGCCCCCTCTCGCCCTCCCACGTCATCTGCGGCGCGTTGATGCGCAGGAACGTGCCGTCCTCCATCTCGCGCTGGATCTCGACCTGATCGGCGGACGCGCCGCCCGAGTCGTTCACGAACAGCGAGCGCACCAGGTACGTGTACCCTTCCGGATTCTGGTACACGAAGTTCCCGCGGAAGTCCTCGAAGTCCTTCGGCTGATCCAGGATCTCCTCCTCGTAGACCTCGTTGCCCTGCTCGTTGAGCCGCGGGACGATCGTCTCGCCGAGGAACAGGACCGCCAGCGTCAGACCGAGACCGAAGACGATGAGCGGCAGCGCGATCCGGTAGAGCGACAGGCCGCTCGCCTTCATCGCGGTCAGCTCGCCGTGCCGCCCCAGCTCGCCGATCGAGATGATGGTCGCGATCAGGACGGCCATCGGCAGCGTGAGGAGCGTGTTGTAGGGCATCTCGAAGAGGTAGTAGCGGCCGACCGCGCTCCACGGCGCGTCGTGATCGAGGTACACGTCGACGTGATCCATGATGTGGATCAGGACGAAGATCACGGTCAGGGCCAGGAGCGCGATCGACAGCGCGCCGACGAAGCGGCTCATGACGTAGCGGTCGAGCCGCCGCGCGAGGAGGATCATCCGTCGCCCGCTCCGACGCCGGCGCCGGCCCGGAGCGCCGCCCCCGTCGGCGGCCCCGCCGGAGCCTCGTCGCGCCCGCCGCCCAGCCGCCTCGGCCACCAGCGCGGCAGCCGCCAGCGCCGTCCCGCGGTCTCCCGGGCGGTGCGCCGCAGCAGCCAGAGGCCGAAGGCGAAGAAGACGATGTTCGAGATCCACATTCCGAGCCACGGCGGGAGGAGTCGCCGGTCGGCCAGGTGCTCACCCCCGGTCAGCGCCAGGTAGTAGAACACGAACACGAGCGTGCTCATGCCCATCGCGAAGCCCATCCCCCCGCGCCGCGCGCGGACGCCGACGGGCGCGCCGATCAGCACGAAAACGAAGCACGCCACGGGGATCGCGTACTTCTTGTGGTACTCGACGAGGAACTTGTTCCGCTGTCGCGCGGCATAGTCGATGCCGTCGTTCAGCCTGGCGATCAACGAGACCCTGTAGCGCTGCTCGTCGAGCGTCCGTTCGAAGCCCATGTCCTGCTGCGGGACGATGGCGGGCGTGAGGCTGTCGGTGCGCGCCAGCGCGGCGGCCGAGTCGATGCGCGCGACCGCGAGCGTATCGTCGAGCAGGGACGCGACGTGTCGCGCGGTCG
>DATBJO010000024.1:0-13531 GCA_036556305.1 Gemmatimonadota bacterium
ACCAGAGAACGAGCGACAGGATGCCGAGGACGTTCTCGGGCGTGACCGACAGCCCGTGTTTCGGGTCGAACGCCTCCTTCAGCGCGTAGAGCGGGCTGGTCCCGATGTCGCCGTAGACGACACCGAGGGCCGTGAGGGTGACGAGCGCCAGCCGGCGCGGAGACCCGGTTCCGGATTCCATGCGCTCAGGTCCGGAAGCGGCTCTCGAAGGCTTCGGTGGGAGAGGGTCCTCGGTGGTGGACGAGTCCGGAATACAAGCGTTTGACTATACGGGAGCCTGCGAATAGAGTAAAGGGCCTTTCCGCACCCCAAATAACCTCGCATCGTCGAACGGGGCCATGGGAGCCGTCTTCCGTGGGCCCACTGGATAAGGAGCGTGCATGGAACTGTACCTCGTCCTGGGGATCAGCCTGCTGGGTCTCGTCTTCGCGGTCGCGCTCGCGCGCGACGTGCTGCGGCGCGACACGGGCACGGCCGCGATGCGGGAGATCTCCGATGCCATCCGCCAGGGGGCCGAGGCCTTCCTCCGGCGTCAGAATCGAACGATCGCGACGCTGGCGATCGCGCTCGGCCTTCTCATCTACCTGCTGTACTTCTTCGTCCGCAACCCGAACCCGCATGATCCGGCGGGGGCCGGGGACCTGGCGCTCTGGACGACGCTCTCGTTCCTGCTCGGGGCGGCGTGCTCGGTGGCGTCCGGCTACATGGGGATGTGGGTCGCGATCCGCGCCAACATCCGGACGGCTGCGGCCGCGCGCTCGGGCATGAACGGCGCGCTCCAGTCCTCGCTCCGGGGCGGCGCCGTGTCGGGGTTCTTCGTCGTGGCCCTGAGCCTCCTCGGAGTCGGCGGGCTGTTCGCGCTCGTCCGCGCGGTCGGCGTGACCGACGACGTGACGCGGATCCCGCTCCTCATCGTGGGCTACGGCTTCGGCGCGAGCTTCGTCGCGCTGTTCGCGCAGCTGGGCGGCGGCATCTACACCAAGGCCGCCGACGTGGGGGCCGACCTGGTGGGGAAGGTCGAGGCCGGGATCCCCGAGGACGACCCGCGCAACCCGGCGGTCATCGCGGACCTGGTGGGGGACAACGTCGGTGACTGCGCCGGCCGCGGAGCCGACCTGTTCGAGTCCACGGCCGCCGAGAACATCGGCGCGATGATCCTCGCGGCCGGGCTCTACCGCGCCAACGTCGACGTCTTCGCCGCGCAGGGCCTGACGGTCCTCGGCATCCTCCTGTTCCCGCTCGTCGCCCGCGCGTTCGGCATCATCGCCTCGGCGATCGGGATCATCGTCGTCCGGACGAACGACGAAGAGGATCCGATGAAGGCGCTCAACCGCGGCTATTACGTCGCGGCCACCCTGGCCATCGCCGGATTCTTCGCGGCCTCGCGCTGGCTCCTGGGCCCGGACCACTATTTCAATTTCTTCCTCTGCGGCGTGATCGGCGTCCTGACGTCGGTCGCGTTCGTGTTCATCACGCAGTACTACACCGAGTACCGCTACCGGCCGGTGCGCTCGATCGCCGAGGCGTCCCAGACGGGGCCGGCGACGAACATCATCGCGGGGGTCGCGGTCGGGATGGAATCGACGGGGTATCCGGTCCTCGTGATCAGCGCGGCGATCGTCGGCGCGTATTTCCTGGGGTCGCATTCGGGCCTCGCGGAGGCCGGTCTCTTCGGCACCGCGGTCGCGACGATGGGAATGCTGGGAACGGCCGCCTACATCCTGGCGATGGACACCTTCGGTCCGATCACCGACAACGCGGGCGGGATCGTCGAGATGAGCCACCAGCCCGAGGACATCCGGGCGCGGACGGACCGCCTGGACTCGGTCGGCAACACGACGAAGGCCCTGACCAAGGGCTACGCGGTGGGTTCGGCCGCGCTCGCCGCCTTCCTCCTGTTCGGCGCGTACATCGACGAGGTGCGGAACTACATGCCGAGCTTCGAGCCGGTGATCAACCTGAACAAGCCCGAGGTCTTCGTGGGCGCCATGCTGGGCGCGGTGCTCGTGTTCCTGTTCTGCTCAATGGCGATCAAGGCCGTGGGCAAGGCGGCGTACTCGATCATCAACAACGTCCGCGAGCAGTTCCGGGCGAATCCCGGGATCATGGCGGGGACCGCCAAGCCCGACTACGGGCAGTGTGTCGACATCGCGACCAAGGCCGCGCTCCAGAAGATGGTCCTTCCGGGGCTGCTCGTGGTCGGCATGACGCTCGGGACGGGGCTCGTGTTCCGCTGGCTCTACTACGCGGGCGGGCAGGCGGCCAACGCGGCCACCGGCGCCGAGGTCGTGGGCGGCTTCCTCATGATCGGGACCATCACCGGGATCCTGGTCGCGCTGTTTCTCAACAACGGCGGCGGGGCGTGGGACAACGCGAAGAAGTACATCGAGACCGGGGCCTACGGGGGGAAGAAGACAGACCCGCATCGGGCGGCCGTCGTCGGGGACACGGTGGGCGATCCGTTCAAGGACACGGCGGGGCCGTCGCTCCACGTGCTGATCAAGCTGCTCGCCACGCTGACCCTCGTGATGGCGCCGCTGTTCCTGTAGCTCACGCGGCCTGATGCGCTCTCCGGCTGCCGAGGTCGCCGGGGAGCGTGTGGCCTTCCGATCGCGCGACGTAGGTCGCCGCGGTCAGGTCGCCGGTCACGTTCAGAGTCGTCCGGCACATGTCGAGGATCCGATCGACGCCGATGATGATCGCGATCAGGGCCGGGTTCACGTTGACGGTCGCCAGGACGAGGATGATGAACGGGATCGATCCCGAGGGGACTCCGGCCGTCCCGATCCCGCCCAGAATCGCCAGGTACAGCACCATCAGCTGCTCCGCCAGGGTGAGGTCGACCCCCGCGAGCTGAGCCAGGAACAGGACGGTCACGCCTTCGTAGAGCGCCGTGCCGTTCTGGTTCGCCGTGGCTCCCACGGTCAAGACGAAGCTCCCGATCCCCCGGGGGATGTGGAGGTTCTCCTCCGCCACGCGCAGAGCGGTCGGCAGGGTCGCGTTCGAGGAAGAGGTGGAGAACGCCGTCAGCATCGCGGTCTTGCTGCGCCGGAAGAATTCCATCGGCGACATGCGCGAAAGCACGGTTACGGAGGCCGAGTAGACGAGGAACATGTGGATCGCCAGCCCCAGCAGGACCGTGACGACGAACCAGATGAGCGCCGTCAGGACGTCGAGACCGAAGCGGGCCGTATTCGTGAACAGCAGGCAGGCCACCGCGTACGGGGCGGTCCACATGACGAGGTCGATCACCTTCGCCGAAAGCGCATAGACGGCCTCCAGGAACGCGATCAGGGGCGCGGTAACGGTCCCCGGGACGAGCGTGGCCGCGACTCCGAGGATGAGCGCGAAGAACATGAGGTGCAGCATGTTCGGGATCTCCGACGCCAGCGAGGCGACCGGATTGCTCGGGACGAGGGTCTCGACGACCTGCATGAGGACGGATTTCCCCTCGTCCCGTGCGGCTTCGGCGGCGCTCACTCGCGCCGTGGCCTCGGTTCCATAACGGGTCTCCAGCTCGGCGGCGGTTTCGGCGGGGATCCGCTCGCCGGGTCGGATCGCGTTCGCGAGGCCGAGCCCGATCAGGACCGAGATCGTGGAGAAGACGAGCGTATAGGCGAGCGTCTTCAGGCCCACGCGCCCCAGGCGGCCGATGTCCCCCAGGCCGGCGACTCCCACGACCAGCGACGAGAATACGAGCGGCACGACGATCATGAGGAGGAGTCGCAGGAAGAGCGCGCCGACGGGCTCCGTGACCTGGGTCACGAGCCACTCGACGCGCGCGTTGCCCGAGCCCAGTGCGGCGTTGACCGCGACTCCCGACGCGGCTCCGATCACGAGTCCGAGAATGATCCGCTTGTGAAGCGGCATCCCTCGCGGCCGGTCCGACGTCCGGTCGTCGAGGTCGGTTGTCAACTCGCGTTCGAAGGCGTCAGGATCTCTGCGATCCGGCATCGGGCCCCTTTTCGACGGTGTTCAGAGTTGGATGCAGCCGGGCGAGAAAAAGTGCTCGCTTCAGGGGATGGAGGGCAAACGGTCCCCCGCGCGAAGCTCGATAAGACGAACGACGATCGACGCGGAACGGGCCTCAGTCGTCTTCGCGATCCAGCTTGACGAGCGCGGCGCCGTCGAGATCGTAGCGCACCGAAACCCGCCACGGGCGACAGCACACCGGGCAATCCTCCTCGTACTGCTGGTCCGGGCCGCTGCCCGGATCGAGCGTGATCCCCGTCCGCTCCGTGCACCAGGGACAGAGAACTTCGGCTTCGGTGTCTGCGGTGCCGTGAATCGACCCCATCCAGTCCCCCGTGTAGGGACCCTGCACCGTCCTCACCCCCTTGATCCGATTCGAATGCGAACCTATCCTCTCATGACTCCCCATCCTACCCGATCCATGCTGTTTTGTATACCCGCACCGGTCGCACCATTCCCGCAGTCGAGGGAGACGTCCGATGTCTGATTCACGATCCAGCCGGCTGCGTCGACCTGCACGCGTCCTCGTGACCGGCGGGGCCGGATTCATCGGGTCCCATGTCGCGGATCTCTTCCTGTCCGAGGGATGCGAGGTCACGGTCCTGGACGACCTCTCGACGGGTCGCAAGGAGCGAGTGCCCGCGGGCGCCACCTTCGTGGAGATGGCCCTCGAGGACCCGGAGCTCGCCGACGTCTTCGTAGAGCACCGCTTCGACACCGTGGCTCATCATGCGGCGCAGATCGACGTTCGCCTTTCGGTGGATGATCCGATCCGGGATGCCCGCTCGAACGTGACCGGTCTGCTCAACGTGCTCGAGCGGGCGCGAGAACAAGGCACAGAGCGCGTTGTGTACGTGTCTTCGGGTGGTGTCGTCTATGGCGAGCCGGAAGTCATCCCGACCCCGGAGAGCCACGCCAAGCATCCGCTCTCGCCCTACGGCGTGGGGAAGCTGGCCGGCGAACATTACCTCGCCTACTACGCATCCGTGCACGGCCTCGACTACGCCGCGCTCAGGTATTCCAACGTGTACGGGCCGCGACAGGATCCTCACGGAGAGGCGGGCGTCGTGGCGATCTTCGGCAGCCGGATCCTGACCGGAGAGCCGATTACGATCTTCGGCGACGGCACGCAGGAGCGTGATTACGTTTATGTAGGTGACGTCGCCCAGGCCAACTGGATCGCCGCCACGGTCCCGCTGCCGCCTCCCCGCGACATCGACGCGCGCGCATGGAACATCGGTACGGGGAGGGGTACGAGCGTCAACGAGCTGGCCGACTTGCTGATGGGGATCGCAGGTCGCGAGGTCGAGCGGGTCTCGGCGCCGGAGCGGCCGGGCGAGGTCGCGCGGAGCGTGCTCGATTGTTCACGCGCCGCCGCCGAGCTGGGGTGGCGCTCCCAGACCGACCTCGAGCTCGGATTGGTTAAGACGATGCAACATCTCACCCAGGAGAGTCGATGATCGCGCTGCTCTTGCAGGGAGATCCGGGTGGCCTGATCGCCGACCCGTCGGTCTGGAACATGATCAGGTACGGCAGCCTGTTCGGGAAGGTGGTCCTCGGGATCCTCCTCGTCTTCTCGCTCGTGTCGTGGGCCATCATCCTGCAGAAGCTGATCGTCTTCCGTCGGCTGAAGGGCAAGCGGCGGCGCTTCTTCGAGGTCTTCGAGCGGCGCTCGAGCCTCGCGGAGGCGTATCAGGGCGCGCTGGCGATCGCCGACAACCCCCTCACCGAGGTCTTCAAGGCGGGGACGCGCGAGCTCAAGCATCTGAGCCAGCGTCCGGCTTCGGATGAACGGTCCGACGCCCTGCTCGACCTCGCCTCGACGGCCCCGGCGGTCGCGCCCCCGGCGCGCGCGGCGGGGATCACGATCCTCGAGAAAGAATCGATACACATGGCTCTCGACCGCGAGGCCGCGCAGCAGGTCGAGGAGCTGGAGAAGGGGCTTTCGTTCCTCGCGACCACCGGGAACGTGGCCCCGTTCCTGGGTCTGCTGGGCACCGTGTGGGGCGTCATGGACGCGTTCCTCAACATCGGCCTGCGGGGGACCGGAAACCTGACCTTCGTGGCTCCGGGCATCGCCGAAGCGCTGGTCACGACCATCGCCGGGCTGGCGGTCGCGATCCCCGCAGTCATCGCCTACAACTGGTATCTGAGCCAGATCAAGGAGATCTCCGACGAGTTGGGCCACTTCTCGTCCGAGCTCATCAACCTGATCATCCGCGAGCGGAGGGCATAGGCATGGCGCGCCCCCTCAGGCGCGAGCAGCGGTTCATGGCGGACATCAACGTGACGTCGCTCGTCGACGTGATGATCGTGCTCCTGATCATGTTCATGATCACCGCGCCCATGAGTCAGAGCGGAATGGAGGTGCGCGTCCCACAGACGGAAGGCGCTCCGCTGTCGGCGGACGAAGCGATCGTGGTCTCGATGGACGACGAGGGCCGCGTGTACATCGACCGCACCGAGGTCCGGCCCGAGGCGCTGGGTCAGGCGCTCACTCAGGTCCGCACCAGCCGCGGGACGAACCGCGTGTACGTCCGCGCCGATGAATCGAACCCCTATGGACGCGTCATGGTCATGATGAGTCAGTTGCGGGAGGCCGGCTTCGAGGACGTGGGCCTGGTCACCGAGCCGCCGCCGGGGGAGCGGTAGCGCATCGTGGGTCGGCCGCTGCTGGCCTCCGTGGCGTTGCACGCGCTCGTCGCCCTCGTGCCCGGCCTGGTCGCCCTGAGAGGGGCGTCGCGACCGGCCATGCCGCCGGTGTATCAGGTGAGCCTCGTGAGCGGCGCCACGATCGCGCCCCAGGCTCGGCGCCCGGAACCGACGCCCGAGGAATCGGTAGAAGAGGAGGCGCCGCCCGAGCCCGAGGCCAAGGAGAAGATCCCGGACCCCGAGAGCGAGCCGCGGCGCGAGAGCGGCCGCCCGGGACCCGAGACGCCGGATCCGGGTCCCGACACCGGCCGCGAGACGGGTCCGAACCTGCCCCTCACGCTCGAAGGCCGGCCGTTCCGGTTCCCGTGGTATCTCGAGCAGCTGGTCAACAAGATCGAGCGCAACTGGCGTCCGACGTCGAATACGCTGCGGACGACCGTGTACTTCCGGATCGCGCGGAACGGGAGGGTCACCGACATCAAGATCGCGGAAGACAGCGGGAACTTCCTGTTCGACCAGGCGGCCCAGCGCGCGGTGGAGGCGAGCGCGCCGATGCCGCCGCTCCCGGACGAGTACGACGGCGACTACCTGGGGGTCTACTTCGTGTTCGACACGAGCGTCCAGATCCGATGATCGCGATGCGACCCCCGGCGGTCCTCCTGCCGCTCATCCTGCTCGTTCTGACGGCGGCGACCGCCCGGGGCCAGCAGGAGGTGACGCTCGGAATCCGCGGCTACGTGGACGAGAAGGTCAACGTCGCGATCGACGAACTGACGCCGGCGAGCCCGGCCGCGCGGACGGTCGCCGAGGTCCTGGCCTTCGACCTCGACTATTCACTGCGCTTCAACGTGCTCGAAGGACAGCCCGGCGTGGTCCGCGCCACCGGGCCGGGACCCGACTACGAGTCGTGGGCCGTCTTCGGCACGCAGTACCTCGTGACCGGGAGGGTCTCGGGCTCGGGCGCGGGATACAGCGCCGCGATCGAGATCCACCACATTCCGTTCCAGCGGGCGATCAGCCAGAAGACCTACGCGCTGCCCGATCCGGGAGCGGCCGGGTTCCGCATGGCGATCCACGAGATCTCGAACGCGATCATCCAGGAGCTGACCGGCGAGGAGGGGATCGCGGACACGCGGATCGCGTTCGCCAGCCGGCGGCGCGGGGACAAGGAGATCTACGCGATCGACTACGACGGGCACAACTCGTACCGCGTGACCTCCCTCGACACGATCTCGATGACGCCGGACTGGAGCCGGGACGGCGCGCGGATCTGCTTCACGACGTTCGTCTCGGGGGACCCGGACCTGTACTGCGCGCCGGCGGGCGGGGGGCGCTCGCAGCCGATCAGCGCGAATCGCGGTCTCGACATGGCGCCATCGATCTCGCCCGACGGCCGGCGGCTCGCGCTGACGCTGACCAAGGACGGCAACGCCGAGATCTACGTGCTCGACGTGGGTGGTCGCAGCCTGCGCCGGTTGACGTACAACCTGGGCATCGACACGGCGCCCAGCTGGTCGCCGAACGGCCGCCAGATCGTCTTCGAGTCCGATCGCGGCGGCGTGCCCCAGATCTTCGCGATGGACGCCGAGGGCGCGAACGTCCGCCAGCTCGCCTACGGGGGCGAGGCGCACAGCCCCGCGTGGTCGCCGCAGGGCGACCGGATCGCCTACGTCGAGCGCGTCGGCGGGCGGTTCCAGATCGTGACGATCCCGGCCGACGGCGGCGGCGGCACGGTGTTGACGTCGACGGGCGACAACGAGGACCCCTCGTTCTCCCCCGACGGACTCCACATCGCGTTCTCGTCGACCCGCGGCGGCGGGTCGGACATCTATACGATGGACTGGGATGGAGGGAACATCCGCCAGGTCACGCGCGGCGGCGGATACGTGAGTCCGAGCTGGTCGCCGAAGCTGGCGTCGCGCTGAGGACGTGAACACCCGTCGCGCGCGCTGTCTCCGCCGGCGCGAGCGACTATCTTGGGAGGGAAGGCGGAGATTCGCAAAGGAATGACCACAAAACCCGGACCAGGAGGGTCCATGCTCCGTAGAAGGCTCACGCTCTCGCTGGTGGCGGTCCTCGCGTTCGGGCTGGCGGCCGGCTGCTCGCGGAAGCAGCCCCCGGCCACCGACGATCGCGGCCGCGTCGAGCCGCCCCCCGCCACGGACACGGCCGACGCCGACGCCGAGGCGGCGCGGCGGGCCGAGGAAGAGGCGCGTCGCGCGCGCGAGGCCGCCTACAGCTCCATCCAGGCGCCGATCTACTTCGACTTCGACCGCTCCGATCTCCGCGAGGACGCCCGGCAGACCCTACAGGCCAAGGCCGAGGCGTTGCGCCAGTTCCCCGACATCCGGATCCGGATCGAGGGGCACTGCGACGAGCGCGGCACGGTGGAATACAACCTCGCGCTGGGCGAGCGCCGCGCGGACGCGGCCCGCGCTTACCTCGTCGACCTGGGGATCGACCCCGATCGCATGACGACGATCAGCTACGGCGAGGAGCGACCGGCGGTCGAGGGCCAGAACGAGGGCGCCTGGTCGCAGAACCGTCGCGACGAGTTCGTGGTGATCGGAGGCTAGTGGGTCGTCCCTCGAATCCGAAGCGCGCGAGGCGCGGGGCCGTCATGGCGACGGTCACCGCGCTCGCGCTGACCGGTGCGGCGTGCGCCACCCGCGGTGACGTCGACGAGCTGATGGTCGAGCACCAGCGGGTGATGCAGCGCCAGGACGACCTCGAGGCCCAGCTCGGCGCCGCGCAGCAGACGCTGGCCCGGCTCGAGCAGCTCCTGACCCAGATCCGGGCCGACTTCAAGGCCGACCTGGGGGCGGTGCGGACGCAGATGAACGCCGTGGAGAGCGCGCTCCGCGGCACCGAGACGCGGATCGAGCAGCTGAGGCGGTACACGCCCGAGTCCCGACCCGCGCCGGCGGACACGACGGCGGCCGCGGTCGGCGACGTCGATCCCATCGCTCTGTACAACGCGGCGATCACGGACTACCAGCAGGGCCGGCTGGATCTCGCGCGCCAGGGGTTCGCCGAGTACCTGCGGCGCTTCCCGGACGGCTTGAGCGCGAGCGACGCCCAGTACTGGGTCGGGATCACGTGGTACGACGAGTCGCGCTGGGATTCGGCGATCGCGGAGCTCCGCGTGGTGCCGACCCGGTGGCCGGATAGCTCGAAGGCCCCCCTCGCGCTGCGCAAGATCGGCGACGCCTATCGAGCGCAGGGCGACATGGAGCGCGCCCGCGCCGCGTACCAGCAGCTGGTCCAGCAATACCCCAACTCGGCGGAGGCGGACGCGGCGAGACGCCAGCTGGGATCCTGACAGGTCGTCGTGCGCTGCCCCTTCTGCGGAGCCGACGAAGACCGCGTGGTCGACACGCGGTCCAGTCAGGAGGGACGCGCGGTACGCCGCCGCCGCGAATGCGAGGCCTGCGGGAAGCGTTTTACGACCTACGAGTCGGTCGAGCTCTTCCCGCGTCAGGTCGTCAAGCGCGACGGCCGTCGAGAGCCCTATGACCGCCAGAAGCTCCTCCTCGGCATCGTCACCGCCTGCACGAAGCGACCCGTCAACATCGATACCATCGAGGCCATCGTGGAGCGGATCGAGCAGCGTCTCGAGGAATCGGGCCGCGTGGAGGTCGAGAGCCGCTGGCTGGGGGAGCAGGTCATGGGCGAGCTCCAGGCCGCCGACGAAGTCGCATACGTCCGCTTCGCTTCCGTCTACAGGCAGTTCAAGGACGTGACCGAGTTCATGAACGAGCTCAGGGGCCTTCGGGACTCGGGCGAGGAGTAGCCGGAGCATCGATGCCCGTCGTCCCGCGACCCGACCCCGAAGCCACGATGTCCTTCCTCGAGCACCTCGAGGAGCTGCGCAGGCGCATTCTGTGGAGCCTCGGGGCGCTCTCGCTGGGCGCGTGCGTGGGTTTCTGGCTCACGACCCGGTACAACGTCATCGGTTTCCTGACCCGCCCGGTCCGTCCGCTGCTCGAGGACGGACGCCTCACTTATCTGCATCCGACCGAGCCGTTCATGGTGTCGGTCAAGGTGGGGATCTTCGTGGGCGCGGTGATCGCCCTGCCGATCGTCTTCTACCACTTCTGGCGGTTCGTCGCGCCCGGACTGATGGAGAAGGAGAAGCAGATCTTCATCCCCGCGCTGCTCGCGAGCGTGGGGCTGTTCGTCGGCGGGGCGGCGCTCGCCTTCTTCTTCGTGCTCCCGTTCGGACTCAGGTTCTTCCTCGGCTTCGCGACCGAGTCGCTGGAGCCGATGATCACGATCAACGACTACTTCTCGTTCGCCATCCAGGTCACGGTGATGTTCGGGATCGTCTTCGAAACCCCACTCATCATCCTCGTTCTCGCGTGGCTCGGGATCCTGCCCGTCCGGATCCTCAAGAGGTATCGCCGCCATGCGATCGCCGTGATGGCCGTGATCAGCGCGATCATGACGCCGGCGGACGTGATCAGCATGCTGCTCATGCTGGTTCCGCTGTACCTGCTGTTCGAGATCAGCGTCATCCTGGCGGGCGTGATCGAGAAGCGCCGCGAGCGGCGCGCCTCGATCGCCACCGGCTCACTCGGCGAGGGCGCCGATGCGTAGGGCTCTCGCCACGGCCGCTTTCGCGTCGCTGCTGGGCCTCGCCGGGATCCCGGGCGGGGCCGGCGAGCTCCGGGCCCAGGAGGGCCAGGCCGACAGCGCGGCGCAGCGGGCGCCCGGCGTCATCAGCGAGCAGGAGCGCGCCGCGCTCGAGGCCCAGCTCCGCGAGATGGAGGAGCGGCTCCGGGCTGAGCGGGAGGGTGCGATCGAGACGCCCGCAGACGAGGGACGCGAAGCGGCCGCGCCGGAACCGTCCGCGGGCGCTCCCGGGCCGGGAGAGCAGGCCCGCCGCGAGGGCCGCGCGCCGGGCGACACGCTGACCGGAGCCATCCCCCCACCCGACGCCCTCTACGACCGCCTGCTCGAGGGCGCCGACACGACCGGGATCGCGGTCGAGGGCGCCCCGATCCGCTACCAGGGCAGCCGGCTCGTGTTCTATCCGCAGGGCGAGGTGATCGTCCTCGAGGGGAACGCCCAGGCCGAGCAGGGGGGCACGATGCTCGAGGCCGACCGCATCCTGTACCGGAGCCGGGAAGGCGTGGTCGAAGCGTTCCGCGAAGCGTCGGTGGCGCGGGGCGCGTCGAAGCTCGTCGCGGACTCGCTGTTCTATGACCGCGAGAGCGGCTCCGTGGCCACCTTCGGGGCCTCGGTGCTCACCGAGGGACAGTCGGAGACGACCGGCGTCGACCTGATGTACGACCTCGAGAGAAAGAGCGGTCGTCTGGGCGGCGGAACGACCGTGTACGAGCCGTGGATCCTGCACGGCGCCGACATGAGCAAGATCGGCGAGTCCACGTATCTGGTCGAGCACGGCAACTTCACGACCTGCGACCTGCCGGAGCCGCACTACAAGTTCGCATCGCGCGAGATCAAGTTGCGGCAGCAGGACGTCATCGTGGCCTCGCCCGTCGTGCTCTACTTCTCCGACGTGCCGGTCTTCTTTCTCCCGTGGTACGTGGAGCCCGTGACCCGCGGGCGGCACTCCGGCTTCCTCCGGCCGCGGATCGGCCTCAACACGATCATCTTCGGAAGCGGACAGGAGCGGAACGTCCAGGATCTCGGGTATTACTACGTGTTCGGCGACTACGCCGACGCCCGGGTTTCGGCGGACTGGTACTCGGAATCGCGCACCGTGGTCCGCTTCGACACCCGCTATTCCGTGCGGCACTCGTTCAACGGCGACCTGCACGCCGAGCAGGTCTGGAACCGCCTCGACGACTCGTCATCGCGGCTGGTCCGGTTCGGCCACGATCACACGATCAGTCCCGACACGCGCGCCGGGGTGGACATCAACTGGTCGGACAGCCGCTCGTTCCTGCGGAGCAACTCCTTCGACCCCGAGGAGATCCTGCAGCGCGCGTTCCGGTCGGCGGCGAGCTACAGCACGCGCTTCGACTGGGGCTCGTTCGTGGCCGGTGCGGACGCCGACTATCGCCTCGATATCGACCGCACCGACTACCGGCTTCCCGACCTGCGGCTTTCGATCACCCAGCGTCCGCTGTGGGGCTCGCGACCGGCGGTGGGGGGCGAGGCGAGCGAGAGGCCGTGGTACCAGAACCTCCAGTACAGCGCGAACGCCTCCGTCGTGGGCCGGCTGGCGCGGGCCGCGGTCGACTCGCTCGGCAACCCGATCACGAACATCCCCACAGACTCGCTGGGGAACCCGCTCGAGCTCGACCACGAGACCGTGACCGACCAGCGCGAGGGCCGGGTCCAGTTCACCCTCAACGGTCCGCTCGAGCTCTTTGGGGTCATCAAGACGAACCCGTCGCTGGCCTACTCGGCGCAGGTCGAGCAGGACCGGCTCGCCGACACGGACGGCACCACGGGTCAGGGGCAGATGAACGCGGGCCTCAACCTGAGCACGCGGTTCTTCCGTATCTTCGACGACCCGCCGGGGCCGTTCCTCGGCCTGCGGCACACGGTGGCTCCCTCGGTGGGGATCAGCTACTCGCCGAAGCCGGATTTCTTCGGCACCGAGCCCGAGGACGTGAGCACGCTCGACGACCAGCTGACCGCGAGCTTCAGTCTCAACCAGGACTTCGACGTCAAGCTCCCGGTGGGCGACGACTCCGACGAGGACGAGGGCGCCGCCGAGGCGGCCCCGGGAGACAGCCTGACCCAGGCGGAGGCCGACGAGGACGGCGCCGCGGAGGGGGCTCCCGCCGAGCGGGCCACGCGGACGGTGAACCTGTTCAGCATCTCGAACACGATGTCGTTCGACATCCACCGCCAGGCGCAGGAGGACGAGCTGGGGTTCGGCCGGCTGAGCACGCGGATCTCGACCGGGCTCGGCGAGAGCTTCAACATC
>DATBJO010000025.1:0-2306 GCA_036556305.1 Gemmatimonadota bacterium
CCCCCCCCCCCGACCCGCTCGTCCTGGCCTGCGGCCCGCGTCGGACTTCAGTCCGACGCTACACCTCAGTCCGACGCGACCGGTCACACAGCCCGCGAGCGGTACCGTCGGCCTCAAGGCCGACGGGGACGGCCGCCGCACTCGCGCGTTCCTACGGGAAGCGCTTCACGTGCATGACGCGGACGTGCTCCTCGCGGTAGCCCAGCTTGCGGTTGATCGCCAGCATGGGGGCGTTCTCGCCGTCGTTCCCGGTCCAGATCTCGCGGATCCCGCGGCCGCGGGCCCACTCGATCGTCGCGCGCTTGACGAGCGTCGCGAGGCCGCGTCCACGGAAGTCGGGATGGGTGCCCGTGAAGTCGTTCTCGGCGCGGTCGAGCCCGTCCGTCGTCATGAACGAGAGGGCGGCCAGCCGGCCGTCGATCTCGGCCACGAGGCTGCCGTGGAAGTCGAGCTCGGGAATCCCCAGGTCGTCGCGGAGCCACTCCTCGAAGCTCTGCTCGGCATCCCGGCCGCCGTCGGGAAGATCCCCGTACGCAACCATCGCCAGGTGGTACAGCTCGTGCAGCCGCTCGTCCAGCTCGACGAGCGGTATGAGCCGGACGCCGTCGGGAACGACGATGGGGCTCGCCTCCACCTTGTCCAGGCGCAGCACGGAGACCGGCTTCATCCGCGCCGCCTGGTAGCCACGAGCCTCCGCGAAGCGGGCTCCCGCTCCTCCGTCGGTCCAGCCCACCGCCTCCGGGTGGCCCGCCTGCCGGACGGCGTCCTCCATGATCTCGAGCAGGCGCGTGCCCAGGCCCTGCCGGCGCGCGCCCTCCACGACGCCGACCCAGCCGCGTCCGAAGCGGCCGGCCCGGGCGGCCCCGATCAGCTCGCCGTCCCGCTCGGTGACCCACCACGTGGCCGACTTGCGCATGTGGTCGATCGTGTGCTGCGACACGACCATCGTCGGCACGAGCTCGCGCACCATCGCGGCGAGCGGCTGCAGGTCGGTATCGCGGAGCTCCCGGATCACAATTCGAGTTCTTGTGGCGAAAACCGGGGACTCCGCCCGGCACCGGTATCGTGCCGGAACCAACGGACGCCGCGGCGGATCGGCCGCCGCCCCGCCCCGGACGGACGATCCGGCTAGGATCGATCGAGTGGCCGTCACACACCAGGATGACCTGCTTGCGGGTCTCAATCCCGCGCAGCGAGACGCTGTCCTGCATGTCGAGGGGCCGCTGCTGGTCGTCGCCGGCGCCGGCTCGGGCAAGACCCGCGTGCTCACGCACCGGGTCGGCCATCTGATCCGGTCGCACAAGGTGAAGCCGAACGAGATCCTCGCGATCACCTTCACCAACAAGGCGGCGGGGGAGATGCGCGATCGTCTCGGGCTGATGCTCGGTCCCGTCGCGCGCGCCGTCTGGATCCTCACCTTCCACGCCGCCTGCGGGCGGATCCTGCGCCGCGAGGCGGAGCGTCTCGGCTATCGCTCGAGCTTCACCATCTACGACCAGGCCGACCAGGTGCGCGTGGTGAAGGCGTCCCTGGAGGAGCTCGGCAAGGATCCCAAGCGCTTCACGCCGCGCGGCATCCACAGCCAGATCTCGAACGCGAAGAACCAGCTCGTCACCCCCGAGGCGTATGCGGCGCGGGTGGGCTCCTTCTGGGACCAGACCGTCGCCGAGGTGTACGAGCTCTACCAGCGCAAGCTGTTCTCGTCGAACGCGGTCGACTTCGACGACCTGCTGATGCTCACGGTGGAGGTGCTGACGCGGTTCCCGGAGGCGCGCGAGAAGTGGGAGAGCACGTTCCGCCACATCCTCGTCGACGAGTACCAGGACACGAACCACGCGCAGTACCGGCTGCTGCAGCTGCTCGCGGCGGTGCACGGCAACGTGTTCGCTGTTGGGGACCCGGATCAGTCAATTTACTCGTTTAGAGGCGCGGATATCCGCAACATCCTCGATTTCGAGCGCGATTTCCCGAGCGCGGGCACGATCGCGCTGGAGCAGAACTACCGCTCCACGAACGCCATCCTCGAGGCCGCGAACGCGGTCATCGACCACAACCGCGACCGCAAGCCGAAGCGGCTGTGGTCGGAGCTCGGCGACGGGGGGCCGGTGCAGGTGGTGGAGGTGGAGGACGAGCACGCGGAGGCGCGGTTCGTGGCGGCCGAGATCGCGCGACTCGTCGAGCAGGGCCTGTCCGCGCGCGAGCTCGCCGTCTTCTACCGGACGAACGCGCAGTCCCGCGTGCTCGAGGACGTCCTCGTACGGCAGCAGATCCCCTACCAGGTGATCGGCGGGCCGCGCTTCTACGAG
>DATBJO010000026.1:0-88634 GCA_036556305.1 Gemmatimonadota bacterium
CATGGCCCGGCGCGCCCACTCCAGCGCGCGGTCCCGATTGCCGATGCGGAGCTGGACATTCGCTCCCAGGGAAAGCGCCCGCTGATCGTCGGGATTCAGCTCGAGATGGCGCTCGACGGTCTGAAGGCCGCGCAGCAGGGCAATCCGCTCCGCGTCCGCGTCATCGAGCCGCTCGTGCATCGAGGCCGCGAGGATCGGGGCCTTGAAGTCCTCGGGTTGGACCGCGCTCGCCTTTTCGTACAACAACGCGGTCTTCTCGATGTCTCCGCGCAGGTACTCGCTCCGCGCGTAGAAGAAGTACGCCTCGCAGTACCGCTGTCGACTATACCACAAGCGGCGTGACCCCGGAAGATGGGGCCGCAAAACGGGCTTCGCACGAGGAAAGGGTCAGTAGTTTGCCGGGAAGACCTCGAGCGCCCGGCGGTAGTCGTCCTGGAGCTCGTAGACGCCGCCGTACACCTTGCGCTTCTCCTCGCCCTCGCCGACCTCCTGCACCGCCACGTGCGTGCATTTGGCCTCGAGGAAGCCGAGGTCGGTGAGGACCGCGTAGAGATCCTCCCACATCCGGGTCTCGGTAAGGTGGTGGGGGAGCTCACTCACCGAGCGCGGGTAGTCGGCTGCGCCGGTCCAGGTCAGGTCGCCGGCGGGGTCGGCCTTCTTGCGGAAGAACTCGGCCACGGCGCGGTGGGCGGCGAGCCGCTCCTCCTCCTCGTCGAGGTAGATGCCCCTCACAGCCTCCTCGGTCTGGCCGTGGAAGAACTTGAGGAGGTCGCCGCTGTACATGAGGTAGGGGCGCAGGAGCCGGGTGAGCGCGGCCACGTTGCCCTGCGGATCGGACCCGGCCACGAGCTCGGCGAGCTCCGACTCGGCCATTCCCGAGCGTCCGATCTCGAGATACGAGCAGTACTTCCGCACAATTTCCGGGCCGATCAGGTTCCCGTCGGCGTCGCGGAAACCGTCGTCGCGCTCGAGCCGCTGGAGGATCCAGACGAAGAGCGGCACCGTCTCCTCGGGCAGCTCCTTGATGCGGTCCGTGATCTCTTCGTACGTGCCGAGCGTTCTCAGCTCCTCGAGCGCGGTGAGGAGGTAGAGGGCGTTGCCGGCGTCCTTCTTGCCGAGGAGACCGGCGCGCTGGACCGCGTCGAGGGTCTTGCGGTAGCGCTCGAGGAAACCATCCATGATGGCGGTCGCGTCGTCCTTCGTGAGGCGCGCGATCGGCACGAATCGCGGTTTCTGGCGCCGCGACTCCAGTGCCTCGAGGACAGGACCGGGAAGCACGCTCACGACCGCGCGCGCGCCCGGCGGCAGCTCCTCGGGAAGCCAGCGCATGGCGTGCGCCTGGTGCGCGGGGTCGAGCTGGTTGAGCGCGTCGATCACGAGGACCACGCGCTTGGCCGCCGCGGCCCGCGCGAGGACGTCCGGGAAGTCCTCGCGGAGCTTGTCCCAGTCGTCGGGGATCGTGTCGAGCTCGCCACCAGCGAGGCCGGCGCCCTGGACGAGCTCGTGCCAGAGGCGCCTCAGGAGCTGACGCACGTTGGTCGAGGCGGCCGATGCGCCGACGAAGTGGGGGATCACTAGACGATCGGGACGCTTTGCCTGATGGTCGAGGGCGAACTTGGCGAGCATGGCGGTCTTGCCGCCGCCGGGCTCGCCGACGACCACGAGCGTGGCCGGGAGCTCGTCGCCACCGGCGTGCTCCTCGAGCTCGTCGAACGCCTTGTCGCGGCTTCCCACCACGTACCGCTGTACGCGCCACTCCATGAACGCTTCCATGGCCGCGGCATCGGCCGGGAAGCCCTCGAGGGGCTCGGTCTCCGCGCCCAGCTCCGCGTCGACGCTCGCCATGAGGTCAGCCTCGACGCGCCGGCCAAACTCCCGGAGCCCGATGATGCGCGACGTGCGCGCGTCCCATTTCGCGGGGTAGAGGAAGACCAGCATCGGTCGCATCTCCTCGACGCCGGGGGAGACAGGGATTCGTCCCTTCGTGTCGGGATCGGCGATTCGGTCCTTGAGCTCCGCGAGCGCCTTCTCGGCGAAGGAGCCCGCCGGTTCCCTGTAGTCCTTGGCGTAAGAATCGGGAATCGCGGCAGTGGCGGTCGGATCACGGAAGTAGAAGAAGCGGAAGAGCGCTTCGTCGAGGTGCTCGAGCGCGCCATGGAGGACCTCGGCCGCCGTGATGGATGCCTGCGCTGCGGCGAGCCCCGCGCGCTGGAAGACGGCGACCGCCAGGTTCCCGTCGTCGTTGTACCTCTCGACGTCGGCTTTTGCCTTCGGTTTCTCGTGCAGCCGCGCGACGGCACCATCGCGATCATAGAGCCGCTCGATCGCGGCTCGCTCTTCGGGGGCGACCACGCCGGCCGCAGATGTACCGTCGAGGATGCCGTCTAGCACGTCGGTAGCCACGGTCCTGGGCGGCGGCACCCATCCGTAGCGCCCGCCCAGCATGCCGAGGAAGCGCGGCCGGCAGAGCTCGATCTCCTTCATGCAGAGGTCGAGGGCGTCCTGGTCGGCGGTCACACCCCACCGGAGGTCGACGTCGACCAGCCGCAGCCGTCGCGCGAGGAGCTTCTCGCGCACGCGCGGGAAGACGAACCGCACCAGGTGATCGCGCTCGGCCTGCATGTCCTTGAAGGTCGAGCTGATGAAGACCCGGATTTCTTTCCAGCCCTCAGCCATGCGGGATACCATAGGGCGCGTGGCGCCGGTCGAGCAAGGCTGGCCGGCTCATGCCGTCACGCCGCCGGCCCGCGAAGGCGGGTCCACGCTCTCGAGCGACAGGAAGCGCACGCTCCCGTCGCCGCCGCCGACCGCCACGACGCGGCCGTCCGCGCTCATGGCCAGCTCGACCTCGCCGCCGACAAACCGCGCCGCGGCCTCCTCGCCGCTCTCGAGATCCCAGACCTTGAGCCAGCCGTCGTCGCCCGCGGACAGCGCGTGTCGGCCGTGCGGGTGCAACGCACAAGCTCGCGTCGACCCCGCGTGGGCCTGGACCGCGAGACGCTCGTCCCACCTCGGGCCCGCACGCAGGCGGAGGCTCCCATCGTAGCCGGCGATGACGAGCGTAGAGCTGTCGGGAGTGAAGCCGCACCACGCGACGCCGGAGAGGCTGATGACCGAAAAGAGCACCCTCCTCGTTGCCAGCTCCGTCAGCACGACCGACCCGTCGACCGACGCCGAGGCCAGGATGCTACCGTCGGCAGAGAACGCGCAGCGATGGACTCTCGCGACGTGCTCTGCGACGACCGAGGGCGGTCGATCGAGCGGCTCCTTCCATGAGAGGACTCGCCCGTCGGCGGACGCGGAAACGAGCCGTTGGCCGTCGGGCGACCACATGAGCGCGAGGACGTGGTCGGTGTGGGCCGGGAGCAGGGCAACCTGCTCGCCGTTTTCCGCCGCTAGGATCGCGACCTGGTAGCTCTCGGCCGGCGCGGCCAGGCGGGACCCGTCAGGCGAGAAGGCGACCGCGTTGGCGCTTCCCCCACCGCGGACGCCCGTCGGGTAGCCCCGGAGCGAGTTCAGCTGCGCGTGGCAGCCCACGTCCCACAGACGGAGCAGCCCCTCGGCGCGGTGCGTCCCCGGGTCCTCGCACGTCGCGAGCCGCGTGCCGTCGGGAGAGAGCGAGCAGGTGAGACCCGAGCCACCGAGCTCGAGCGTCCCGCCGCAGACGCCGCTCGCGACGTCCCAGATCCTGGCGGCTCGCTCGAACGACACGCTCGCCGCGACCGATCCGTCGCTCGAAAGCGCGATGCCGTTGACGGCCGCAGCCCGGCGCGGATCACGCCCTTGGAAGGCGGCCTTGACGAGGATCTCGACCCCGACGTCCACGGGACGGACGGCGGGGCGCTCACGCGTCGCCGCGATCCCGGTCTCCACGTCCCACAGGCGGAGCTCGCCGTCCGCCGACGCCGTCACGAGCGCCGCGCCGTCCGGCGTCCACGCGCAGGCGTGTACGGAGGCGGGATGCTCGAACACGCCGAGGACCTCGCCGGAGGACGCGTCCCAAACCATCGCCGTCTGGTCCTCCGCGGAGGTCGCGAGGCGCCGGCCGTCGGGAGAGAAGGCGCACCCCGTGAGCCAGCCCGCGTGCCCCGTCAGCGCGCGCTCGGCGGTCCCCGTCGAGGCGTCGTGGAGGACGAGAGCGGGCCGCGGGGCGCTGTCGCCTCCCGGAATGCCGAACGCGCTGACCGCGATCGCGTCGCCGTCGGGGGAATAGGCCGCGACCCGGATCCACCTCGCGTTGCGGGGGTTCATGTCTGGCACGTGCTCGATCCGCTTCCAGAGCGCGCCAGTCCAGGTGTCATGGATCCGGAGGTCACCGTTCCACTCGCCGATCAGGACGGAGCCTCCGTCCGGCGAGAAGGCGCAGGCGCCGATCCGATGATGCGCCTCGAACCAGGATTCCCGTCCGGACGCGACCTCGCGGATGCGGAACCTTCCGTCCCCTCCGCCCGACACCAACCGGTACCCGTTAGGGGCGAAGGCGACCGCGGTGGCCCCTTTCTCGTGTCCCGTCAGGATCTCCTTCTCCCTGAGGGCTTCGAGCTCGAGGAGCCGCACAGTCCCGTCGGCGCAGGCGACCGCGAGCCACGCGTCATCGGGGGACAGCGCGCACCCGGCCACTCGCGCGGGGACGCGGGCGGCGGCGACCTCGGCTCCCGTATCGGCGGCCCAGACCGCGATCCCGCCGTCGGCCGACGCCGAGACGAGTCGGCGGCCGACGCTCGTGACCGCGCATGCCACGATCGGCGCTCGATGGGCCGCGATCGTGAGCCGGATCCTTGATCCCCGCGTCGGGCGGGGGATCTGCCGAAGCCAGGGGCGGACGGGGCGGCCCGATGACGCCCACCGATCGGCAGCGCGTCCGGGTGGATCGGCCGCCAGCCGGTTCGCCGCCTGCTGGAAGAGGAGCGAGGGCCGCATACGGAAGAGGTGGCCGTCCTCCCGCAGGAACGCGGCCCATGCGAGGAGCTGGTCTCGGTTGCTAGGTTTCAAGTCGTGGCCAGGACGAGCGCCGGGGTCCTCATGTACCGCCGTCGCGGGGGCTCGCTCGAGGTCCTGCTCGTCCACCCCGGCGGCCCGTTCTGGAAGAAGCGCGACCTGGGCGCATGGTCGATCCCGAAGGGAGAGATCGGCGAAGGCGAGGAACCGCTCGATGTGGCGCGGCGCGAGTTCCGGGAGGAGACGGGCGCGCGACCCGAGGGCGACTTCGTCGAGCTCCGACCCGTCAAGCAGAAGGGTGGCAAGATCGTCCGCGCGTGGGCGGTCGAGAGCGATCTCGATCCCGAGAGAATCGAGAGCAACACGTTCACGATCGAGTGGCCGCCCGGGTCAGGCAAGACGGCCGAGTTCCCCGAGGTCGACCGGGCCGGGTGGTTCACAGTCGAGGAGGCGCGCGACAAGATCAACCCGGCTCAGGTCGGGCTCATCGACGAGTTCGTCGAGCGCCTCAGGGCGTAGTCCGCCTCGCCGAGGAGCTCGGGCAGAACGCGGAAGATCACGCGATCCTTCTCCTTTGCTGCCTCGGTGAGGTCCTCCCACGGCACGAGGTCGGGGCTCCTCCGGCGGCCGATATCCTTGGCGCCGTCGGTCCAGCGCCAGCCGTCCCGAAGCCGCTCGGCCATCCAGCGATCGTGCTCGAGGCGCGCCAGCACCTCGATCTCGCTCTCGGTGAATCGCCGCGGCTCGGCGCGCCAGTCGCGCTCGGGGGCGATCTCGAACCCGCCGGCAGCCAGCTCCTCGCGGAGCGATGCCGCGAGGTGCCGGTTCGACTCCTTGAGGTGGTCGGGCAGCTCCGCCCAGGCGGCCATGGAGGGGTTGGTGGCCGACGTCTCGCCGCGCTCCGCGGCCTCGCGGCGGTACCGCTCGTGAAGCGCGCGTGCGAGGGTCTCCAGCGATCCGGCCAGCACGAGCTCGGGCTTGCACGTCCGGTCCAGGAGGCCGAAGGCGTGTAGGTCCGCGAAACCGGCGCCGGCGCGGCCGCCCAGCAAGCTCGCCAGGCCCGCCTCCCGCTCCATGCGGGCGACGACGGGGACGCCGCACCGGCCGAGGTGAGCGTGGAGCGTGAGCGCCGTCGAGAGGCTGAGCGAGTCGTCGTCGAAGCAGACGTACGCGATCGTGATCCGGCACCGTCCCTGGTCGTCGAACAGGAACGCGCCGCGCTCGAAGTCGGGAGATCCCACCTCCAGCTCCTGGGCGTCGATCGCGCACAGCTCGCCGAGTCCGGGATGGCGGAGGCCCAGCGAGTCCACCTTGGCACGTGCCTCGCGATCGACCACCGTGATCTCGAACCTGTCGGACGCCTGGGCGCGGACGCGGCGCCAGCCGCGCGCGGCGCGAACGACCACGCTCTCCCCGAAGCGCCCCAGTCCGGCGACCAGGAGGTGCGGGCTCCGGATGGGCTCCACCCCCGGGGCGCCGAAAGGCGGGTGCTCGTCGAGGAGCGCGCGGGCGCCTTTCTCGTAGAGGTTGAAGAACTCGAGCCGCACCGGATCGCGCCCGGTGGCGGCGAACCAACGGTCGGAGAGGAGTCGCCAGAGCTCGGGATCGAACACGTGGACCACGCACGACAGGGGTGATGCCCCACGCCCGGCGGCGGCCTCGTGGGCCGCGACCGCGATCTCGGCGTTCACGCCGTCGTCGCCGCACACGGCGATCAGATTTCGAGCCCGGTGGAGGCGCGCGCGCCGCAGGATCGCCGGATCGGTCGCGTCGCCGACGACGATCGCACAACGGCCCTCGCGGCAGCCGGCCAGCGTCTCGACGGTGCCGTCGCGCTCGACTACCGCCACGGGGTAGCCCCGTGCGCGAAACGCGCGCGCGAGCGCGCGGCCCGTGCGCCCGCCCCCCGCGACCACGACGTGATCGCGCAGCCGCCACAGCCGGAGTTGCTGCATCTGATCGGCGAAGATCGCGAGCAGGGCCTTGCTGGCAGTGTAGACCGCGACCAGCGGGGCCAGGAATCGCGCCGCTTCCAGCGTCCACGGGACCGGGGGGTCCGCATTGCCAGACTCGAAGACGAAAAGCTGCAGCGATCGGTACAGGAGGTCGAGCGGGCCGAGCCTCTCGCCGCGTGGGGCGGCGTGCTGGGACCAACCGAACATCCCGAGCACAACGGCGGCGAGTGCCAGCGCCCAGACGACGGGCCACTCGATCCCGCGCCAGACGCGCGCGAGGCCGCGAAGGGGCGACCGCATCGGTGTCACGTCGGGCTCGTTCGCCTCGAGCCACCGGGCGGGATCATGCCACGGGCCCGATTATGAATGCCGGCCCGGATCAACCCGCGGGGCCGGCGCGGAGCACCGTGTACCCCGCCCTGGCCAGAATCCGGGGGATCCCGCGCACGAGGTCCCGGTCCTTCTCCTTCTCGCTCTCGGGCAGGGGATCGGGGCCGAGGGCCGCGAGCTCCTCCGGCGTGAACGGGCTCTGGCTGTCCCCGCGCGTCATCTCGGCGGAGCGACCCTTCCAAAGGAGCAGCGCCGCGTGCAGCCCCTTCGCCTTGTCGGTCTGGTCGGCCCACCTCCAGCCGGCGGCGATCTTGGCGCGCATCCAGCGGTCGTGCTCCATCTCCGCGAGACGATCCAGCTCGGGGCCGGGGAAGTCGAACGGCGGCTCGTCGCTGCGGGCCGGGACCATCACGTAGCCCGCCGCCGCCAGCTTGTTGGCGATGTCGCGCACCATGCCCCGGTTCTGGTCCTTCTCGTCGTCCGGAAGCGCGTCGTAGTCGCGCTCCGCGGCGGCCGTCGTCTCGCCGCGCGCCCGGAGCCCCTCGCGGTACACCTCGTGAGCCGCGCGCGCGAGCCGCTCGAGCAGCTCGCCCTCGAGGTCGAGCCGCTGGACCAGCGCCAGGAAGTCGCGCGCTTCGACGTGGAGGTCGAGCTGAGATTCGGCCGGCAGGCTCGATCGCTCGAACGAACGCTTGCCGGCGAGCTGGCTGGTCGTGACGATCGACTCCATGGATCGAGCACCGTGGCGGTAGCGCCGCGTTCCTAGGAAGGCGCGGAGTCCCCCGGGGTCGATGGACAGCAAGCCATCGTGGAACAGCTGCCCGTGATGCTTGTGCAAGAGCGCCCTCAGCAGGATCGCCCGCCGCAGCAGGTAGAACGGATCCGGGCCCCCCTTGCGGGGGTTGGGTCCCAGGACGTCGACGTACCCTTTGAGACGGCTCACGAAGTCAGGTCCCTTGAGGGCGCGGAATGTGTCGCCGGGAATGTCATGGCCGAACTCGGCCATCGACTCGCTGGTGCCGCCCGCGAACACGAAGATCGCGCGGCCGATGGGATGGACGACCTGCCCCTGCTGGAACGCGCCGTCCTGCATGGGGGCCAGGAAATGGCGCAGCCAGCCCAGCGCCTCGCCCGCGAGGGCGCTGTCGAACTCGTCCCAGAAGACGAGTGGGAACTTGCCCGACAGGGCCGTGTCGCGGACGAGGTGGAACGCGTCATGGAGCTCGGCGGGACCGCCGAGCTGGGAGAGGTTGAACGTCATGGTCTCGATGCGACCCGGCAGTAGCGATCGCGCGACCTGTGTGATGCCGAAGGACTTGCCCGATCCCGGTGCGCCGAAGACCGCTATCGACAGCGGCTTGGCCTCGCGGCCGCGGGCGTACTCGGCGACGAGCGCGCGGACCGCGCGCAGGCTCTCGATCTCGTGGCGGTCGACGGTGACCAGCGCGCCGAAGCGGCCCAGCGGCGCGCCCGGCAGCGCCTTCTCGACCCCCTCGATCGCCGCTCGCTGGACGACCAGCTCGAGGCGGTCCGCGTAGCGGTCCTCGAGGATCGACCACATGCCCGGTCGCGCCGGTCGCGACCCGGCGTCGGCGGTCAGGAAGCGCACCGGGTCCTGGACGTCGGCCGCCGTCAGCGGTCGCTCCCCGGCGGCCAGCGTCCGTGCCACGGAGTCGTAGGGGAAGACCAGGGCCCCTCCCGATGCGTCGTAGCCTTCGGTATGGAGCCGCCGCATCGCCGCGACCCCTTCCTGGACCGCCGCCTCGAGATCCGGACGACGGGGCGCCAGCAGGATACGACGCGCGATCGCCGCCGCGAGGCATGTGGTGTAGCCGATCATCCCACCCGGATGATCGAGCGTCCACGAGCCCTCGATCCCGTCGGGATCAAAGAGCAGGCGCGCGCGGGTGGGGCTCGACCGATCGGGGCGCGAGAGGAGGAAGGCTCCCGAGGCGCCGAACGAGGCGACGACGTGAGCGGCACGGGCCAGGGCGTTGACGCGCGGGTTGTGCACGAGCTCCCAGGCGAGGTCCTGCGCGGTTCGCTCCCACGAGAGCTCGTGGCTGACCTGCACTTCGGTCCGCCGGAGGTCGTCCACCGTCATCACCACGACGAGGCGGTCCGCGCGGTGGTCGAGCATTTCCCGCCACAGCGGTCCTTCCGCCACCGGCCGCGCCATCTTGAGGACGACCCACGGATGCCGGCGCCGGTCGCCGAGCACGCGCGGCCAGAGGTCCTTCCGATCGCGGAATCCCAGGCCGGCGTCGTCCAGGATGACGAGGTCGGCGGCGAGGGGGTCGTCGCGGACGCGGTTCCATGCGTCGGCGTCTTGGAACGGTCCGGACGGGCGGCGGTCCAGCCCCAGGAACTCGGCCACCCGCCAGGCGTCGTCGACGCGGGACCAGATCGCGTAGGAATGGTGGAAGCGGGGGTCGTCGGGGCAGACCCCGGTCCGGGGCACGTCCGGTCCGTGGACCCGCGCGCCCTCCGCTGTCCCCTCGACGAGGTCGGCGAGAAGCGCTGCGCCGCCCCGCTGCCAGCAGGCGCGTGCCGTGTTCCGCGCGTTCCAGCTCGCGCCGTCGCTGCCCACCGCCCGAGTGCGGGCGACGTTCCAGTCCATCGTCACGTCGCCGGTGACGACCACGACACTCGGGGCTCGGGTGGGACTCATGAGGTATCGCTCTCGGGCTACTCGGGATAAGTACGCGAACGTAACCTAGCGAAACCGCCACGGTTGGAGGAAGGGGGGAGGGACGGTGATCCGCAAGCTCAAGTCGGGGAAGTACCGGCTCTACTCGCGCAAGAAGGACCCCAGGACCGGCAAGCGCAGGAACCTGGGCACGTTCGAGACGCGCGCCGCTGCCGAGAAGCACGAGCGCGCGATCCAGTTCTTTAGGCGGAAGGGCTGATCCGGCCGACTCCTCCGCGCGAGCCCTCGAGGCCGGCCCTCGAGCCGTCGGCCAGAAACGGGTTGAAGCGAAGCGGCCGGCCGCAATGCGTGCAACCCGACGACAGGCGTTCGCCTTCCCAACGCGACGCGGGGAGCGCGAGGCAGGGCGGTCGGGCGGTGTCCCCACGAAGATCCCGCTCGCTCTCTCGGATCGCTTCAAGGGCCGGCGAACCCACGGCGAAGATGCTCGCGCACCACGGACAGCGCGCGAGCGGTAGGAGTCCCGTTCCGGTGCTCGCTCCTCCTCGGCCTCCTCCAGCTCGCAACCGTTCCCCAGGGCCCAGCCGCCCCTGAAGGCGCGCGGCCAACCTGGAGACCCCGCCGGGCCTTCTTCCACCGAGCGCGGCGGCGGTGACGAGAGGCGGACGGGCGCGCGGATCGCGCAACGTCAGGAAGTGCAGCCCACCGTCGTGGGCCCCCGCAACGCACTTTCCGTCGGCGTGGATCCGCGAGAGCGCGACGAGCGGACCCCCGGCCGGGTAGATCGCCTCGCACGCGCCCGTGGCGAGGTCCCAGACGCGGAGGGTGCCGTCCGTCGACGCCGACGCCGCGAGCCGGCCGTCGCCCGTGATCGCGAGCCCTCGGATCCGTCCTGGGGCGTGCCCCGTCAGGACATGCCGGCGGGTTCCCTCGACGAGGTCGAGGACCTCGAGCGTACCTCGCGACGTGGCCGCGACCACCGTATGGCCCTGCGGCGTCAGCGCGAAACGGTCGACACCGTCCTCGTTCCCGATGCTGCGGGGCGGATCGTCGCCCTGGAACGCCCATAGGCGCGGCGAACCGCTCGACCACACGAGCGCCATGCCGTCGGGGGTGAAGACGAGCCCGGAAAACGCCTCCAGGCCGCCCTCCAGCGTCCGGAGGCACTCCCCCGAGTCGAGATCCCAGACGCGGAGGGTGACGCCCCCGCGGGTGTACTCCTCAGCGTCCGCTGTGGCGGCGAGCCGCCCGTCGGGGCTCGCCGCGATGCGGGTCACGGGGTAATCGTGGCCCCGGAGCTCCCGACGGCAGCGACCCGTCGTGAGATCCCACTCCCGGACCAGATGTACGGCGTCTTCTTTCCGATGCCGGTGGGAGGCGGCGATCAAGGCGTGGCGGCCGTCTGGACTGATCGCGACGGCGTACTCCCCCCGGGTGATCGCCGCGTCGCTGGTGGTGCCGCGGAGCCGCCGAAGTCGCGTCGCGGACGGGAAGTCCCAGACGAGCACGGTCTCCTCGTCGATGTACGGCACCGTGCCGGGCATATCCACGGTCACCGCGGTCCGGCCGTCGGGAGTGAGCACGAGCGCCCCGATCGGGGTCTCGTGCCCCCGCAGCCGCCCGGCGCAGGATCCCGAAGCCGTGTCCCATAGCTGCGGCGTCGTGAACTCCTCGGGCCAGATGACGCCGCCCTTGGCGTGAGTCCGCGCGTGGGACGGCGGCGCGACGTACGGGCCGCCGAAGTAGGAGACGGCCCGGGCGCCGTCGGCGGCCAGGGCGGTGCCGGTGAGCCCGCCGGCGTGACGCTCGAGCGGCTCGGGATCGGGATCGGCCGACAGGTCCCAGACGCGGAGGGTCGCATCCCGGGAAGCGCTGATCGCCCGATCCGCGCCGGCGCTCAGTGCTACGCTCGTGACGGCGTCCGTGTGGCCGTGGAGGACGCGCAGGCAGCGCCCCGTGCCGACCTCCCAGACGCGCAGGGTGTGGTCCTGCGAGGCGCTGACCGCGAGGCTGCCGTCGTCGCTCAACGCGACCGCAAGGATCTCGGCGACATGACCGAGGGCCGGATCGGCGTTGTATGCGGCGCCGAAGGCGCGGACGACGGCTCCCGCCGGAACGTCCCACGCCACGAACGTCAGCGCCCCCTCGTCGACGACCGCCATCGTCCGCCCGTCCCGGCTCATGGCGATCGAGTGGATCTCGTGGAGGGAGTCGGGCCGGATCTCGCGGGAGCATGTTCCGGTCTCGAGGTCCCAGAACCGCAGGACCGGGCAGCTCCCGTCGTGGCCCGTGGCGATCGCCTGCCGCCCGTCGGGCGTCATGGCGACCGCGGTCGAGATGTCCGGCGGGACGCCGCCCCCCATCTGGGCCCACCCTTCGGAGGCCTCGGCCAGCGCGGCGTCGAGCTCGTCGCTCCGGCCCTTGAGCTCGCGCACCAGCGCACCGGCGGTCAAGTCCCAGACCTGCAGCTTCGCGCTGCCGCCGACGGTCGCGCGCGTCGAGTCGGCGGAGACCGCGAGGCCCATGGGCGAAGGCGTGCGCAGAGTCCGAGACAGGGTGCCAGAGCGGAGGTCCCAGACGCGCAGCGTCCCGTCGATGGACGCCGAGACTGCAACCTTGCCGTCGGGGTCGAGGACCAGCTCGCGTATGGTGGCTGTGTGGGCTTCGAGCGACGCCATGCAGGCCCCCCTCGTCACGTCCCACACTTTAAGGACCCGGTCTTCGCCGCCCGAGATCGCGACGCTGCCGTCGCGCGAGAGCGCCACGGCCTGGACCGCGCCGCGGTGGCCCGTCAGCGTCCGCAGACAGGCCGGACGCAGAGCCAGCCCCGGGCGCGGATCGCGGGCGAGCCACGGACGTGCCAGCGCCTCGGCGCGCGCGGCGGCGCGCGTGGCGACCGGCCCTTCGCGCGCATAGTTCCGCGCCATGGGAACCATCTCGCGCGGCATTATGGCGAGGAGGTGACCGTGCGTTTCGAGGAAGCGGGAGAACGCCAGCAGGGAGGTCCGGCGGTCGGGTCCGAGAATGGCTCTTACGACTCCCGCTCCTCGCGCAACCGCGCCAGCACCGAGTAATCCTCGAGCGTGGTCGTGTCGCCGACCCGCTCGGCGCCCGAGGCGATGTCCTTGACGAGCCGGCGCATGATCTTGCCGCTGCGCGTTTTGGGGAGGGCGTCGGTAAAGCGGACCTCGGCCGGACGCGCCAGCGAACCGATCTGGGCCGTCACCCATTTCTTGAGGTCCGCGCGCAGCCCGTCGTCCGGATCGCCGCCGGGACCCAACGTGCAGAAGGCCACAATCGCCTGCCCGGTCATCTCGTCGGGCCGTCCCACGACCGCCGCCTCGACACCAGCCTCGTGCGCCACCATCGCGCTCTCGACCTCGGCGGTCCCGATCCGGTGGCCGGAAACGTTCAGCACGTCGTCGACGCGACCCACGATCCAGAAGTAGTCGTCCTCTTGGCGATCGCGCCGAGCATGACCATGGCGAGCGCCGCGGCCGCGAGCTGGGCCCCCACGCCGACGACGAGCAGCGCCGCGCCGACCAGCTCGACCGCGCCCAGGACCGCCGTCGCCGCGGGGGACATGCCGATCGACTTCCCGCGCTCCGCGGGATGCGCCACGTGAGACCAGCCGCTCCAGCCGAACAGGATCGCGATCCAGACCCGCAACAGGAACAGCGCGAGATCCGAAAGCTCGAGAAGGGAAGGAAAGAGCGGCGGATGCGTCATTGGGTTCTCCGGCCGAGGCGACGTCGTGACGTCCGATCATAGCCCATCGAAGCTGCTTGATCGACCGCCGGCAAACGGGATAGAATGGAAGGGATCACTCCGAACATGGTTGGAGCCTTCGCAGGAGGCAACAGTGAACCGGATCAACTGGGCACGCGTGATCATGGGCGGGCTGGTGGCGGGCGTCGTGATCAACGTCGGCGAGTGGCTTCTCAACGGCGTGATCCTGAAATCCGAGATGGACGCCGCCGTGGCCGAGATGGGAATGGAGCCGGTGAGCGGCTCGGACATCGGGATCTTCGTCGTGATGTCGTTCGTCCTGGGGATCCTGCTCGTCTGGCTGTACGCCGCGATCCGGCCGCGCTACGGGGCCGGCCCGAAGGCCGCCGTCTGCGCCGGGCTCTTCGGCTGGGTCCTGCTCTACGCATTCTGGTACGTGTACAACCTGGCGTGGGAGCTCTTCCCGCCGGGGATGGTGAGGACTTCGACGATCTGGGGGCTCTTCGAGCTGCCGATCGCCACGCTGGTGGGCGCCTGGCTCTATCGCGAAGGGCCGGCGACGGTCGCGAGCGCCCCGCGTTGAAAGGCCTCGGAGTCGGGGCCATCCGCTCCACGCTTCCGGGGCTCGCGCTCTGCGCGGGTCTCGCCTGCAGCACCGGCGATCCGGACACGGCGCCGGCCGAGGCGGGGAGAATCCAGCGCACGACCGCCCACGTCGACAGCGCCATGGAGCCGGCGCGCGGCCACATCCGGACGATCGACTCGCTCGGCGAGAGCGTGGAGTAGGACCGCGCCCCTGCGCGCGGAGTCCGGCTAGAGTCGTGACGGTCGAGCCCAGGCGGGAGGCTCGGGTGCGAGCCAGGCGCCCGCGATCCGCGCCGCCGTCCATCCGCCCAGGAACTGCGAGAGGTCCCCCGTAGAAGTTTTTCCTCCCGCCCTTCATCTTGACCCGACCCGTCGAATCGCGCCAGCAGGTCGATCCCAGCGAGGAGAGTTCATTGGAAGCGGTTCGCGCCCGGCTCTCGGCCATGATGTTCCTGCAGTATTTCGTGTGGGGCGCGTGGTTCGTGACGATGGGGACCTACCTGGACTCGACGCTGGATTTCGACGGCGCTCAGATCGGGCTCGCGTACGGAGCGACCGCGATCGCGGCCATGATCTCGCCGTTCTTCGTCGGGCTCGTCGCCGATCGTTTCTTCGCCAGCGAGCGTCTGCTCGCGGCGCTCCATTTGGCGGGCGCCGGGCTTCTCTGGCTCGCCTCCACGCTGCACGACTTCGAGAGCTTCTATCCGGTCCTCATCCTCTACGCGCTCTGCTACATGCCGACGCTCGCGCTCACGAACTCGATCTCGTTCGACCACGTCCCCGATGCGGCGCGCGACTTCCCGAAGATCCGCGTGTTGGGAACGATCGGCTGGATCGTGGCCGGCATCGCGGTCGGGCGCCTGGGGCTCGAAGCGACCGCGATCCCGATGCGGATCGCGGCCGGAGCTTCCGCCCTGCTCGCCCTCTACTCGCTGGCTCTGCCCCACACGCCGCCGCACGCGGCGGGGAGGCCGTTCCGGGCCCGCGACGCGATCGGTCTCGACGCGCTGTCGCTGCTCCGCGACCGTTCGTTCTCGATCTTCGTCGTAGGCTCGTTCCTGCTCTGCATTCCGCTCCAGTTCTACTACGCATTCACGAACCTCTTCCTCAACGAGATCGGACTCGCCGAGCCGGCCAGCAAGATGACGCTCGGTCAGATGTCGGAGATCGGGTTCATGCTGCTCTTGCCGTGGCTCCTTCTGCGGCTCGGAGTGAAGCGGATCCTGCTCCTCGGAATGGCGGCCTGGTCGCTGCGGTACGTCCTTTTCGCGCAAGGTGACGTCGGATCGGCGGCATGGATGCTCTACCTGGGGATCCTGCTGCATGGGATCTGCTACGACTTCTTCTTCGTGACCGGTCAGATCTACGTCGACCAGCGGGCGACCCCCGAAATCCGGGCGTCGGCGCAGGGCTTCCTGGCATTCGTCACGCAGGGCGCAGGGCTCTTCGTCGGGGCCTGGCTCTCGGGCGCGGTCGTCGAGGCCCACGCGGCGGCGGGCGGTCACGACTGGCGGTCGATCTGGCTCGTGCCGGCGGCGATCGCCGCCGGTATCCTCGTCCTGTTCGGCTTGCTGTTCCGGGAGCGGGGCGCGAGACGGGAAGGAGTCGTGTCATGATCCGCAAGCTCAAGGACGGCCGCTACCGGCTCTATTCGCGGAAGAAGGATCCGAAGACGGGCAAACGGCGAAACCTGGGGACCTTCAAGACACGGGCCGCGGCCGAGAAGCACGAACGCGCCGTCCAGTTCTTCAAGAAACGGGGTTAGCCGCCGCTCACGGCCTGCACGATCGTCAGGCGGTCTCCGGCGTCGAGGCGCACGTCGTCCGGCGGCCCGCGGAGGACGAGCCGGTCATTGTGCAGGAGCAGGACGTGGGGGCGGAGCGCCCCGGATTCCGCGAAGACGTGCGTGGCCAGGAGCGGCCAGCGGCTGCGGATCGCCTCGCGGACGGCGCCGAGGCGATCGGCCTCGATCGCTACGCTCGGGCGCCCCTCCGTACAGTCGCGCAGCATGCGGGGCACCTCGAGGACGACGGGCGTCATCGCGAGCTCAGTCGTAGCTCGCGGCGCGGACGCACAGCACGCGCGGCAGCCGGACGGGCAACCGCTGCCAGCCGTCGCCGGCATCGGCCGAAGCGAAGACGTCGCCGACCGTCGTGCCGAAGTAGACCCCGGTCGGCGCGCGGGAGTCGAGCGTCATGGCGTCCCGCAGGACTCCGGCGAAGACCGGCTCGGCCGTCGGCGCCGCGTCGCGTCTCTCCCAGGCGTCGCCGCCATCCGCGGAGCGCCAGACCGTTGGCCGCCCCTGGTCGAAGACCCGGTTCTCGTCGGAGACGAGCGGCATGACGAAGAGCTCACCGCGTTCTGAGAGGGTGAGCGGAAATCCGAACCTCTGCGGCAGGTCGCGATCGATCGCCCGCCACGTGCGGGCCGCGTCGTCGCTGCGGAAGACGCCGCTGCTGCGTTTGCCGTCCGGCGTCATCGTGTGGGCGTGAAACTGCATGAACAGGCGATCGGGATCCGATTCGTCGAGCGCGATCTTGTGGATGCAGAACATCGCGTCCTCGTCCTGCGTTCCGGTCATCGTCATCGGCGGGAGCCCCTCGTTGAGAGCCTCCCAGGATTCCCCGCCGTCGGTCGTGCCGAAGACCCCGACCGCGCTGATCCCGACCCACAGGCGCCGCGGATCGCGGGGGTCGACGAGGATCGTGTGCAGGCAGAGCCCGCCGTTTCCGGGATGCCAGTTGGGCCGCGACGGGTGCCGCGTGAGGCCCTCGATCTCGCGCCAGGACGCCCCGTCGTCCTCGCTCGCATAGAGCGCGGCGTCCGCCACGCCCGCGTAGAGCCGTCCGGCCTCCCCACCCCGCGTCAGCTGCCAGACGCGGGTCAGAGGGAATTCGGCCGGCTCCTCCGGGTCGCGCAGGAGCGTCTGGCTCCACGTCGCTCCCGCGTCGCGGGTCTCGCGCAGGGTCGCGCCCCACGCATCGTGCGAGGTTCCGACGAGGAGCCGATCGGGGTCGGCGGGATCGGGCAGCATCGCGTCGACGCGCCATTCCTGAAGGAGCGGAGGGCCCATGCGCCAGGCGCGGCGATCTCCGTCGGAATCGAATCGGTACGCCCCTTTCACGGTCCCCACCCATAGAACGGTGCGCGTCGCCATGCGTTCTCCTTCGCTCTGCGGTTATCCGCCGGTCGGATCCCAGGTTCCGCGCGCGACGGCGGGGACGAATCCCTCCAGGTCTTCGATCGGAACGCTCAGTGTGCGGCCTTCTTCCGCGCTCCGGTACGCGGCCATGAGGACCTCGACGACCTCGAGCCCGTCGCGGAACGTGAGCCGGGGGGGCTCGAGTCCGAGGAACGCGCGCGCGAAGTGGCGGTCCTCGGCCTGGTAGCCGTAGGTCACGGGCTCGTCCGCCACGATCGGCATGAGGCCGACCTCCGCGTTCTGCTTCTCGACGAGGTCCTCGCCGGCCGCGCCTCTGACGGCCCGGCTGAGGAACACGGACAAGCCGGTGTCGAGGGAATTCCACGCCATCGAGTACTCCGGACCGAGAAGCTCGGCGGAGAGCCGCAGGCCCGCGCCCACGAAGCTCCACGACGTCGTCGCCTCGCCGATCGCCGGCCGGCCGCCCGGCGTCTCGAACTCGATGACGACGCTCGCATAGTCTTCGGCGGGCTCCCTCCGATAGTCGACTCCCGGCATCGCCGCGGCCAGCCTCTGGGCGTATTCCGGCCGCGTCCACTTGAGGCTCGCGACGTGAGCGGTCACGCGGCGAGGCCGGACCGTCGAGAGCGGCGCCCCCGGCTCGGCGAGGAGTGAGCGGACGACGAGCGCGGAGTGGCACATCATGTCGTTCAGGACCCCGCCGCCCTGGAGCCGCCCCTGCCAGAACCACGGCTCGTGCGGCCCGGCGTGCTCCTCCGCCGCGCGCGCGAGGTAGGGTGGGCCGGCGGCGGCCGCCCCGCGACCCCAGACGAGCGCGTGGCCGCGCTCGAGCGCGGGCGCGAAGACCTGGTTCTCGAGGTATCCGGTCGTGAGCCCGGAGCGTTCCGCCAGCTCGACCACGCGCTTAGCCTCCGCCACGTTCCGCGCCAGCGGCTTCTCGCACGCGACCCCGCGGAGCTCGCCCCGCCCGCTCTCCACGGTCGTCACGATCTCCTCGACGTTCTCGATCCGAGTGTGGTTGGGGCCGGCGAGCCAGATCGCATCGATCGTCGGATCAGCGACCATCTCGGCGATCGAGCCGAAGGGGCGGGCGTCGCCGACGTCCAGGTCGCTCGCGTACGCCGCGGCGGACTCGGCGTTCGCGCGGTTTGGGCTCCACACGCCGCGGATGTCGGCCTCGCGGAGGCCGGCCCAGCCGCGCATGTGGAAGCGCGTGTTGAAGCCGCTTCCCACGAAGCCCACCCCGAGCCTTCGCGTGGCCGCCATCACACCGCCGGGTCGAGTCCGAGGTGGCGGAGCGCTTCGGGGGGGCAGCCGGTCCACTCCGCGACGGCGCGATTGCCCATGTAGCCGAGGTCGTCGACGCCGATCCGGCTCGAGAAGAATCCCGCCGCTGTGAGGTCGCGGAAGAAGTTGAAGAACGCCACGCCCTGGGTCATCTCGGGCCGTGCCCGCGCCGGCCAGGCGATGTCGTCGAGGATGGCGGCTCGGTCCGCCGGGTCGAGGTCGGCGAACGCGGACCCGAACCGCTCCACCCCCTCGGCGTCGAGCCAGCGCAAGCCGCCGCGCATCCGGGTCTGCATCGACTCGCGCTCGACCAGCATGAAGTCCATGAACTCCGGCACGCCGGCGTCGGTCGCGCTCCCCGAGCGCTCGTCCGCGGGGATCACGAGATCGGCGAGGACGCGCACGGTGTGCCACTCGTGGGGCGTGAAGAACGCGGGCCGGAAGCCGCCCGCCGCCGTGGCCTTGCGCGCGGCACGGCTCGCCCGCTCGACCACGGCCGGGGAAACGCCGATGGCGGCCCCCACGCCGGCCGCGCCGAGCATGAGCAACACCTCGCGTCGCGTGAGCTGGCTCATGCGGCCCCCGCCCTGGCGAGCTCCGCGATCCGCCCGCACGCGCGCAGCGACAGCGCGAGGATCGTCCAGGTGGGGTTCTTGTCGGCCTGGGAAACGAACGGCCCGCCGTCGACGACGAACAGGTTCTCGACGGCGTGCGCCTGGCACCAGCCGTTGAGCGCGGAGCTCCCCGGATCCGCGCCCATCCGGACGCCGCCCAGCTCGTGGATGATCTGGCCTCCCGCCGCGATGCCGTACCCCTCCTCGCGCGTGGGCATGGGCGAGAACACCTCTCCGCCCATGGCGTCGATGATCGCCCGGAACGTCTCCTGCATGTGTTTGACCTGGAGGTACTCGTGGTCGGTGAACTTCCAGTGGAAACGGAGGACCGGGATGCCCCACCGGTCGACGACGTCGGGGTCGATCTCGCAGAACGAGTCGTCGTTGGGGATCATCTCGCCGCGTCCCGAGAACCCGACCGTCGAACCCCAGAGGCGGCGGTAGTCCTCCTTCAGGGCCTTTCCATACCCGCCGCCGGGAGGATACCGCTGGATGCCGCCCATGAAGCCGTAGCCCGGCATGTCGCGTCCGCCCCACACCTCGATGTGATAGCCGCGCGGGAAATCGAGGGCGCGGTTGTCCAGCCACCAGGGGACGAAGACGTGCATGCCCCCCACGCCGTCCTCGTTGTGCGGGACGTTGCCGGCGAGCGCGGGGATGAAGCCGGCCACGTCGGTGCCGGTCGTGTCGGTCAGGTAGCGCCCGATCACCCCGCTCGAGTTCGCGAGGCCGTCGGGGAACTGCGAGCTCTTCGAATTCAAAAGGAGCCGGGCGCTCTCGAAGGCGCTGGCGGCGAGGACCACGATGCGCGCCCGGACGTGCTCGTCCGATCCGCTCTTCGTGTCGATCCAGGCGACGCCGTTCGCGCGCCCGTCGGGTCCCAGCGTGACCTCGCGCGCCATCGCGCCGGTGACGAGCGTGAGGCGGCCGGTTTCGAGCGCCGGCGCGATCAGGACCGAAGGACTCGAGAAGTTCGCGTTCGTGCGACAGCCCCGATAGCACTGCCCGCAGAAGTGGCATCCCGGCCGCCCGCCATGCGGTTGGGTGAGGATCGAAAGGCGCGCGGGGATGCAGGGGATGTCGAGGCTACTGCAGGCCCGCTGCACGAGTCGCTCGTAGCACCGGGGCGCGGGCGGCGGCAGGAAGATCCCGTCGGGGTCGTTGGGGAGGCCTTCGCGGCTTCCGAACACGCCGATCAGGCGATCGACCCGGTCGTAGTAGGGCGCCAGATCCGCGTAGCTGATCGGCCAGTCGTCGCCCAGGCCGTCGAGGCTCTTGCGGCGGAAATCGTCGGGGCCGAACCGCAGCGAGATCCGGCCCCAGTGGTTCGTGCGGCCGCCCAGCATGCGGGCGCGCCACCAGCTGAACTCCGTCCCCGGCGCGGTCGTGTAGGGCTCCCCTTCGATCTCCCAGCCGCCGATGCAGGCGTCGAACTCGCCGAACGGACGCTCCTCGGTGGAGGCCCCGCGACGCGGGGAATCGTAGTTCCACGTCAGCATCGTGGAGTCCCGGGTCGCGAACCATTCCGGGCCGGCCTCGAGGAGAACCACGTCGGCGCCCGCGCGCGTCAAGGCGTGCGCGGCCATGCCGCCGCCCGCGCCCGATCCGACGATGACGACGTCATAGAGAGGGCGCTGCGGTTTGATCTGCATCCGATCAGCCGAGGGTGGGGAGGTTCGATCCAGGGAACCTGTGGAATGACAGGCTCAGGGTATGCTCTAGTTACTTTGAGCCCCCCGGCCGGTCAAGAAACGAGCGATGGCTTACGATCGCATGATCTGCGACCTTCGATGATTCAGTCGCACGAAAGCCGCCCATCGGAAGTGAGGCTCCGATGACCCAGCGGACCTATCGCTTGGCAGCCGTCTGCTTCGCGGATATCGCAGGATATACCGAGCTCTCGGCAAGAAACGAGGGCGAAGCGGTCGCGGTGGTCGAGCTGCTCCAGGAGATAGCGCGCCAGGTCGTCGGAGACCGCGGCGGCCGTGTCGTCAAATTCATCGGCGACGCCGTCCTTGCCGAGTTCCCGAGCACTCATGAGGCGGTGCGCTGGGCGATCGATCTCCGGGACCGCTTCGTTGCGGGAGCCCGCTCGCAGGGCTTGGAGTCGCGCGACCTGCGTGTCGGGGTACACGTGGGCGACATCCTGACCACCGCGGACGGCGACATCTACGGCGACGGCGTCAATATCGCCTCGCGAATCCAGACCGCGGCCCAGCCGGGTCAGGTATGGGTCAGTGAGGACGTGTGGCGGCAGCTGCACCAGCGTCCGGAGTTCCGGTTCGAGTCGCGCGGTGAGCACGCGCTCAAAGGCGTCTCCACGCCGGTCGGATTGTACGGGGTGCGATTGGAACCGTCCGCTCGCCCCGCCAGGCCCCCTCGCCCAGCGGCGAAGGCGGAAGCGAAGGCCTCCCCCCGCAAGCAGTCCGTGGCGGTCCTCCCGTTCACGAACATGAGCGCGAGCGCCGAGAACGAGTACTTCTCCGACGGCGTCACCGAGGAGATCCTGACCCTGCTGGCCCGAATCGAGGGCCTCAAGGTGATTAGCCGGACCTCGGTCATGCGGTACAAGGGGACCGACAAGCCGATGCGCCAGATCGCCGACGAGCTCGGGGTCGCCTCGATCCTCGAAGGGAGTGTCCGGCAGGCCGGTCGACGCGTGCGGATCTCGGCGCAGCTCATCAACGCCGCGACCGACGAGCACCTGTGGGCCGAGCGCTACGATCGGGACTTGGAGGACATCTTCGCGATCCAGACCGACGTTGCCGAGCGGATCGTCGAGGCGTTGCGAGTGCGGCTGACGCCGAGAGAGCAGGCGCAGCTCGTGAAGCGGCCGACCGAGAGCGTGGAGGCCTATCAGTCGTATCTCAAGGGCCGATACTTCCTCAGCCGGCGGACTGAGGCATCGCTTCGGCAGGCGATCGAGTGGTTCCGGACGGCGGTGGCGGCGGACCTCGAGTTCGCGCAGGCCTGGGCGGGGCTGGCGGACGCGTATGCGATCCTGCCGAGCTACAGCGCGACGCCGACGCCGGAAGCATGTGCCGAAGGCCGTGTGGCCGCAGGGCGCGCGCTGGCGCTAAACCCTGGACTGGGGGAGGCGCACGCCGCCCTCGGGGTCGTGGCGGAGAATGAGTGGAACTGGGAGGAAGCGGAGCGTGAATTCCGCCACGCGCTCGAGCTCTCGCCGGGGAACGCGACCGCGTTCCATTGGTACGGGAACTTCCTGTCCTGGCGCGGTCGGACGGAGGAGGCGTTGGCAGCCCTCCGTCAGGCGCTCGAGCTGGATCCGGTATCGTTGCCGATTCACATCGCGATGGGAGTGGCCCTGAATTTCGCCCGTCGGTTCGACGCCGCGATCGACGTCTACCGGAAAGCGATCGAGATGGATCCCGGCTACGTCACCGCCCACTACAATCTCGCCTTCTCGTACCTCTGTCAGCGGCGCTTCGAGGATGCCCTCATCGAGTGGGAGACCGTCTCCCGACTGAATCCCGGGACGCTTCCGCCCGATCTCGTGACCGAAGCCCGGCAGGGCTACGCGTCGGGTGGGGAGCCTGGGTTCTGGGAGGCGTACCTCGAAGGGCTGCGGTCACGCCCCTGGGTTTGGGGACGCGTATTCGTTATGTCGATGGCCTGCGCCCAGCTCGGAAGGAAGGACGAGGCGTTCGCATTGATCGACGAGTTCCTAGCCGAGCGAAGCGGGACGCCGTATCAGATCTCCACCGATCCGCTGTTCGTCCCGCTGCGTTCAGATCCGCGATACGTGAAGGTCCTGGAGCGGCTGAGACTGCGGTAGCGAGAGCGGTTTCCCTCCGCAACGAGGCGATCTCAGCGACCGCCGATCTCGCGCAGCCAGACGTTCCGGTATCGGACCGGGAACTCGTGGTCCTGAAGCGTGATCGGAAGGCGCGGCGGATGCGCCTCGTAGGGCGGCCGGCGCTGGAACGCGGTCGGGCCCGTGAGCGCGACGTCGTCCTGGATCAGCACGCCGTTATGGAAGGCGGTCATTCGCGCGGGCGCGAGCAGCGCGCCGGTGTCGTCGAACCGCGGCGCGTGGAAGACCACGTCGTAGCTCTGCCACTCGCCGGGACCGCGGCTCGCGTTCACGAGCGGCGGGTACTGGCCGAAGATCGCGCCGGCCTGCCCGTCGGGATAGGTCGGATTGTCGTGCGAGTCTAGGACCTGGAGCTCGTAGAGGCCCATCAGGTAGACGCCGCTGTTCCCACGCTCCTGCCCTTCGCCCGCGACCACGGGCGGCGTGCGCCATTCGACGTGGAGCTGGACGTCGCCGAAACTGTCGCGCGTGACCAGGGAGCCCGTGTGGGGGACGACCTCGATCGCGCCTTCGACGACCCGCCACGGCGCCGGTCCGCCGTCCTCGGCGCGCCAGCGGGAGAGGTCGGTTCCGTCGAACAGGACGACGGCGTCCGAGGGTGGCGGTGAGGGACCGGGCGGCGGGCCGGGGTCGACGACCGGGGGCTGCGGCCGGTCGAGGGAATGGATCGGCCAGTCCCCGAGCTCTTGGCCGAACGCCGCGCCGGTTGTCGCCGCGAGCGCGAGAGCCGAGACGGACAGCCAGGTGGCGATTCCGCGGGGGGGAGCGAGGACCATCGTCGTAAGCTGAGCCGCGCGTCGCGCGGTCGCAAGGGAGCCTCGATTGCAACCTTCCGTTCCGTGGGGCCATCCTACCTCTTGAACGCCGGCCCCGTTCCGAACATCGATCCGCCGGAGGTATGCCCATGATCCGCTTGAGCCCCGTCGTGCTCGTCGCCCTGCTCTGCATGACCGGCTCTCTCCGGGCCCAGTCGAATCCGCCGGCCGCCGCCGGCAACTCGGACGTCCTGTCGCTGGCGACGCCGGCGGCCGGCACGCCCGAGCACGAGCGTCTCGCACCGGTCGCTCAGGCCGTGCGACTGGAGGGGGATATCGACCTCGACGGCGAGCTCGACGAGCCGATCTGGCGCACGGCCTCCGCCGTGACCCGCTTCCTCCAGAGTGACCCGAATCAGGGTTTGCCCGCGACCCAGCCGACGGAGGTGCGCTTCGTCTACGACGACCAGACCCTCTACATCGGCGCCAGGATGTACGATTCGCTGGGATCGCGCGGGGTGATCGGCCGGCTCGCGCGCCGCGACTCCGACCCGCCCGGCGATCGGCTGACGATCACGTTCGACACGTTCCTGGACCACCTCGGCCAGACCGAGTTCACGATCAACCCGACCGAGACGCGGATGGATGCCTACGGGCCGGGAGGATCGAACCTCGACTACTCGTGGAACCCCGTGTGGCGCGCGGAGGCGGAGATCGACTCCCTCGGCTGGACCGCGGAAATCGCGATCCCGTTCTCGCAGCTCCGGTTCCCGCGCGGCGCGGAACAGACGTGGGGCCTCCAGATCGAGCGCGAGGTCAGCCGGCTCAACGAGTTTCAGCTCTGGTCGTTCTGGACCCGCGACCAGCAGGGAGGGCCGTCGCGCTTCGGCCACCTGACGGGCCTCTCGATCCCCAATGCGAGCCCCAACCGCTTCGAGCTCCTGCCCTACGCGGTGGCGCAGATGGAGACGCAGGCGGAGATCGACCCGGACGACCCCTTCGCGCAGGAGCGGGACCAGGACTACCGCTTGGGGGCCGACCTCAAGTACCTGCTGACGTCGAACCTGACCGTGTCGGCCACCGTGAACCCGGACTTCGGCCAGGCGGAGGTCGACCCCGCGGTCGTGAACCTCTCCGCCTTCGAGACCTTCTTCCCCGAGAAGCGCGAGTTCTTCATCGAGGGGAGCGGGCTGTTCAGCTATGGGGGACTCTGGTGCTTCACGTGCAGCAACATCTCCTCGCTGGACCTGCTGTTCACGCGGCGGATCGGCAGGGCGCCGCAGGGATCCTCGCTGGCGTTCGACGCCGGAGACTTCGCCGACGTTCCGGACGCGACCACGATCCTGGGCGCGGCCAAGCTCACGGGGCGGACGCGCGCCGGGACATCGATCGGCGTCCTCGGCGCGCTGACCGAGCGCGAGCGCGCGGACGTGGCTCTCGAGGGCGAAGAGGACTTCGAGCAGGAGGTCGAGCCTCTCACCGGGTACATGGTCGGCCGGGTGAAGCAGGATCTCCTCGACGGAGACCTCCAAGTGGGCGGGATCGTGACGTCCGTCACGCGCAGCTTCGATGATGCCACCCTCGAGGACCTGCTGCCCTCCCATGCCGAGGCGCTCGGGGCCGACGCCGAATGGTGGTGGGGCGATCGCACCTACCACTACCTGAACAGCACGGCGATCTCGAACGTTTCCGGGGATCCGGACGCCATCCTGCGCATCCAGGAATCGAGCGCGCGCTACTTCCAGCGGCCCGACCGCGAGCACGGCTCCAACGGACTCTTCACCGATCGCTACGATCCGACGCTGGAGTCGATCCGAGGGTGGGCCACGTACAACCGCGTGGCGAAGGAGGCGGGGAGCTGGCTCTGGGAGGGCTCACTGGCCGCCCGCAGCCCGGGCTTCGAGATCAACGACCTCGGCTTCCAGACCCGGACGGACTTCCTCTGGTTGCACGGGAACGTGCAACGTCGCTGGACCGAGCCTACGAGCCGCTACCGCTACCTGCAGCTCCGTGTGGGAGCTCAAAACCGCACGAACTTCGACGGCGACCTCGAGGAACGGCAGGTTCACTGGAGCGCCTTCGCCGAGCTCCCGAACTACTGGGAGGTGTCCCTGTTCAACCTCGTGCGGCCGTCGGCGTTCGACCCCCGCGCGACCCGCGGCGGCCCCGTAGTCAAGTCGCCGGGGCACGGATTCCACAGCCTCTACGTGGCGACGGACAACCGGAAGCGGTTCGTGGCCTCCGCGGAGCCGTCGTACACGTGGATCGAGGGCGGCTACCGGGAGTACGCGCTGTTTCTGAATTTCACGTACAAGCCGGCCTCGAACATCTCGCTCTCGCTGGGGCCGTACTTCGAGCACGGCGAGTCCTCGGCCCAGTACGTGACGACCGTCGAGGACGTGACCGCGCAAGCGTTCTACGGCAGCCGCTACGTTTTCTCCGATCTGGATCAGAACACGGTCTCGATGGACACACGGCTCGAGTGGACCTTCACGCCCCGGATGTCGCTCGAGGTGTTCCTGCAGCCCTTCTTTTCGAGCAACGAGTTCTCGCGCTTCAAGGAGTTCGCCGCCCCGCGCACGCTCGACAAACGGATCTACGGCGAGGACATGGGAACGATCGCGCTGGACGAGGGCGTGTACTCGGTCGATCCGGACGGCGCGGGGCCCGCCGCCACGTTCACCTTCGACGACCCCGATTTCAGCTTCAGCTCACTGCGCGGAAACCTGGTCTATCGGTGGGAGTACATACCCGGTTCGACCCTGTTTCTCGTGTGGACGCAGGATCGCAACACCGAGCTCGACGAAGGCGACTTCGACCTCGGCCGGGACGCCGGTGACCTGTTCTCGACCGCGGCCGACAACGTATTCCTCGTCAAGCTGACGTACTGGCTCGGGATCTAGAGCTTCTCCAGAAGCGCCAGGTAGCGGGGCTCGTCCCTGATCGAGTCGAGGTCGCTGTCGTGTTCGACCCACTCTCTCGACACGCGCCCCACCGCGGCGGCCTTCTCGAGGCAGTCGATCGCGGTCCCGTTCTCTCCGGCGATGGCATAGAAACAAGCCAGGTTGTAGAGGACCCCGCGGTCGTCGGGGCTCAGCTCGAGCGCCCGCTCCGCCCACTCCCTGGCGAGCTCCGTCTCGCCCGTCTGCAAGAAAGCGTTTGCGCCCAACACGAGGGCCCGCACGTCGTCGGGATTGAGCTTGACGTGTTTCTTCACCAGCCGCACGCCGCGCTCGAAGGCGGCGCGAACTTCGGCTTCCCTGCCGAGCGAGGTATAGACCTGGGTGACGAGCATCGGAGCTTGGTAATCGTCCGGTCGCACCGCGCATGCGCCTTCGAACATCTGCGCGGACTTCTCGTATTCTCCTTGCATCATGGCGGCCCGGGCGTAGAAGTAGTAGGCCTCGTACAGCGTCGGGTCCAGATCGATCGCGGTTTCGAATTCCCGCTCCGCCTCCTCGTAGTTCTTCTCGAGCGTGAGCACGTGACCTCGGGCGGCGTGGGCCTCGGCGAGATCGGGATCCAGCTCGAGCGCCCGCCGGCTCGCCTCGTCGGCCCGCTCGAGGTTCGATTCGTCCTTCTCGTACCACATGTATAGTACGCCGGCGGCGTCCGCCAGACCGGCGTAGGCGAGGGCGAATCCGGGATCGATTGCGATCGCTCGAGAGAATTCCTCCAGGGCGGGCTTCAGCCCCCCGCGTTGATCGTGCAGGAACCTTCGACCTCGCAAGTAACAATCGTAGGCGTTGATGTCGGCGGTCGGAGCTTTTTCGATCTCGCGCTCCTGCTTGGGGCTGAGAGTGATCTCCAGGGCGCCCACGATGCTGCGCGCGATCTCGTCCTGCACGGCGAAGATGTCCTCGAGCTCGCGATCGAAGGTCTCGGACCACATGTGAAAGCCGGAGTCCGCGTCGATGAGCTGTGCGGTGATGCGGATCCGCTTGCCCGCGCGGCGGACACTGCCTTCCAGGACGGTCTTGACCCCCAGCTCCCTGGCGATCGACTGGACGCCGATCTCCTTCTTCTTGAACGCGAAGGACGACGTGCGGGCGGAGACCTGGAGCTGGGGCAGCTTGGTCAGGAGGTTGATGAGCTCCTCGGAGATCCCGTCGCTGAAGAATTCGTTCTCCGGATCCGAGCTCCAGTTCGCGAAGGGAAGCACCGCGATCGATCGCTTGTCCGGGGTATGTCCGGCGGCCTCCCTCGCCGGCACGCTGGGGGAGTCGAAGCGAACGCCATAGACCCGGATCGGGCGTGCGATGTTCTTGACCGTGACCTCGCCGAGGTCGCGGAGGGGAACGTCGACCCTTCCGCGAGCCAGGTCCCAGGCGCCCTGCGATATGCAGATGCCCCCGGGATCCGAGAGGTTTTCCAGCCGTGATGCGACGTTGACCCCGTCCCCGAAGATGTCCTCGCCGTCGATGATGACGTCGCCGAGGTTGATCCCGACCCGAAACTGCAACCGCCGGTCTTCCGGCATTCCGGCGCCACGCTCGGCCATGTTCTCCTGCACCACGACGGCGCAACGCAGAGCGTCGACCACGCTCGGGAACTCGACCAGGAGTCCGTCGCCGGTCGTCTTCACGATCCGGCCGTGATGTTTCGTGATCGCCGGGTCGACGACGTTCGCACGAACTTCCTTGAGGGAGGCGAGCGTGCCCTCTTCGTCGCGTCCCATCAGACGACTGTAGCCGACCACGTCGGCCGCGAGGATCGCGGAGAGCCTCCGGTCCATGGCGTTCACCAACGAATCAAACGGTTGGAAAGTGGGTCCCGAATATCGGGCACGCTGCGAATCTACCGCGCGAAGGGATGCCCATGCCATCGAGCGGCCGCATCATGAGGACGCGAGGATCGCGCTGGCGAGCGGATCGCCGACACGGATCTCGCGGCCGGGGACGATGCGGGGATCGAGCTCGAAGAGACCGGCTTCGAACAGGACGACGACGCTCGAGCCGAGGTGGAAAGCCATGAGCTCGTCGCCCGCGCTCAGTTCGATCGGGGGGTCGTAGCGGCGCGAGTCGATCGTGCGGGCGCGCGCGGACTTCACCCCGCGCCGATTCGTGACCCCCCCGCGCGGGTCGTTCCAGTCCGGATCGAAGACGGCCTCGATCCGGCCCACGTTCGTCGCGCCCACAGCCACCACGGCCACCTCCCCGGCGGTGGCGTCCAGTTCGCACACAAGCCGCTCGTTGCGCGCGAAGAGCTCCGGTACAGAGGCCACGGCGGGCGCATTGACGGGCAGGAGGTTCCCCGGGACGTGGCGCGCGGCGACCAGCCGGCCGCGGGTCGGCGCGTGGATCCGGTGGTAGTGACGGGGGGCGAGGTACAGGGTGACGAACGGGCCGTCGGAAAGGCGTGCGGCGAGATCGCCGTCGCCCAGAAAATCCTCCGCCGAGTACTCGAGGCCTTTGGCCTGGAGCATGCGCCCTCGCGAAGCCCGGCCCACCTGGCCGACGATCCCGTCGACCGGTGAGCCCGCTCCAGAAGGATCGGCGCGCCACGGCCGCGCGCCGGGACGGAGCCGGCGCACGAAGAAGGCGTCGAGCGTCGCGTACTCCTCCAGCGGCCGCTCGGCTTCGTCGGGGTCGGCGCCGGTCGCCCGGGCGAACGCGGACAGAACGGGCCGCCGCATCGGGCGCGGAATCGGGACGTCGGCGAGGCGCCCCGCGAAGCGCGACAGTGTGCCCTGCGGGAGTCGCTCGAGCGCGGAGATCGCTCCCCGCCAGAACGCGATGCGTGGTTTGTCCATCCGTGCCCGGTATCTTAGCCCTGACGATCCGGCCAGACACTTCCCGCTTCGGAGGCTGTCCCCCATGACGCGTCGTCTAGCGCGTGCCGTTTCCGATCTCGTTTGCCGCCGATCCCTGCTGCGCGCGCTCGGTTTCGCCGGGTTCGTCCTCGCGGTTCCCAGTGTCGCGGAGGCGATCGCCCAGGAGCCGGCTGCGTCGCCCGCGGAATCGGCTGCGGTCCGGGCCGTGGTCCAGGGCTTCAAGGACGCGCTCGCGGCGGGCGACTCGACCGCGGCGCTCGGCTACCTGCATCCCGATCTCGTCGTCTACGAAGGCGGCCACGCGGAGTCGCTCGCCGAATACCGCGCCGGCCACCTGGCAGCGGACATGGAGTTCGCCGCCGCGGTCGAGACCACGGCGTTGGAACAAGGCGTGATCGTCCGTTCCGACATGGCGCTTTGGGTGAGCGAGAGCGAATCGAAAGGAGAGTTCCGCGGGCGGCCGATCGATTCGCACGGTACCGAGACGATCGTTCTCATCCCGACGGATGCCGGCTGGAAGATCCTCCATGTGCACTGGTCGAGCCGCTGAGGAAGGCCGTGCGGGCGCTTCCTAGTTCGCCGACCAGCGGTCGTTCGCGCGGTCGACGTCCGGGTAGACGCCTCGCGGGTCGAGCCGCGCTTCGATCACATTCCGACCGCGAGCGCTCCACATGAATCGGTCTCCCAGATTCCACATCTCGACCGGGAGCCTCACGACCTCGGACTCGCCGTTCTCGTAGGTGACCTCAAGCTCGACGGGCATCACGCTCTCGCCGCGATTCTCGATCACGATCCCGGTTCCCACGTTCGTCTTTCTCACCTCGGCAATCGCGACGTCGAGGCGCGCGGTCTCGTAGAGCCACTCGCGCCAGAACCAGTCCAAGTCCATGCCGGTCTCGTCCCGCATCATGCGGAAGAAGTCGGCGGGAGTGGGGTGCTTGAACGCCCACGCGTCGGCGTACGCTCGGAAGGCGCGGTCGAACCGCTCGGCGCCGAGCACCTCGTCTCGAAGGAGGCGGAAGACCAGGGCGGGCTTCCGATAAGCGGTCCAGTACAAGTCGTGCTGTTCCACCGGGCGCAGCCCGATCGCCTGCTCCACTCCGGGGATCGCGTGCGCCGGGTACTCGTGGAGCGGCGCTTGCCCGACCGTATCTCCGAACGCAGTGCCTGAGAAGTAATCGGCTTGACCGTAAGTGTCGATGAACGTGTTGAATCCCTCGTCCATCCAGGGATGCAGACGCTCATTCGATCCTACGACCATCGGGAACCACTCGTGGCCGAACTCGTGCATCAGCGTAAAGTGCAGGTTCTCGCGGTTCGCCCCCGCGACGAACGTGATCATCGGATACTCCATGCCCGCGATCGGCCCCTCGATCGTCGTCGCATGCGGATACGGGTAACGCCGCCAGTGCTCGCTGAAGTATCGGATGGTGTGCTTCGCCATCTCGATCGCCTCGTTCCAATGCGCCGCGCCCGGCCGATAGACGGTATCGATCCGGATCCCGTCCCAGGACGTCGCGTCCCACCGGACCCTCGGGGACATCGCGAACGCGAAGTCGCGGACGGAGTCGGCGGTGAAATGCCAGTTCAACGTGCCGGCGACCGAGGGGCGGGTGGCGGGGTCCCCGGCCTCCTCGGCGGTGACGACCGCGACGGGCTCGGCGGATGACATCGCTCGCTCCAGGCGCTCTCGCTGGGTGGCGGTCAGCACGCTCTCGGGGTTCCGGAGCTCGCCGGTCGCGAAGACGAGGTACGGAGCAGGAACGGTGAGTTCGACATCGAAGGAGCCGTACTCGAGGTAGAACTCCCCGGCGCCGATGTAGGGTTCGTGGTTCCAGCCCCGCACGTCGTCGTAGACGGCAAGCCGGGGATACCACCACGCGATCTCGTACAGGTCCCCGTCGATCCCCATGCGACCGGCCCCGTATGGAGGGATCGGGAAGGACCAGCCGATTTCGATCTCGAGAGCCCCGCCCGCCGGGATCGGCGCGGGGAGATCGACGCGCATCATCGTTCCGTAGATCGCGTGCTCCAGCGGACGCCCGCCCGTGGAGACTTCGCCGAGCGTGACTCCGCCCTGGAAACCCTGGCACGAGAAGTCGAATGCGACCTCCCCGAAGACGAGCGGCGGCTGGTCGAGGGTGCTGGCGATCGACGTGGGTGCGCAGACGTTCTGGTCCAGCTGCATCCAGAGATAGGGAAGCGGAACCGGCGATCGGTTCTCGTAACGGATCGTCTCGCGCCCGGACAGCACGTTCGTCCCCGGATCCACGCTCGCCTGGATCCGATAGTCGACCCGCTGCTGCCAGTACTCGGGACCGGGCCGGCCGTCGGCTCCCCGCCACACGGTCGGGGCGGGCAGGTCGAGCGGCCGGAAGGGCGAGAGATGGGGGATCGTATCGACCTGCGCGCGGGCCGGAGCGGGCAGGAGGCCGACGGCGAACGAGAGGATGAGCAGTGACCTCACGCGCATGGGGCGCGGCTGCATCCTCGACGACCTACCGTGAGGAAGATGCGGTCTCGGCGACGACGTCGATCCGCTGGTCGACGAAGCGCTCGCCCTCGAACGATCGCGCCTCGAGGTGATACTCGCCGGGCTCGGACGGCCGGAACTCGAAGTCCATCGTCTCCCCGACGCTGACGATCCGGTCGGCGAGGTCCATCCTCTGCTGTCGAGCGGGAAGCGCGGCGCCGTCCTTGGCGACCGCGCGCCACATCACGGGGAAGCCGTCGCGGACGAGGCGGATCCGGGCGAGCGCGTTGAACAGCGTGATGTTCATGAAGCGAAAACGATAGGTCACCCCCGTCACGAGCGCGATCGGATCGGGGGTCGGGGAGCCGTTCAGGAGCGGAGACATGTCCGGATCGGATCCCGTGCTCAGCAGGACCACGCGGTCGGTCTCGGGATTCCACTCCTCGCCCGCCGGCAGGACGACGAAGCCGCCGTAGAGCCCGGCGCTCTGCTGGCGGACGTCGTTGAAGTGCGTATGATACATGTAGCTCCCCGCGCGCGGCGGCGTGATTCGCATCTCGAACGAGTCGCCGGGCAGAATCGCGGGCGTGGTCGCGCCGTGATAGCCCCCGATGCCGGCCACCCCGTCGAAGTAGCTGTCGATCTCGAGGCCGTGCCAGTGAATCTGCGTCGGCTCGTCTATCCGGTTGATGACCCGCACCCCGGTCGGTTCGCCGACCCACGTCACGAGCGTCGGTCCCGGCCAGGCGACCGGTCGTGAAGGCGCCTCGCCGTCGTTGCCGGCAAGGGCGAAGCCGAAGCGGCGCCGCTCGCCCGGCAGCGAATCGCTGATGACGAAGAGCCGCAGCAACCGTCGAGGCCGGACCTCGTTCGCGTAGCCTTCGGGCGGACGCACCGTGATCCCCATCACGAGGCCGCCCATCCCTTCGACCACGTGGTGACCGGGATCCTCGGAGTGGATGCCGTGGAGCAGCGCATCGTCGCGTGCGGCGCCGTCCGCGTAGTCACCGGGAAGCGCATTCGGGACGACGTGAAAGCTGATGTGGCAGTGGAACGGCCAGCCGCCGGGCCGATCCGCGAGCCACGAGACGTCCGCGGTCTCCCCGATGCCCATTAAATGGGTGGCGTTGAGCCGCCGCTCCCCCGGCCACAGGCGCTCATCGCGCTGGATGTCGCCCTTCGCGTCGACCTCGAAAAAGAAGCCGTGCAGGTGCATCGGATGCACGCGGTCGGTCAGGTTGATGAGCCGCCAGTGGACGGAATCGCCGAGCGCGTACTCGAGTCGCTCGGTGAACGGCCACGGCCGACCGTTGATCGCCATCGTCTCGGTCTGCCAGTCGAGCTCTTCTCCCGCCGCCGGCCGATCGAACCAGACAGAGAGGACCATCACCTTGTCGCGGACGGGCGGGTTCCCCGGCGCATCGACGATCAGGGCCCCGTTAAGCTGGCTGTCCTCGTACAGCCGCGAATCCGGCTCCTCGAACACGAGCCGCGAACCGGTCGTCGTCCCCCAGTAGAAATAGGTACCCTCGACATCGGCGACGAAGCGGGCCTCGCTCTCCTCTCCCGCGGGAACGACCAGCGAGTCCATGTCGGCGACCCGACGATCGGCCAGGCCGTAGACGACCAGCGGGACGTCGAGCGGATTCGAGACGAAGACGCGGATCTCCGTGCCGAGCGGCACGCGGATCATGGGACCCGGGTTCTCCGGCTCGCGGCCGATCTCGCGGAAAGCAAGGACCTCGACCCCGCCGCGATCGTCCCCCAGATAACGCCACTCACCGCGGACGAGCTCCAGGCGGAGCGTAAGGACGCCGTTCGCCAAGGTCCCGGCCGGGCGGTCATTGTCGTTCCAGCGGATGCGGGGAAGTTCGTCGCGCGCGAAGGCGGTCGCGGAGCAGACTACGACGACGGCCACGGCCACGGCCACGAAGGCGCGAGCGCACGAACGCGGACGAAGCACGGGCAGGGCGACTCCTTCTTGTCGGGGAAGATACGGGAACATGTTACCCGCTCGATGGCCGGGCCCGCAAGCCGGCGGCCCGGATTTCACGCCCGAGCCGACATCCACCCGCCGCGCTTGAAGGCCTGCCCCGCGATGACCGGAACCGCCGAGTACGCCACCGCGATCGCGACGAAGACGCCCAGCGGGCCCATCCCGGCGCGCGAAAGGAACCAGGCCGCGGGGAGCTCGAGAGCCCAGAAGCACGCGATGTTGATCCACGTCGGCGTGCGCGTGTCGCCGGCGCCGTTGAACGACTGCTGGAGCACCATGCCCCAGCCGTAGAACGGGAACCCGAGAGCCACGATCCGGAGTCCCATCACGGCCCACCGCGCCGTCGCCGGATCGTCGGTGAAGAGGCGCACGATCCACGGCGCCAGCGCGACGAACACGATTCCGACGGCCCCGAGCGCGAATGCGCTCCACCAGCCCGCGAGCCGCACGGACCGGATCGCCCGCTCGGGCTTCCCGGCGCCCAGGCCCTGACCGACCATCGTCGCGGCGGCGTTCGACAGGCCCCACGAGGGCATGAGCGCGAAGATGATCACGCGGATCGCGATCGTGTATCCGGCCACGACCTCGGTTCCGTATCCGGCGAGGATCCGGATCAGCGCGATCCAGCTCGCCATGCCGACGAAGACCTGGAACGTGCCGGTCGCGCTCAGGCTCACGAGTCGCGCGAGGAGCGCCGAGTCGAGTCGCAGGTGTCTGCGCCCGACGCGCACCCGCGCTCGCGGGCGCAGGAGCGTGGCGAACTGGACGACGACCGCGGTCCCGCGCCCGATCGTCGTCGCCACGGCCGCGCCGGTCAGGCCCAGCTCGGGGAACGGGCCGATCCCGAAGATCAGGAACGGATCGAGGACGATGTTGATCCCGTTGGCGAGCCAGAGGAGCCGCATCGCGATCGCCGCGTCGCCGGCGCCGCGGAACACCGCGTTCAGGAGGAACAGGAGCATGATCGTCGCGTTCCCGCCGAGGAGGACGCGGGCGTAGCCCGACCCTTCCGCGACGACCTCGGGCTCGGCGCCGAGCAGCCGCAGGAACTCGGGCGCGAACAGGATGCCGGAGACGCCGATGACCGCGGACAGGCCGACGCCGAGTGCGATCGCCTGCACGGCCGAGCGCGCGGCCCCTTCCGGGTCCCCGCCTCCGATCCGACGCGCGACCATGGCCGTGACCCCGATCGAAAGACCGATCGCGATCGTGTAGACGAGCGTGACGATCGATTCCGTCAGGCCGACGGACGTGATCGCTCCCGCGCCGAGACGCGACACCCAGAAGATGTTCGTGAGCGCGAAGACCGATTCCAGCGCGGTCTCCAGCACCATCGGGATCGCGAGCATGAGGAGCGCGCGACCGACGGGACCCCGGGTGTAGTCCTGCGACGACCCGCGCAGGGCCTCCTTGAGGAGCGCGATTTTCCCCTGTGGGTGCCCCGGCACCCCGGGCGCCGGGACCGTTTCGGGAATCAGTTCTTCGACATCCGACATGTGCGACCTCGTGAACGCTGGACTCGACGACGACGATGCGCGGCGCGTTCACGGAGGCGAAGCGAAGACGCTTCTTCCGCGGGCTGCGTGGAGACCCTCCCTCGGGAGGAGTCCCGGCGGTGCTGTCAGACGTTCAGGTGCCGGTCGTGAGCGCCCGCGCGCGGACTAGACGGTGGGCCGATCGGGGAGCGGATCGGCGACTCGCCGGATGCTGATTCGCGTGGCGTCGGTTCTCACGTCGGCGACTCCGAAGGAGGAAGGTGCAGCGGAACGAAGGTCCGATGATAGACGATGGGAGCCTGGCTCGTCAACCGTGTTCGAGGGCTGACGGCGGGAAACCTCGTCCGGTGGGATACTCGTGATTGCGTCCGGTGCACGGAGCCGATACGATCTCGACCAGGGAGGGCACATGCGGATGGGTACGATCTCGGCAGCGGCGGCGGGCACGCTCGAGCTCGGGGACGGGCTCGTCGTGAACCGCCTCGGATTCGGGGCGATGCGGGTCGCGGGCAGGGACGTCTGGGGTCCGCCGGACGATCGGGCGCATACGATCCGCGTGCTGCGCCGCGCGGTCGAGCTCGACGTCAACTTCCTCGACACCGCCGATTCCTATGGGCCCTTCGTCTCGGAGGAGCTGATCGCCGAGGCCCTGCATCCCTATCCAGACGGGCTCGTGATCGCCACCAAGGGCGGGCTGACCCGGCCCTCGCGCCGCGCGTGGGACGAGGACGGGCGGCCCGAGCACCTGCGCGAGGCCCTGGAAGGGAGCCTCGAGCGCCTCAAGGTCGAGCGGATCGATCTGTATCAGCTCCACGCGCCCGATCCGCAGGTCCCGCTAGAGGATTCGATCGGTGCCCTCAAGGAGATGCAGGACGAGGGCAAGATCCGGCTCGTCGGCGTGTCCAACGTGGACCTCGACGAGCTCGAGATCGCGCGCGGGATCGTCGACGTCGCGAGCGTTCAGAACCGGTACAACCTGAGCGACCGCTCGTCCGACGACGTCCTCGACCGCTGCGAGGAGCTGGGGATCGCGTTCATCCCGTGGTTCCCGCTCGACGCGGGCGGGCTGGTCAAGGGCGGCGGGCGCCATCGCGCGTCGGGTCCGCTGGGCACGATCGCGAAACGGCATGGGGGGACGCCCGCCCAGGTCGCGCTCGCGTGGCTCCTCGCGCGCTCGCCGGTGATGCTCCCCATCCCAGGGACGTCGGACCTCGATCATCTCGAGGAGAACGTCGGGGCCGCTGCGCTCGAGCTGTCCGAAGACGAGATCGAGGAGCTGGAGGACCTGGCGTGAGGGCCGCCGCGGCCGCCGTGCCGCTCGTCGGGCTCGTCCTGATCGGAGCGGGGACGCCCGCCTGGGCGCAGGAGTCGCGGTTCCGCCTGAACCCGTACGCGGGCTGGTACCACTTCGACGAGAGCTCGTTCGAGAAGGGGTTCGAGACGTCCGACGTCGAATCCGATCCCGTGTACGGTCTCAGGCTCGCGATCGGCGGGATCGGCGGATGGTCGCTCGACCTCGCGTACGGGAGGACGAAGATCGACGCGAGCGACCTCCTGCTGTCGGGCGCCGACGTGACGTTCTCGAGCGACGCGACGATCCAGCTCTACTACGGCGCGCTCGACTGGCACCTGCCGCTCACCGGGCCGCTGGATCTCTTCCTGTCGGGCGGTCTGGGGGGAATCGATACCGACTTCGAGGGCGAGGGCGGCGGGACCGACGTGCTCCTGAACTACGGCGGCGGAGTCGCGATCCCGCTGGGGTCGCTGCGGCTGCGCGCCGACCTCAAGGACCAGGTCGACTTCTGCGACGCCCCCGAGGAGTTCGATGCGGACGGGCTCGACGCCTGCTTCGAGGACGAGGCGCTCCACAACATCGAGCTGACGGCCGGGCTCGAGATCCCGCTCTAGTCGCCGTCCGCGGCCAGGAACGGGACGCCCAGTCGTTCCGCGCGGCGCGGCCGCAGAGAGCGGCCGACGACCCGCCGGATCGGCCCGTTCAAGCGCGGTGGGTTTGTGCCGCCGCCCGGCCCCGAGCTAAGATCTGCGCCGTGAGCGACGCCCGCGACGCCCAGCGGTCCAGGTGGAAGACGACCGCCCTCGAGCCGCTCGTCGTCCCGTTCCTCGCCCTTGTCCTCCTCGCCGTTCCGGGCATGGCGGCGGGCCAGGAATCCTCCGAATCCATCCGCACTCGCGCGGAGGCGTCGGATTTCGTCGAAACCTCGACGTATGACGACGTTCTGGCGTTCCTGGGCGCCGTCGCGGCCGCGAATCCGGGTCTCCATGTCGGGGCGTTCGGGTACACCTACGAGGGACGGCGGCTGCCGCTCGCGGTCTGGGGGGCGCCGGACGCGTCGCCGGCCGCGGTGCGGGCGAGCGGAAAGACCCGGGTCCTCGTCCTGGCGAACATCCATGCGGGCGAGGTCGAAGGGAAGGAGGCCGCGCTCGAGCTCCTGCGCGAGCTGTCCGGCGGCGAGCACGCCGCGTGGAGCGATTCCCTGGTCCTCCTCGTGGCGCCGATCTACAACGCGGACGGGAACGAGCGAGTCCGGCTCGACAACCGGCCGCTCCAGCTCGGTCCAGTGGGCGGCATGGGTCAGCGGCCGAATGCGCAGGGCTACGATCTGAACCGGGACTACATGAAGCTCGATACTCCCGAGGCACGGTCGCTCGTTCGGCTGTTCACCGCGTACGATCCGCACGTCACGATCGACCTCCACACGACGAACGGCACGTATCACGGCTACCACCTCACGTACTCGCCGCCGCTCCATCCCGGGACCGACGACGCGATCGTCGCGTTCGCGCGCGACCGGTGGCTGCCCTCCGTCACCGCGGATCTGAAGCCGCAATGGGACCTCTGGCACTACGGAAACCTGCCCGGCGACGAGGGGTTCGAGGCTCCGGCGGGATGGTACACGTTCAGCCACCAGCCGCGGTTCGGAAACAACTACGAAGGATTGCGGAATCGCTTCGGTCTGCTCTCCGAGGCCTACGCGTATCTGCCCTTCGACGAACGGATCGAGGTGACCCGGCGGTTCGTCGAGTCGCTGCTCGATTTCGCGGCCGCGCACGCCACCACGATCCGTGGGCTCACGGAGGCCGCGGACGGCCGCGATCTCTCGGGCGGCGAGCTCCCCGTCCGCGCGGAGATCGCGTGCGGTCCGGACCGCGAGATCCTGATGGGCGAGGTCGCGGCCGAGCCGCATCCGTACACCGGCGAGCCGATGTTGCGGCGACTCCCGGTCCAGCGGCCGGAATCGATGCCGGACTGCACGTCGTTCCGCGGAACCGAGCTCTCACGCGTGCCCGCGATGTGGGTCGTCCCCGCCGAGCTGGAAGGCGCGATCGAGCTGCTCTCCGCGCACGGGATCCGGATGGCGACGCTCGTCGAGCCGGCGACGATCGACGTCGAGGCGTTCGCGATCGCGAGCTCGACTCAGTCGGAGCGCGAGTTCCAGCAGCACCGCGAGCGGACGCTCGAAGGCCGGTGGGAGCCGGCGCGCGAGACGCTCCCGGCGGGGACGGTCCTCGTCCCGACCGCCCAGCCGCTCGGCCGCCTCGCGTTCTACCTCCTCGATCCGCGCAGCGACGACGGCCTGGGCGCGTGGAACGTCCTCGACGAGGCGCTGGAAGGCGCGACGCGCTACCCGATCCTCCGCGCGGCGAGCCTGCCGCCGGAGAGGAGCTATCGGGAGTCGGACCCGACCGCGAGGGAGGAGGCGGGCGATGCAGGACGCTGATACGTCATCGTGACGATGCAGCAGTTGCGGCCCGGTCCGAACGAGGCGGTGAGCTGGATTTGCGCCGGGCTCGCGCCCGGCCCCGAGCGCGGCGGGATATAGCGGGCTTCCCACCAGACGAGAGAGTCCTCTTCGCGCTGGCCGAAATCGGTCGGCTCGACGAAGCGCACGGTCTCGCCGTCCCACGTCGCGTCGTCGAACCGGACGACCCACCAGCGATTCCAGAGCTCGAACTCGAAGTAGCCGGACAGAGTCCCGGCGTCGCGCTCGACGAGCGCGTCGAACGTCCCGGGGGGCGTCGGAAGGTCGGCGGCCCAGGCTCCAAGGACGGGGCGCGGATCCGCCTCGAACCCCTCGTCCAGGGGGTCGGTCACCGCGCCCTGCCCGCAAGCCGCGACGAGGAGAGCGAGGAACGCGAGAGGCCGGCACATGAACGAACGGTACCGCGCATCCGCGTCGGTCGCACCCCGCCCGGGTCGGCGTCGCCGGCGCGCGCTCACGGCTCGCCCCGCAGCCGGAGCGCGTAGATCGACTGCCAGGTCCCGCCGCCGTTGTCGGCCAGGAGCAGAAGCGAACGGTCGCCGTTGGACAGCCTGGGTCCCAGCGCCATCCCCTCGAAGTTCGAGACCGGCAGTCCGAACCAGCGCTCGAAAAGCCGTGTCTTCCGGACCGGCCTCCAGCCCGACCGCCCCGCGAGCCCCGAGCGGAACGGCGCGGCCGAGACGTCGGTTGCTCCCGCGGGCTCGGCCAGGTAGATGCGAATGCGGAAACCGCCCGTCCCGACCGCGTCGCCCGCCAGCGCGCGCTCGAGCACGAGCAGCCGGCCGTCGGCGAACGCGACCAGGGCGGACACGCCGCTCCGGTCCTCTCCGACGGCCCCCGAAGGGCTGGAGATCGGATGGTCGGTGGGATCGGTGACGTACGCGACCTGCCGCGTCGGCCCCCCGTACTCGTCGATCTGCTGCAGCCGCACGATCGAGCCGTCGGAAGGAGAGGCCACCGGTCCGTCGATCGTGAGCGCTTCCTCGTTCGCGGTCCACATCGCGTGCGAACCCTCGGCCCGAGCGACAGCTTCGAAGCCGTAGTTGCGGCGGATCGCTCCGTAGACCGAGAGCGGGCCGTCGGGCGCCGCCGACATGCGTCCGACCTCGCGCCCGTTCGCCGGATTCACTTCCACGAGAGAGGGGCGCGAAGGATCGCCGGAATCGCGTTCGTCGGCGATCCACACCGTTCCACGCCCGGGGTCCCAGGCGACGTCCTCGCGATCGGCGCTCTGACCGGGCCCCGCCAGGAGCCGTCCCCGGGCATCCCGGAGCGGAAGGGGGCGATCGAAGGACACCGACCGCACGCGCCCGCTCCGCGAGTCGACGGCGATCTCGAGGAAGTAGAGGGTCGCATGGTCGTCGCCGACCGACGCGTATCGATCGCCGCGCATCCGCGCGAAGCCGCTCAGCTCCTCGGCCACCAGCCGCGGGTCGTTGGACCCGCCGCCGGTGAAGTTGAAGCGGCCCACGTCCACGATCTCGATGCCCGTAGCAGCCATCGAGCGGCCGCCGACCGCCACGGCCAGGCCGAGGAGGAAGGCGACGACGGCGCGCGACTGGCCCCGCATCCCGGCATGATAGACGGTCCGCGGCTCAGCGGTCGAGCCACTTCGTCATCAAGTGGCGATCGTGATCGAGGAAACCGCGCCGGGAGTAGAGTCGCTTCCCGTCCGGGTTGTCGCGATCGACCTCGAGGTGGAGGGCCTCGATTCCCGCTTTGCGACAGGCCCCCTCCATGGCGTCGAGGATGCGTCCGCCGATCCCCGCGTCGCGATGATCCGGGCGCACGTACAGCTCATCGACGAAGGCGTCGCGGCCGCGGTACTCCAGGCTGAAGCCGCAGCAGAGCACGCCATAGCCCACGGCCACGGCGCCGTCACGCGCGAGCCAGACCGCTCCGTGGAGCGGCTGGCGCCAGAGCGCATCGAGCGCGCGCCGCAGGACCGATTCGTCGAACGGGAGGCGCTCGCCCGCGTAGAACTCCCGCATGAGCGGAAGCAGGTCGTCGAGATCGTCCGCGGTGGCGGGCTCGATCTCGATGCCGGGAGTGGCTCGCGCGCACATGACTCCGGCTCCTGATGACGGGGAATCGATCTTGCTCGGGTAGATACCGCAATCTAAGTTCGCCCAAGCCATGCCGCTCGACCTCCACGACCGGTCCCAGCGCGTCTACGACGACGTCCTCGAAGGGCTCGGAAACACTCCTCTGATCCGCCTCAAGCGGATCACGCGCGGGATCCGCATGCCGGTCTACGCGAAGGCCGAGTACCTGAGCCCCGGCGGCAGCGTGAAGGACCGGATCGGGGTGCCGATCATCGAGGCGGCGGAGAAGGCCGGGAGGCTCAAGCCCGGCGGAACGATCGTCGAGGCGACGGCGGGGAACACGGGCCTCGCGCTCGCGATCGCCGCCGCGATCAAGGGCTACCGCTGCGTGTTCGTGATGCCGGACAAGATGAGCCTCGAGAAGCAGCGTCTGCTCAAGGCCTTCGGCGCGCGCATCGTCGTCACGCCCACCGCGGTCCCGCCCGACCATCCCGACTATTATCTCAACACGGCGCGCAAGATCGCCGAAGAGACCCCCAACGCGATCTTCGCCGATCAGTTCTACAATCGCGCGAACACCGACGCCCACTACGCGACGACGGGCCCCGAGATCTGGAAACAGACGCGGGGACGGATCGCCGCGTTCGTTGCTGGAATGGGCACCGGTGGCACGATCAGCGGGGTGGGACGCTACTTGAAGGAGCAGGACCCCGACATCCGCATCGTGGGCGCGGATCCCGTCGGATCGATCCTCGGGCATTACAAAGAGACTGGTGAAATCGTTGAGGGGAAGACCTACATGGTCGAGGGCATCGGGATGGACAAGATCCCAGCGACGCTGGACATCGAGTACGTCGACGAGATCCGCGACGTGAACGACAAGGACTCGTTCCAGATGGCCCGCAGGCTGACCCGCGAGGAGGGGCTGTTCGTGGGCGGCTCGTCGGGCACGATGACGAAGGTGGCCCTCGAGGTGGCGCGCGAGCTCGACGATCCCGAGCGCTGCGTGGTGACGATGCTCTGCGACGTGGGCGAGCGTTATCTGTCGAAGTTCCACTCCGACGAGTGGATGCGGGAGAACCGGATGCTCGAGGACGAGCGCGTCGAGGTCGCCTATCTGCTCGAGCGCAAGGCGCGCGCGGAGGCTCCGCCCCTCATCGCGATCGAAGGCGGCGCGAGCGTTCGCGAAGCGCTGCGGCTCATGGAGAAATACAACGTCAGCCAGATCCCGGTGATCGAGGATTCGCGGCAGCTCGGCAGCCTGTCGGAGGGCACGCTGCTGAACCGGGTTCTGGCGGAGCCGGAAGCGATGGACCGCCCGTTGTCGGGGTATCTCGAGCCGCCGTTCCCCACCGTCGAGGAGACGACGAGCATGAAATCGGTCATCGGACACCTGACCGGAGGTGAAAGCGCGCTCCTGGTGTGCAGGGGCCGACAGTTCGTCGGCATCCTGACGAAGTTCGACGTCCTTCACTACGTCACGAACGGAGGTGGACGATGAAGCACAGCCTCTGGATCCTCGGTTTTCTGCTCGGAGTCGCCGCCTGTGCCGACGACGGGGGCCCTGCCGGTCCGGGTGAGAAGGCGCTCGCGTTCTCGTTGTCGGCGCCGAGCTCGGTTCCCACGAAACAAGGCGTCGATCTCGAGATCCGGGTCACGCGGGCGGCGCTCGTCAACTATCCCCTGACCGTGACCTTCGAAGAGGCCAATCAGGATCAACCGTACGCGCTCGTGGCGACGGTGCTGCTCCAGAAGCCCGAGGATACGACCGCGAGCATCTCGGAAGATGCGGCGCGCGATCCCCTCTACCGAGTCACGATCTGCGAAGCCGGGCTGGCGGCCAAGCTGTGCGTCTCGAAGACGGCGCAGGTCGACGTCCTCGACTTCCCTTGAGTCCCCGGACGGCGTGAGCGTCGATCGCTCGCGGTTTCCCACCGAAGGGATCAATCCGCGCACGACGGACATCGACACTCTCGAGCCGCGCGCGATCCTCGATCGGATCCACGCCGAGGATCGGCGCGCGGTGGAAGCCGTCGGCGAGGTCCTCGACGACGTGGCCGAGGCGGTGGAGCGGGTCGTGCGCGCGTTCGAGTCCGGCGGTCGCCTGATCTACGTCGGGGCGGGGACGAGCGGTCGGCTGGGCGTCCTCGACGCGGCGGAGTGTCCGCCCACCTTCGGGACCGACCCGACGCAGATCCAGGCGGTTCTGGCCGGCGGGCCGGACGCGATGTGGCGCGCGCGCGAGGGCGCCGAGGACGTCTCCGATGACGGCGCCGCGGCGATCGCCGAGCGCGGCGTGGGCGAGCGCGACATCGTCCTCGGGATCGCGGCGGGCTCCACGACCCCGTTCGTGATCGGCGCCCTCAGGGAAGCGAGCCGGCGCGGGGCAGGAACGGTCTTCCTGACCTGCGTCCCACCGGACGACGTTCCGATCGGGAACGAGGTGGACCTCGTCATCGCGCCGCTGACCGGGCCCGAGGCGATCGCGGGCTCGACCCGAATGAAGGCCGGCACCGCGACCAAGCTCGTCCTCAACATGCTGACGACCGCGGCGATGGTGCGGATGGGGAAGACGTACGGGAACCTGATGGTGGACCTGCAGGTGACCGCGGCGAAGCTCGAAGACCGGGGGCGGCGGATCCTCCGCGACCTGCTGGGAATCGGCTACGACGAGGCCGGCGATCTCCTGCGCGAGGCGGGCGGCCGCGTGAAGACCGGGCTCGTCATGCATCGGCGCAAGGTCGGACGCGAGGAGGCCGAGCGGCTGCTCGCCGAGGCGGGTGGATTCCTGCGGAGCGCATGGGGCGAGTGACCGAGCCGGGGGCGCCCGCGGACGCGGGCGCCCCGCGGACGCTCAGCGGTTGGTTTCGACCTCGAACGTGATCTTCGCGTTCAGTCGGTACGCGGTGATCTTGCCACCCTCGACGACGCCCTGCATGCCCTCGACCCAGATCCCCTTGATCCCCTTGACGGTCTCCGCGGCCTCGGCCACGGCCATGCGCGCGGCGTCCTCCCACCCCTTCGGAGATTGAGCCTTGATCTCGATCACCTTGTGCACGCTCATCCCGCACCTCCCGTTTCGGTTCGTCAGTCCGGGTAGTGTACACGCGGGCACCGAAAGCGAAAGCCCCCTTCCGGAGAAGGGGGCTTTCTGACGCCACCACCGCGGGGCCGCGGTTGCTGTTCGACGGCGGCGGCGTTTCCTGTCTTCTGATACGCGTCGGCGAGCGGCAGGTTCCGCCAGCGCGAAAAAACTTCGCTGGGCGACTTCCACCACGAACCGGGTTGGCCGGGTGGGGCGGCCGTCCTACGTTGGGGCCCGATGACGACGCCGACGCCGATCGAGCGGCTCGCGGACGGACTCCGAGCCCCGGAGGGGGCCCTCGTCGTGGGACTCATGTCGGGAACGAGCGCCGACGGAGTCGACGGCGCCTGCTGCCGGCTCGGCGGGGAGGGGCGCGGGCTCCGCTGCGAGGTCCTGGGGACCGCGGCGCGCTCCTATGACGTCGAGCTGAGGCGCGCCCTCCGCCGGCCCGAGGAGCTCAGGGTGCCGGCGGTGGCCCGACTCTCGGTCGAGCTCGGCGCCGCCTTCGCCGAGACCGCGCGCGCGGCGGTCGCGGCCGCCGGGGTGGCGCTCGATCGCGTGGCGCTGATCGCGAGCCACGGCCAGACGCTCTGGCACGATCCGCGCGGCGCTCACGGCGGCGTGCGCTGCACGTTCCAGATCGGCGAGGCGGCCGAGATCGCCGAGCGCACGGGGGTGCCGGTCTGGCACGACTTCCGGCCCGCCGACGTGGCCGCGGGCGGCGAGGGCGCCCCGCTCGTCCCGTTCGCGGACTGGGTCCTCTTCACCCTCGACGACCGCTGGACGGTGTGCCTGAACGTGGGCGGGATCGCGAACGTGACGCTCCTCCCTCCGGGCGCGACCATCGACGCGGTGACCGCGTTCGACACCGGACCCGGCAACATGACGATCGACGCGCTCGCCGAGCGCCTGCTCGGGAGCTCGTACGACGCCGGCGGGGCGGCGGCGCGCGGGGGGAACGTCGACGCCGGGAGGCTCGCGGCCGCTCTCGACGATCCTTACTTCGCGCGCCCGGCCCCGAAGTCGACCGGCCGCGAGCGGTTCGGGCTGGCCTGGACCGAGCAGCGCTTCGGTCCCCTCGAAGGCGTCGGGGAGCAGGAGGCGCGAAACCGGCTCGCCACGGCGGCGGCCGTGACGGTCGAATCGATCGCGAGGGCGATCGAAGGGCAGGCCGGAACGCCGCCCGTGCCCGGCGAGGCGCGCGTGCTCGTTTCCGGCGGGGGCCGCCGGAACCGCACGCTCATGGAAGGACTCGCCCGCCGGCTCGCTCCGCGCGAGGTCGTTCCCATCGACGACGTGGGCCTCGACGGCGACCACAAGGAGGCGATCGCGTTCGCGATCCTCGGGTACGAGAGCGCGCTCGGCCGCGCGGTGGCCCTGCCCGGCGCGACCGGCGCACGCCATCCCGCGCGGCTCGGGAAGCTGGCGTTCCCGCCGCCGCGGGCCGGCGGATGACGGTCGCGTTCCCGACCGCCGCCGCGCTGTCTCCGACCGAGATCGCGGGACAGCTCGTCTGCGTGGCGCTCCGCGACTATCGCGGAGATCGGGCCGCGCGCGAGGCCTTCCTGGGCGCATTCGAGCGATACCGCTGGGGCGGCGTCATCGTCTTCGGCGGCGACCTCGACGCGATCGTCGACCTCCTCGCCGAAGCGCGCGAGCGCTCGCCCATCCCGCCGCTCGTCACCGGCGACTTCGAACGCGGGCTGGGGCAACAGTTTCCCGGGGCGGGAACGCGGTTCCCGTCGTTCATGGCCTTCGGGGCGGCCGGCGACCCCTCGCTCGCGCGAGCCGCATGGACGGAGATCGGGCGCGAGCTCGCCGCGTACGGCTTCCACGTCGATTTCGCCCCGGTCGCCGACCTCGCGATCGAGCCGGCCAACCCGATCGTCGCCGACCGCGCGGCGAGCGACGATCCCGCGCTCGCGGCCGCGCTCGTGGCCGCGACGGTCGAAGGGCTCCAGTCCGCGGGCGTGGCCGCGACCGTCAAGCATTTCCCGGGTCACGGGCGGACGACGGTCGACAGCCACGTGGTCCTTCCGGTGGTCGAGTCCGGTCGCGCCGATCTCGAAGCGGGCGACTGGGTCCCGTTCCGGGCCGGCATCGAGGCCGGAGTCCGCCTCGCGATGAGCGCGCACGTGGCGTTCCCCGCGCTCGAGCCCGACGGCGCCCGCGACCGGCCGGCGACGTTCTCCCGCGCGCTCGCGACCGGGCTCCTGCGGGAGGAGTGGGGGTTCGAGGGACTCCTGTGCAGCGACGCGCTCATGATGGGGGCGCTGAGCGGCGAGAGCCCCGGCGCGGCGGCGCGGCGCGCGCTCGAGGCCGGGGTCGACTGGCTGCTCTATCCGCCCGAGCCCGAGCGCGTCCACGCCGAGATCGCCGCGGCGATCGAGGCGGACGCCGGACTCGAGGCGAGATGCGCGCGGGCGACCGATCGACTGCTCGAGCTCAAGCGCTGGGCGATCCGCGACGGAACGGCCCTCGCCGGCTCGACCCTCGCCACGTCCGCCGCCGCGATCGCCGAAGCCGTCGCCGGGGCCGCGCTCGTCGCCGCGCCCTCCGACCCGCCGCCCGGTCCGGCGTGGCCCGACCGCGCGCAGTGGGTCGTGATCCTGGACGGAGGGATCGGGATCGACGAAGTCGTGCTCGCGGACGAGCTCGCGCCGGCCGCGGCGCGCGAGCTCGTCGTCGTCGACACGGGCGCGGGCGCCGACGCGGTGCTCGAGGCGATAGACCAGGCGCGCCGCCGCTGCTCGCGGGCGTGGGTCGCGTGCGCTGTCTTCAGCCCGGTGCGCGCGTGGAAGGGACGCGCGGGTCTGTCGGCCGCCGCGCGCGAGGCCGTCAAGGTCGCGACCGCCGAGGCGAGCGAGGCCGTCTTGATCCTGTTCTCGAATCCCCGTATCGTGAACGAGCTCGAAGCACCGTCCCGTGTCGTATGGACGCACGGAGAGGCGCCCGCGAGCCAGCGCGCGGCGCTCGACTTCCTGCGCGGGTCGCTCGCCCCCCTCGGACGTCTCCCCGTGCGGCTCTGAAACGGTTGAACCTTCTCCCCCCGACGATAGTATGAAGCGCATGCCGTTCCGGATCCGGATTCTTTCGCCGCCGCTGGCCGGTCTCCTCTGCGTCCTGGCCGTCGCCTCCACCGCCCACGCCCCACGCCCGGTCCGGGCTCAGTCGCTTCAGGACGATCCGTTCGCCGTCCCCGTCGGCCTCGAGTCGGCGGTCGAGTTCTGGAAGAAGGTCTACGGCGAGTGGAGCCAGGACGAGGTCACGTTCCACGACCGGGACGACCTCGACATCGTCTACCGGAGGATGAACCAGAAGAAATCGGAGACCCCGTCCGGCTACGCCGCGAACGAGGCGGCGCAACAGGCGATCGTCGATCACTACCGTCGGATCCTGCTGGACCTGGCGACGCGCAATCCCGACCCGCGCACTCTGAGCGGGGAGTACGCCGAGGTCCATGCGCTCTTCGGCGCGCGCGGAAATCCCGATCGCTGGCGGCGCGCCGCGGACCGGATCCGTGTCCAGCGGGGCCTCAGGGAGCACTTCCAGAGGGGGCTGATCCACGCGGGTCAGTTCCGCGAGCACATCCTCGAGATCTTCCGCGAGGAAGGGATCCCCGAGGAGATCGCCTGGCTCCCGATGGTCGAATCGACGTTCAACGTCGAGGCGCGGTCGAAAGTGGGCGCCGCCGGCGTGTGGCAGTTCATGCCGGGCACCGGCCGGCTCTACATGCGGGTCGACGCCACCGTCGACGAGCGGCTGGATCCGATCCTCGCGGCGCGTGGGGCGGCGCGGCTGCTCAAACAGAACTACCAGGGGCTCCGCTCCTGGCCGCTGGCGCTGACCGCGTACAACCACGGCTATTACGGGATGCGCCGCGCGGTTGCGCAGGTCGGCACGAACGACTACATGACGATCCGCCGTCTCTACGATGGTCCCGCGTTCGGCTTCGCGAGCAAGAACTTCTTCGCCGAGTTCCTGGCCGCGATCGACGTCGCCGAGCACGCGGAGCAGTACTTCGGGCTCCACGAGCCCTTCCGCACGCTCGAGTTCGACGTCGTCCCGATGCCGGTGGCGATGTCCCTGCGGGATGTCGCGAGCGCGGTCCAGGTCGACGCGGATCGCCTGTGGAAGCTGAATCCTTCGCTGACCGACGACGTGTGGGCCGGACGGCGCTCGGTCCCTGCGGGGTTCGCCCTGCGCGTTCCGCCTGGCTACGGCCGCGAGGCGCCTCTCCAGCTCGCCGCTTCGGCGGCGAGCCACGGCGCGAGGACGGTCCGCGCGGCGCCCGGAACGGACCCGACGCCCCGCGTCCATACCGTGCAACGCGGCGACACACTGACCTCGATCGCGGTGCGCTACGGGCTGTCGGTGGGCGAGCTGATCGCGCTCAACGGTCTCGACGACCGAGACGTGATCCAGGTCGGACAGAAGCTGGTGATCGCGAAGTAGGCCTCGGCCGGGGGGCGGGCGCGGTCATCCCCGCGGCTCCGCGAACTCCACCCGCGCGACGGCCTGGTTCAACAGGTAGGCGCGTTCCAGATTGAGCGTGCGGCTCAGCGGATCGGTCGGGAAGATGAAGAATCCGGGTTGATCCTCCCGGTAGTCGTACGTCAAGCCCACCAGCGTCTCGCCCCACATCGTCTCGACTCTGAGGACCCGTCCCCCGACGGACGGCGGCCGCGACATCGGCGTCAGATCGTCTTCGGGCTCGTAGCGGCGCGTCCGGCCGAAGGCGAAGTCGCGAACGAAGAACGCCGCGTAGGTGTCCGCGAACGCGATCTCCCTGCGTTCGCCGGTCTCGCCATCGGCGGACGCGAGCTTGAGATGGAACGAAGCCTCGAGCGGATTGAAGACCCGCGAGAATCCCTTGACCCGCGTCCCGTCGGAGAGAAGCGCGACGACCCGGCTCTCGAGGCCGCTATCCATGCCGCCCACACTACCCTTCTTGCTCCCGCGGATCAACCTGGTGCGCGGTGCAAGGCGAGGTCACTTCGCGGGCAGGAAATCGACGCGGGTCACCGCCCGCCGCGTGAGGTACGCCCGTTCGAGATTGAGCGCGCGCTCGAGCGGCTCGGTGGGGAACAGAAAGAATCCCGGACGCTGGGCCTGATAGCCGTACGTCAGTCCCCGCAGGACCTCGCCCCACGCGGTCGTGACCTCGATCGCGCGCGCGCCCGCAGATGGCGGAGCGGTCACGGCGGTGAGATCGCCTTCTGGCGTATACCGCTGGGTACGATCGAAAGCGAAATCGCGGACGAAGAAGACGGCGTGGACGTGCTGCATCGCGATCTCGCGCTGCTCTCCGGTCTCGCCCTCGGGGCCAACGACGGTCAGATGGAACTGCGGGCGCGCCGGATTGAAGTCGCGCGAGAACCCCTTGAGGCGATTGCCGCCCACGAGCAGGACGATCATGCGGGTCTGGATCGTGGTCATGTCGTGAGGCCGGACAGTATCCCTCCCGCTCTGGCGAATCAACTCCGGGCTTCCTAGGTTGCCGCCGCGGATGGCCCACCTCTCCTCCTTCTTCTCTCAGCTCCACTGGCTCGACTGGGTCATGCTCGCCTCGTACTTCGTCCTGTCGCTGACCGTGGGTCTCTGGTTCATGCGGCGCGCCGGTTCGTCGACAGCCGAGTTCTTCGTCTCGGGACGCGACCTCCCATGGTGGCTGGCGGGGACGTCGATGGTGGCGACGTCGTTCTCGGTGGACACGCCGCTGCTCATCACCGGTTTCGTGCGCACCCAGGGCATCCAGGGGAACTGGATCTGGTGGTGTTTCGCCCTCGGCGGCGTCTTCTCGGCGTTCGTGTTCGCCCAGCTGTGGCGCAGGACCGAGGTCATGACCGACGTCGAGCTCACGCAGCTCCGGTACTCGGGCCGGGCGGCGGCCGGGCTGCGCGGCTTCCGGGCGGTCTACATGACGCTCTACGCCAACTGCCTGACGATGGGCTGGGTGATCCTCGGCATGGTCAAGGTGTTCGAGACCGCCTTCGATGTCGGGACCCTCGAGGCGACACTGTTCGCCGCCGGAGTCACGCTCCTGTATTCGATGCTGTCCGGTCTGTGGGGCGTGGTCGTGACCGACCTCGTGCAGTTCGCGCTGGCGATGCTCGGCGCGATCATCCTCGCGGTGTTCGCCGTGAACGCCGTCGGGGGCATGACGGCGATGATCGAGGGGGTGCGCACGGCGGTCGGACCGGAGACGCTCGCCTTCCTGCCGCGGTTCGGAGGCGGCGGAGCCGCGTCGTCGACCGGCACGTGGTGGGGCGACCTGCTCGCCTGGTCGGCGACGCCCGCGGCGATCTTCCTGGTCCTGATCACGCTCCAGTGGTGGGCCAACAAGAACGCAGACGGGGGCGCGGTCGTGATCCAGCGCATGGCTGCCTCGCGCGACGAGCGGGAATCGGTTCTGGGGACGCTCTGGTTCCAGGTCGCGAATTACGCACTCCGGCCGTGGCCGTGGATCCTCGTGGCCCTGGCGAGCCTCATCCTCTACCCGACGATGGACGACCCGGAGCTCGCGTATCCGCGCGCCATGGTGGATTTGCTGCCGGCCGGCCTCCTGGGGCTCATGCTGGCCGCCTTCCTGGCCGCGTTCATGTCGACCCTCACCTCGTACATCAACCTGTCGGCGGCCTACCTCGTGAACGATCTCTATCGTCCGTTCCTCGCAACCGGCAAGAGCGAGAGGCACTACGTGCTCGCCGGGCGAGTCGCTTCGCTGCTCGCGCTCGCGATCGGCGTCGCGATCAGCTTCTACGCCTCGTCGATCTCCGGGTTGTTCCTGCTGCTGCTGACCCTGGGCGCGGGCATCGGGCTCGTCTACGTGGCGCGCTGGTTCTGGTGGCGGGTGAACGCGTGGAGCGAGATCTCGGCGATGGTCGCGAGCTCGCTGATCGGCGCGGCGCTCCAGCTCTCACCGGAGTGGGGCGGGCCCACGTTCCCTTTCGCCGCGAAGGTCTTCCTGAACATCCTCGGCTCGACGGCGGCGTGGGTGGCGGTGACGTTCGCGACGCCGCCCACGTCGATGGATCATCTGGCGGAGTTCTACCGGCGGGTCCGGCCTCCGGGATGGTGGCGGCCGGTGCGGGAGGCGACCGGCGGTCCGGCGCGCGCGGACACGTCGGGGCTGCGGCAGGGGCTGGCGCTCTGGGTGCTCGGCACCGCGTTCGTCTACACGGCGATGTTCGGGCTCGGGAAGCTCGTCCTGCTCGAGTGGGGCTGGGGCATCCTGTTCACGGCGGCGGCCGTCCTCACGGGCTGGGCTCTGCTGCGCCGGCTGACGCGCGCGAAGGTCGCGCGAATGCTGGGGGCATGACGGCCGCGGCGGCGGGTGGCGCGACGGGCGAGGTCACCAGGAGAGGCGGGAACACCGGCAACAGCCGGTCCACGCCCGGTCGCGCGCCGCCGAATGTCGAGCGAGGTCCGCTCCCGGTCCGGCGTGCGCGCGATTCCGTCCGTCGGTCGGCGGGAGACCGGGATCGGGGCTAACTTCGCGTCCATGCCCGCCCCGCGAAGGTCCGGATCCCGGAGGCGCCCGCGCGCGTGGGACGCGTTCGTCGCGCTCGCGGCTCTCATGGCGCTCGCCCCGGCGGGCGCGCGCGCCCAGGACGGGCTCGCGGTCACGATCCAGTACCCGCCGGAGGGGGCGGCGGTGACGGCGACGGACTCGACGTTCGTATTCGGCCGGGTGGAGGGGGCCGGCGGACCGGTCGCTCTCACGGTCAACGGAGGCGACGTTCCCGTGCATCCGGGCGGCGGCTGGATCGCGTTCGTCCCGCTCGAGCCCGATTCGTTCACGTTCGTCGCCGCGGCCACGAGCGGGGGCCGCCGGGCGGAAGCCCGCCGCACGGTGTGGGTCGCGCGCTCGCCGCTCGAGGCGCCGTCCGGCGACACGCTCGGGTTCAGGCCGGAATCGATCGAGCCCCGCGGGCCGCTCGAGCTGTACCCCGGCGACACCCTGCGGGTGTCGGTCGTCGCCGCGCCCGACATGCGGGTCCGCGCGCGCCTCGGCGAGCGCGCGATCGAGCTCACGCCCGAGCTTCCGGACGCCGCCAACGCGGGCCGTCTCGTGTTCGATTTCGAGGATCCGCCCGAGTCCACCTGGACCGCCGATCCGGCGCCCCCCGCGAACGGGAGCTGGAAGCGGTTCGCGGGAGACCTGTACCTCACGTACTCGGGCTCGCCCGGGGACAGCCTCTGGCTCGAGCTCGCCGCGCCCGGCCGCCCGACCCGAACGGCGGCGGTGGCGGCGGTCTCGTTTCTCGATCCGACCCGCGTCCGCACCGCCGTGTTCGACGATGACACCGCCGGGACGGGTCGCACCGACCATCGGGTGATCGCACGCCACGCTCCGGCCTCCGGGTACTACCTGTTCCTGCCCAACGGCACCCGCGCGGCGATCGGCCGGCGAGCCGGCGACTGGCAGGAGATCGCGCTGGGGCCCGGGACGCGCGCGTGGGCGCCGCTGGCCGAGGCGCGCCCGATCCCGGCGGCGCGCCCCTGGAGCACGATCGCGGTCGTCCGCACGCGACTCGACGACGGATGGAGCGAGATCGTGGTCCCCACGACCGAGCGCCTCCCGTTCGACATCCGCCAGGAGCTGGATCCGGTACGCTACACGCTGCGGGTCTTCGGCGCCGAGGCCAACATCGACTGGATCCAGTACACGTTCGCCGATCCGCTGATCGAGTCGATCGTCTGGAGCCAGCGCGAGACCGGGGTTCTCGAGCTCCGGGTCGGGCTCGCGGCGGACCGGGCGTGGGGATACCGCGCCCGCTGGGAAGGCACGCACCTCGTGCTCGGCTTCCGGCATGCGCCGGCGGCTCTCGCCGACCGACGTTTTCGCTCGCCGCTCCACGGCATCCGCGTGATCGTCGATCCCGGTCACAATCCCGACAGCGGGGCGGTCGGGCCGACCGGGCTCGAGGAGCGCGAGGCGAATCTCGGGATCGCACTCGAGCTCGCGCGGATCCTCGAGCAGCGCGGGGCGGAGGTCGTGCTCACCCGGGCCACGGCGGACTCGGCGCTCGGGCTCTACGACCGGACGAACCTGGCGGTCGCGGCCGGCGGCGAGCTGTTCGTCTCGATCCACAACAACGCGCTGCCCGACGGCGTGAACCCGTTTCACAACAACGGGACCTCGGTGCTGTACTATCATCCCCAGTCCCGGGGCCTCGCGGAGGCGATCCAGCGCGAGCTCCTCCCGCGGACGGGCCTTCCGGACCGCGGCGTATGGCATCAGAACGTCGCCGTCCTGCGGATGAACGAGATGCCGAGCGTGCTGGTCGAGTCGGCGTTCATGATGATCCCCGAGCAGGAGGCGGCGCTGCGGACACAGGCGTATCGTCGGCGCATCGCCGAGGGCGTGGCGGCGGGGATCGAGCGGTTTCTGAGCGAGCGGGAGGTCGAGGCGCGATGAGCGAGAACGGCGGGGGGAACGATCTGCGGGACGATCTGTGGCTGGCCGTATGCGAGGGCGACCACGCGATGGTGGAGACGATCGTCGAAGAGCGTCCGGATCTCGCGCGCGGCAGGACCGACGAGGGTGTTCCGTGGACGCTGGCCGCGGTCTACCGCGGGCATCCGGGCGTTGCCGACCTGCTCCTGCGACACGGCGCGGAGCTCGACGCTTTCACGGCGGCGGCCCTCGGCCGGACCGATCAGCTCGCGGTCCTGATCGACCGCGGCGAGGCGGACGTCGGGGACCGGAGCGCGGACGGCTGGACGCCGCTCCACCTGGCCGCGTTCTTCGGACACCGTGAGACGGCGGCGATGCTGCTCGACCGGGGCGCCGATCCCGCGGCGCGCTCGTCGAACGACCTCGACAACACCCCGCTCCACGCCGCGCTGGCCGGCCGCCGCGATCCCGTCGTGGAGCTCCTCGTCGAGCGGGGCGCGGACGTCAACGGGGTGGCGAACGGTCTGACGCCGCTCGACATCGCCGCGGGCAGCGACAACCACGCGATGGTGACGTACCTGCGCGACCACGGCGCCAGCGATGGAGGTGAGAGATGATCTCGGCTCTTCTGAGGCGCGTCGCGGTGCTGGCCGCCGTCGCGCTCGGCGCGACCGCGTCCGGCGCCGGAATCTCCGGGGCGGCCGCCCAGTCTGTACCGGACGCGCCCGGGTCGATCAGGCCCGTGGCCACGTACTCGATCGTGGCCCGCGATCCGGCCACCGGAGAGCTCGGCGTCGCGGTCCAGTCGCACTGGTTCGGCGTCGGAGCCATCGTCGCGTTCGCGGAGGCCGGCGTCGGGGCCGTTGCCACGCAGTCGTTCGTCGATCCCTCGTACGGCCCGTTGGGCCTCGCGCTCATGCGGGCGGGCCGCACGGCGCCCGAAGCGCTCGCGGGCCTCCTCGAAGCCGACCCGCATCCCGACGTGCGGCAGGTCGGGATGATCGACGCGGCCGGTCGCGTCGCCGCGCACACCGGCGAGAACGCGATCATCGCGGCGGGGCATCAGACGGGGGAGAACTACGCCGTCCAGGCGAACCTGATGGGGAGCGCGACCGTGTGGCCGGCGATGGCGGCGGCGTTCGAGTCGACGCACGGAGATCTCGCCGAGCGCATGCTCGCCGCGCTCGAGGCCGCTCAGGCCGAGGGCGGCGACATCCGCGGCCGGCAATCGGCGGCGCTCCTCGTCGTCAGCGGGACGCCCACCGGTCGCCCCTGGGTCGATCGGGTGTTCGATCTGCGGATCGAGGACCACCCCGACCCGCTCGTAGAGCTCCGGCGGCTCCTGCATCTCGCGCGCGCCTACCGGGAGATGAACGCCGGCGACGAGGCGATGACCGTGAACGACGTGGACGCGGCCGTGGCGCGCTACGACGCGGCGGCCACTCTGGAGCCCGGGAACGCGGAGATGGCGTACTGGGCGGGGATCACGCTGGCCTCCGTCGGCCGCGTCGAGGACGCCCTGCCGCGACTCGGGCGCGCGTATGCGGCGGATCCCGGCTGGGCGGTGCTGACCGCGCGGTTGCCGGCGGCCGGGCTCCTGCCCGAGGATTCCGCGCTCCTCGCGCGACTGCTCGCGATCCCCGGCGGCGCGCCCGGCATGGACGAGTGGCGGCGGCTGGCGGCCGCCGGACGGGCCCCGCAACTTCCGGCCCCATGAACGACGACACGAAGGCGGCACCGGCGCGGAGCGCGACGGAGACATCGGACTGGGGCAACGTCGCCGCGGGCGACGTCATGGAACGCCTCGTCTCGCTCTGCAAGCGGCGCGGGTTCGTCTTCCAGTCGTCGGAGATCTACGGTGGGGTGGGCTCCACCTGGGACTACGGACCGCTCGGTGTCGAGATGAAGCGCGCGATCCGCGACTTCTGGTGGGAGTCGATGGTGCGCCGCGACGACATCGAGGGCTTGGACGCGGCCATCCTCATGCATCCGCGCGTGTGGGAAGCGTCCGGGCACGTGGCCGGATTCACAGATCCACTTGTGGACTGCCGGAACTGCAAGCACCGCTTCCGTGCCGACGCGTTCGAGACCGGCGTCGAGCGCAAGTGCCCCCGCTGCGGCTCGCGCGACCTCTCCGAGGCGCGGCAGTTCAACCTCATGTTCAAGACGTTCATGGGACCTGTCGAGGAAGACGCGGCGGTGGTCTATCTGCGTCCCGAGACCGCCCAGGGGATCTACGTCAACTTCCTCAACGTCCTGAACGCCTCGCGCCAGAAGATCCCGTTCGGAATCGCGCAGATCGGCAAGGCGTTCAGGAACGAGATCACGCCCGGAAACTTCATTTTCCGGACGCGCGAGTTCGAGCAGATGGAGATGCAGTACTTCGTGAAGCCGGGCGAGGATCGCGAATGGCTCGAGCGCTGGCTCGCCACCCGCCGGCGGTGGTATGCGGAGCTCGGGATCCGGGAGGACAAGCTCCGCGTCCACGAGCACGGACCCGACGAGCTCGCGCACTACGCCGCCGCGGCGTTCGACATCCAGTACGAGTTCCCGTTCGGGTGGCAGGAGCTGGAAGGCGTCCACGACCGTACCGACTTCGATCTGACCCGGCACGAGGAGTACTCGGGCAAGAAGCTCTCGTATTTCGACGAGGAGACGAAGGAGCGCTACGTCCCGTACATCGTCGAGACCTCCGCGGGGGTCGATCGGACTCTGCTCATGTGTCTGGTCGACGGCTATCGCGAGGAAGGAGAGGGCAAGGAGGCCCGAACCGTGCTCAAGCTGGCGCCACGCATCGCGCCGATGAAAGTGGCGGTCTTCCCGCTCGTGCGGCGGGATGGGATGCCCGAGCTGGCGGTCGAGATCCACCGCGGACTCGCTCGCCGCTGGAACGCGTTCTTCGACGACGGCGGCTCGATCGGCCGCCGCTATCGGCGCCAGGACGAGGCTGGCACCCCGTTCTGCGTCACCGTGGACGGCGAATCGGTCGCCGAGCGCACGGTGACCGTGCGCGACCGCGACTCGATGGAGCAGGTCCGCGTGGCGGTCGATCGGCTCGAAGAATGGCTGACCGGAAGACTGGAAGGGAGGCAGGGATGACGGAGCTGACGAAGAAGCATTGCGAGGCCTGCTCGGGAGACACGCCGCCGCTCAAGGCGGAAGAAGTGTTCCGCCTGCATCAGCAGGTTCCCGAGTGGGACGTGACGTCGGGCAGGAAGCTCGTTCGAAAGTTCGAGTTCGAGGACTTCGTCGAGGCCATGGAGTTCGTCAACCGTGTGGCCGATCTGGCCGAGGACGAAGGACATCATCCGAACATCGCGATCGACTACCGGCGCGTGACGTTCACCGTCTGGACGCACGCGATCGACGACCTGTCGGAGAGCGACTTCATTCTCGCGGCGAAGATCGACGAGCTCTACGGGGGCGACGACTAGAGTCGCGTCGCCGCAGGTCTTCAGCCGGCCGGCTCGCCCGTGTCAGCGCGCGACTCCCCGGGAGCCGCTTTCTCGCCGGAGCGCGGCATGTCGATCTCGGTGCGATAGGTGCGGCTGGTCGGATAGGCGAGCTCGACGTTCGGCTCCGCGCCGAACGTGTGCAGGATCCGGCGGCTGATCACGTCGCGGCTGTCACGGCGCCGACGGACGTGCGTCAGGTATCTGAGCCGCAGTCGGACTCCGCTCTCGCCGATCGAGGTGTAGACGATCGGCGTCGTCACCCCGTAGCGAAACGCGTAGTCGCTCTCCAGCCTACGGAAGCCGGCCTCGATCTCGTGACGGTGGGGCTCGAAAACCTCGTTACCCACTTCCTGGACGATCTGCCGCGCCCGTTCCCAGTCGCTCTCGAAGGTGACCGTGAACTCGATCTCGTCCCACACGAACGGACTGCCCGCGGTGAAGTGATAGACCGGATCGGTCAGGATCTTGAAGTTGGGGATCGTGATCAGCCGACCGCTCGACTGCTCGCCGAGGCCCTCTCCCCGGACCTCGACGATCGTGAGCTTGAACACGCCGATGTCGATGACGTCGCCCCGGACGCCGGCCACCTCGATCCGGCTCCCCAGCGAGACATTGCGTTGCCCGATGATGTAGAACCAGGCGAGGAAAGCGGCGAGGTATTCGCGGAGCGCGATCGCGAGGCCCGCGCCGATGAAGCCCAGGAGCGTTCCGATGCCTCGCAGCCGCTCGAAGAAGATGATCGCGAGGAGAGCCACGATCACGAAGCTCGCCGTGTAGGCGACCCGCTTCCGGTACCGGTGACGCTTCTCGGGGTCCGCGACGTGCCCGCGGATCTGCCGATCGACGACGCGATACAGGATATACGCCGCGATCAGGACGACCGCGACGACGATCACTCGCCAGGGAAATCCCTGCGCCCAGTCGGGCAACTGTTCCAGAAAGCGCGTCTGCACCCGCGGCCGGTGGCGTCAGGGTCCCGTCTCGGAGCGCTACTCGAACGCCGGAGCGAGGAGCGGGCACTCGTCCGCGCGATCGCGGAGGAAACGCATCTTGCGCCGCTCCAGCCTGCTCACCTCGCTCTGATACTCGCCGATGTTGTCGAGCTCGTAGTTGTTGAAGCCGATGCGGTCGACGAACCGGATATCGACGTTGTAGTCGTAGTAGCGCCACACCTCGAACGGCACAGGACCGGCGGGCATCGGTCGCTCGATGATCTCGTCCGGCGGGCCGAGCGTGATGAACACGCGGCCACGATCGCTCTGATAGCCGGGACGCAGCGCGCTGCGCCAGGTCCTGTTCGCCGTCTCCACGCGCTGAAAGTAGCTGATCAGGGCCTCGTTCGTCGCCGTCGCCGGAACCGGGTCGCGGATCTTCCAGAAGCAGTTCCAGGCCTCCATCCTCCGGCCCGGGTCCTCGATCCCCTCGAGGATGTCCATCTCGTCGCCGGTGGCTTCCCAGCGGATCAGCTTCAGCGCGTCCTCCCAGTTCGTGGCGATCCATGCGCTCGATCCAGCGATCATGACCGGGGTCGACTCGCTCGCGACCACGTTGCCGGCCGCGTCGGTCAGCTCGAGCGTGAGCTCGAACTCGCCGAACTGCGCGCCGGGGTTCTCGAGCGTGCCGAACGCTTCGAGCGTGCCCGTGGAATCGGGGCTCAGGTCGTCGGTCCACGAGGCGTCGAGCGGCTCCTCGTCGCCGGCCACCGGGACGAGGCGGACGCGCATCGTGTACGGCGCGTTCTGGGGCGAGGCCCCCGAGGCCTCGGCGAGGAAATCGATGCGGTCGGGAGAGGACGGATAGTAGTGGGACGGATGCACGACGTACTCCGTCCCGTCGTCGGCCGGTCGATAGAGGCGCAGCAAGACCGGCTCCGACAGCGCCAGGCGGGCATCGGGCAGCGCGGGGACCTCGAGATCGCCGGTCACGCGGCTGTCATGGTCGGCGTTGCGGTCGCGCACCGACAGGGCGAGCTCGTACTCGCCCGGCGCCAGCGCGAGGTCCGTCTGGAACACGATCGTCTCGGAGGTCAGAAGCGTCTCGTCGAAGGACTCGACGTCCACGCTCTGCTCCCAGGTCTTCTCGACCGCCGACCCGGCCCCGGTTTCGGGCTCCACGGACGCGGTCACGCCGTAGGTCGCCTGCCAGCGACCGTCGTCGGTGCGGACGAACTGAAGCGCGCTGTTGGAGAGAGAGATCCCGATCAGGGCGGTCGTCGAATCCGCCGGTCCCGGCAGGTACCAGACGTCGGCGACGAAGTGCACATCGCCGCTGGACTGCAGGAGATCGTGCTCTTCGTAGAAGCGCTGGTTGGAGAAGATATCCGAGATATCCAGGTCCTGCGCCTGGGCGGGCCCCGAAACGGCGCCGAAACACGCGCCGAGAACGGCGAGAACGCGGGTGAAATGATCAGACATGACGGCTCCTTCGGAACTCTGGCGCTCGGTTCGGCGTATGATCCGCACTTGATCGCCATCGCCCCTCGGGCTCCCGGCGACACCATCTAACAATACACGCGATCGCGGATCTTGGTTGCATCATCGATGAGGAAATCGTGACATTGCGGTCGATGAGCCGTCTGATTCCGATGATGGCCGTCGCGGTGCTCCTCGCGGGCTGCGCGGCTCCCAAGCCCCGCGTCTCCACCTACGGTCCCCCGCCCAGAGTCACCGAGCCCACGCCCACGGCCTCGGAGGAGTTCGCCCTCATCGTGGGGGACGAGCTCACTCGTCAGGAGCAGGAGGACCTGGCTGCGATCCGCACGACCCGCTACGACCCGCCTCCGGGGACGAGCCCGCCCGAGCTGGACGCGGGGCTCGAAGAGCTGTTCGCACAGGAAGGCGCGGCCCTGATCCACGAGAGGGTCGGCTACGACATCCCGATCGTCCTCAACGATCGCGTCGAGTGGTGGGTCGACTATTTCACGACCCGGATCCCGGATTCCTTCGAACGCTATCTCGTCCGGTCCGGGGCATGGATGCCGTACCTCAAGGCCCAGCTGCGGGACGCGGGCCTGCCCGAGGACATGGCCTACCTGGCGCTGATCGAGAGCGGGTTCTCGACCCAGGCGGTGAGCCGCGTCGGCGCGGTGGGGCCGTGGCAGTTCATGCCGTACACCGGGCGTGAATACGGTCTGCGCATCGACCGCTGGGTCGACGAGCGGCGCGACTACGAGAAGTCCACGCAGGCCGCCATCGCCTATCTCAGCGACCTGCACGCCATGCTCGGGTCGTGGTACCTGGCGGCCGCGGGGTACAACGGGGGTCAGGGACGCGTCGGCCGGTCGATGATGCGGGACAACACGATCAACTTCTGGGAGCTGACGGGGATCCACGACGAGACGAAGAACTACGTCCCCAAGCTGATCGCCGCGACCCTCATCGCGAAGGAGCCGGAACGATACGGCTTCTACGCGGTGCCGTACCTCGAAGAGGTCGAGTGGGAGACGATCACCGTTCCGACGAGCACCGATCTCGGCGTGATCGCCCGCGCGGCCGAGGTCCCGGTCGAGACGATCCGGGCGCTCAATCCTCATCTCCTGCGCGGCCGCACGCCGCCCGGAGAGGTGAACTTCCCGGTTCACATCCCGGCCGAGCAGGTCGAGACCTTCACCGAGAACTACTACGAGATCGCGCCCGACGAGCGCATCGGAATCCCCGCCGAGCATCTGGTTCGCGAGGGCGAGACCGTGACCGGGATCGCCAGCGCGTACGGAGTCGACGCCCGCGATCTCATGGAGCTGAACGGTCTCCGCGATCCCAACGAGATTCCGGCGGGCACGGTGCTGCGCATCCCCGGCGGCGCCGAATCCGGCGAGCCGGGTCCGGTCGCGCAGGCGCACGCCTCCGGTCCGCCGGCGGACGGGACGCTCGCGGCTCAACCCGAGGTCGAGCAGGAGCCGGAGGCGCGCACACACCGCGTTGCGCGCGGCGAGACGCTGGCCGGGATCTCCCGCGCCTACGGTGTCTCGATCGCAGAGCTCCGTCGCGTGAACGGGATCCGCGGGGACAAGATCCTGGTGGGCCAGGTCCTGCGCATCCCCCGCTAGCCCTGCGGGCTCCAGCACGTCCTGTTGGACGCGTTTGCGGAGCGCCCCGGCCGGTGTCCCCGTCCGGTGAGGGACGCTAGCTTGACCGTGATGCCGCTCACGTCCGCCCCTCCGCTCTCCGTTCACGAAGCCCAGACGAGAATCCTCGATCGCGTGCGGACGCTCGGCGCCGAGCGTGTTCCGCTGCGGGAGGCGCGCGGTCGCGCGGCGGCGGAGGAGCTGACCTCGTCGCTCGACCTGCCGCCGTGGGACAACGCGGCGATGGACGGCTACGCGTTGCGCTCCGCGGACGTGGCGCCGGGGGTCGAGCTTACGGTCGGTCTCGATCTTCCCGCCGGCTCGGCGTCGGGGCTTCGGCTGCCCGAAGGGTCCGCGGCGCGGATCATGACGGGGGCGCCCCTGCCGCTCGGCGCGGACGCCGTTGTCCCGGTGGAGGCGACGAGCGGTCCTGCAGGCGAAGGACGGTTCGCGGGAGTGGGCGAGCGCGTCCGGTTCGAGGCCGCGCCCGTCGCCGGGGCGCACGTGCGGCGGCGCGGGGAGGACGTTGGGCGGGGCGACGTCGTCCTCGTCCCGGGCGACGTCCTCGGCCCCGCGCGGATCGCTCTGCTCGCGACCGTCGGGCGGCCGGACGTCGCGGTCGTCCGCCGGCCGCGGGTCTCGATCCTCTCGACCGGTGACGAGCTCGTCGACGTCGACGAGGCCGGGGCGCCGGACCGGATCGTGAACGGCAACGCGTACGGGCTCACGGCACAGGTCGACGAGGCGGGGGGCGACCCGCGCGCGCTGCCCATCGTCCCCGACGAGCCGGGCGCCATTCGCGCCGCGCTCGCTTCCGCGCTGGAGGCCGACGCCGTGATCACGATCGGCGGCGTCTCGGTCGGCGAGCGTGACCTCGTGCGCGGGGCGCTCGAGGATGCGGGGATCGAGCTCGTTTTCTGGCGTGTGGCGATCCGCCCGGGGGGGCCGATGGCGTTCGGGACGACCGCCGAGGGCCGCCCGGTGTTCGGCCTGCCCGGCAACCCCGTCAGCGCGCACGTGACCTTCGAGCTCTTCGCGCGGCCCGCCTTGCTCAAGATGGGCGGACACGCGCGCTGCCTGCGCCGGCCGGTCCGCGCGCGGCTGGCGGAGCCGGTCTCGACGCGCCCGGAGAAGGCGTGGTACCTGCGCGTGAGGCTGGAGACCGACGGCGCCGGCTGGCGGGCCCGACCCGTCGGGCAACAGGGCTCCGCGATTCTCTCCGGGCTCGCGCGCGCCGAAGGCCTCGCGGTCGTGCCGGTCGGCGTCGGCGATCTCCCCGCGGGCTCCGAGGTCGACGTCCTCCCGCTCGACGAGCGGGCGCTCGCGGCGGAGGCGCCGTGACGAGCGACCTGCGGACGGCGAGCAAAGCGGCGATCAAGCTGTTCCGCTGGGCCGAGCGGGTGACGATCACGACGCACGTTCAGCCCGACGGCGACGGCATCGGCTCGGAGGTCGCGCTCGCGCACTGGCTCCGGGCGCAGGGCAAGACCGCCACGATCATGAACCCGCACCCCGCCCCGCGGCGCTTCCGGTTCCTCGAGAAGGACATCGCCGCTCCGGGCTTCGACCCGGAGACCGCGGAGCGCTTGCTCGCGGAGTCGGACGTCCTGGCCGTGCTCGACATCTCGGTGCCCGCGCGACTCGGTCCACTCGAGCCGTTCGTGCGCGAATACCGGGGGGAGATCGTGGTCATCGATCATCACCTCGGGCCGACGGGATTCCGCGGCGTCGATTGCCGGGACACGTCCGCAGCGGCCACGGCCGAGCTGCTCCACGATCTGCTCGTCGAGTGGGGCGCCGAGATCACTCCCGAGATGGCAACCGCCCTCTACGCGGCGATCGCCTACGACACCGGCGGGTTCCGCTACTCCAACACGACCGCGCGCACGCACCGGACGGCGGCGGACCTGATCGGGCACGGGGCCGACATCCACGAGATCAATCAGCGCGTGTTCGAGTCGGTCTCTCCGACGCGCGCCCGGCTCCTGTCGCGCGTGTTCGGCGAGTTCCACCTGGAGGAGGGCGGGCGGCTTGCTTGGATCTCGCTGTCGAGCGATCTCATGGAGGAGGCCGGCGCCGAGGCCGAGGACGTCGAGGGGGTCGTCGAATCGCTGCGCTCTCTCGAGCACGTCGAGATGGCGATCCTGTTCAAGGAGATCGACAAGGGCGCGACGAAGGTTTCGTTCCGCTCGGCGGGCGAAGTGGACGTGAGCCGCCTCGCCGGACGGTTCGGCGGCGGCGGTCACAAGAACGCCGCGGGCGCGTTCCTCAAGCGGCCGCTGGCCGTCGTGGTCGAGGACGTTCTCACCGCCGCACGCGAGTCGTTCGCGGTCGAGCGGGTCGGCTGAGGCTTCCGGCAAGGAGGAGCATGGAGAAGAAGCGCTGGCTCTCGGGACCGTCGATCCGGCCCGAACCGATCGCCTCCGGAATGTCGGCCGCCGACCTCGTGGAGAACGCCTACCTGGCCTACAACGGGGGCCGTCTCCGCGAAGCCTGCGAGCTGTACACGAGGAAGATGCTCGCCGACGACGCGCTCGTCGGGATGTCGCTGACGGGCGCGCTGACCCCCGCCGGGATCGGAATGACGTGCCTGATACCGCTGGTCGAGTCCGGATTCGTGGACTGGATCGTCTCGACGGGCGCGAACCTGTACCACGACACCCACTTCGGAATCGGCCTCGAGATGCACCGCGGGCGTCCGCACCTCGATGACACGATCCTGCGCGAGGCCGGAGTGGTCCGGATCTACGACATCCTGTTCGACTATGAGGTCCTGCTCGAGACCGACGCCTTCTTCCGTCGCATCATGACCGCCCCCGAGTTCCAGAAGGAGATGGGGACGGCGGAGTTCCACTGGCTGTGCGGGAAGTACGTGGCCGAGCGCGAGGTCGCGCTGGGGCGCAAGGGCACGTCGCTCCTCGCCGCCGCATACCGGCACGGCGTCCCCGTCTACACCTCGTCGCCCGGCGACTCGTCGATCGGCATGAACGTGGCCGAGCTCGAGCTCCGCGGGAGCCGGCTGCGCATCGATCCGTCGCGCGACGTCAACGAGACGGCGGCCATCGTCTGGGACGCCAAGAGCGCGGGCGGGAAGAGCGGCGTCCTCATCCTGGGCGGCGGGTCGCCCAAGAACTTCGTGCTCCAGACCGAGCCTCAGATCCAGGAGGTGCTCGGCCTCGAAGAGGCGGGGCACGACTACTACCTGCAGATCACCGACGCGCGGCCCGACACCGGCGGGCTCTCCGGCGCGACCCCGGGCGAAGCGGTCTCGTGGGGGAAGGTCGACCCCGAGAAGCTGCCGGACGCGGTCGTCTGCTACGCGGACACGACGATCGCCCTGCCCCTGCTGACGGCCTACGCGTTCGACCGGCACGCCCCGCGCGAGCCGCGGCGGCTGTTCGATCGGCGCGAAGAGATGTACGATCGGCTGGTGACCGCGTATCGCGAGAAAGCGGGCTCGCGCGAGCCCGGGGAGGTCGTGGAAGCCGGATGATCCGCCTGGCCGACCCGCTGGATCGTCCCGGCAGCGCCCGGGAGTTTCGCTGCACGGTGCACGGCCTCTGCTTCGAGAATCGATACCTGCTGCTGGAGAGGATCCACGCCGGCGATCCGCTCGTCCTGCATCGCGAACCGGACAACGCGATCGGCGCGGACGCGATCCAGGTCCAGACCGCGGCCACGCAGACGATCGGCTACGTCCCGCGGACGATCTCGTGCTGGCTCGCGCCGCTCATGGACTCGGGACATCGCGCGGTGGCGTCGGTGGTCAAGGTCCGCTCGGATTGCCCGTTCTACGAGAGGCTGATCATCGAAGTCCTCATCGACCCCGGTCGCTGAAAACGCATCTTCGATCAACCGTATGGATTCATGCGAAGAAGCCCCCGGCATGGAGCCGGGGGCTTCGGTTCTCGCGACCTTTCGGTCGCGCCGAATCTCGGTCGATTCAGCCTTCGATCCGCTTCTTCGACCCGCCCTCGATCGCGATCTCGCGCGCCTTCGCCTCCTCGCGGCGCGGCAGCGTGATGACGAGCACGCCGTCCTGGAGCGACGCCTTGACGTTCTCGGCGTCGATGTGGGTCGGGAGCGTGAAGGACCGCTCGAACGCGCCGAACGACCGCTCGGTGCGATGGAACGTTTCGTTTTCGCTCGAGGTCTCCTGGACCTTCTCGCCACGCACGGTCAGCGTGCCGTGCTCGACCGCGATCTTGAGCTGGTCACGAGAGAGGCCCGGAACCTCGAGGCGCAGGGTCAGCGCCTCGGGCGTTTCCGAGACGTCGGTGGCCGGGAGCCACTGGCGCAGGTTCTCGCCGCGGCCCCAGGCGCCCATGGCGTCGTCGAGAAACCGGTCGAGATCCCGGTGCAGCGAGAAGACGCCGGAGGGGCGATATCGGGTCACGTAGTTCATGGAATGCCTCCTGTTGGCTTGACTGTCTCCGTGTTGCCTGAGCGTCGGCGCCTTGGAATCGGCCCGCGCTCGCGACACACGGAAAGCAATCCCCGTACCAGGCCCGATCTGTCAGAATTGCGAAAAAAGGCTGCCGGAGCGGCAGGAAATCGCGCCGTGACCGCCGAAGCGAACGGCGGAATCGTGGCCGCCGGGTGAGCGCTCTACTGCAGCGGGAGTTCCAGGGTCTCCGCCCCGGGCCGGTCTGCCCGACTGGCAGTCGAGTCCGGCTCGGGTCGCTCGGTCAGCCAGCGAGGCTCGATCCCCTCGACGAGAAAACCGATCAGCTGGCGCACGAGCCGCGCCACGTCGGGCGTCGATTCGCCGAACGGGTGCGAGGCATGGTGCTCGGCGCGGTGCAGGGTCCCGAGGGTCGCGTGCCCGAAGACGAAGTGTACGTAGGACTGTTCCTCGAGCGCAGTGATCCGCACTTCCCGCTCGGTCGGCTCGTAGCGGAGCCTCACACCGGTCGTGCCGATCGTCTCCGTGACGATCTCGGGGATCCGCCCGAGCACGTCGACGATCTCGGCGAGCAGATCGTCGTAGCGCTCCTGAAAAGAGGCGTCGGCGTCGGGAGCCGCGCTCTTTCGCTCTTCGCGCGACGTGACCCGCTCGCGCAGCTCGCGGACGAGCGCCGCCCGGTCGGACGGGTCCGGCGGATCCGTCGGGGGCACCATGCGGCGGAGTCTAGGCCGCGTTTCCGGGGGGCGTCAATGGCGCGTGCACCGCGTTTTTCGCGAGTTTAGAGGGATGATCGACTTCGAAGGCAGGACCGTCCTCGTCACCGGCGGATCGCGCGGGATCGGCGCGGCGTGCGTGCGTCTGTTTTCCGGGCTCGGAGCGAACGTGGGATTCACGTGGCGGTCGAGCGAGGCCGAAGCCAGGGTGCTGGAGCAGGAATGCGCCGGCCGCGCGCGCGGCTGGCGCGCCGAGGCGACCGACGTCGACGCGACCGCGGCCTTCGTCCGCGCGGCCGAAGAGCTGTGGGGCGGCGTGGATACCGCGATCGCCAACGCCGGGATCTGGAAGGGCGCCCCGGTCGAGCGCATGACGGTCGAGGAGTGGCGAGAGACTCTCGACGTCAACCTGGGCGGGACGTGGCTCCTCTGCCGCGAGGCCCTTCCCGCGCTGCGGCGCCGGGGCGGCGGGTCGATCGTCGTCGTCACCTCGACGGCGGGACAGCGCGGGGAGGCGTTCCACTCGCACTACGCCGCGTCGAAGGGCGGCCAGATCTCGCTGATCAAATCGCTCGCGGTCGAGTGCGCCCCGGCCGTCCGCGTGAACGGGGTCGCGCCGGGGTGGGTGGACACCGACATGAGCGCCGGTCCTCTGACGGGAGAAGAGCGGGCCGGGATCCTGGCCGCGATTCCGCTCGGGCGCGCGGCATCGGCGGAGGACATCGCCGACGCGATCGCGTTTCTCGCGAGCGACCGCGCGCGGCACATCACGGGCGAGATCCTGAACGTCAACGGAGGCTCGGTGCTGTGCGGCTGAAGACAGCCGTCGCGCGCGGCGTGACGGCCGGGATCCAGCGCGCGCCCCGCGTCCTCACGCGTCCGGTCGCCTCGCTGGTCGGTGCGCTCCTGTGGGCGGGGTTCGACCGCCACGTCGCCGACGAGAACCTCGAGCGCGTCTACCCCGACTGGACCCCGGGACGCCGGCGCCGAACCGCATTCCGGTCGTACGCGCGCATGGCTCGCTCGCTCGTCGAATTCCTCCACACGCCGAAGTATTCAGACGCCGAGATACGAGAACGTGTGACCCTCGAGAACGAAGGCGCTCTGGAGGAGGCGCTGGAAGGCGGTCGCGGCGCGATCCTGCTCTCGGGCCACATCGGGAACTGGGAGTGGCTGGCCCGCAGGGTCGCCGCGGCTGGACACCCGCTCGCGGTCCTGTTCAAGGAGCCGGACGATCCAGTCCTCGCCGAGCGTCTCAGGCGCACGCGCGCGACCGCGGGAATCGAGCAGATCGATCACGACGACATGCGAGGGGCCGCGCGCTGGCTCCGCAAGGGCAAGGTCCTGGGGATCGTGATGGACCAGGAGCCGCGTCGGTCCGCGGACGGCGTCGTCGCACCGCTCTTCGGCCAGCCGACGATGACCCACGTGGGACCGTTCCGGCTCGCGCGCATGTCGGGCGCGCCGCTCCTGACGTTCTTCTCCCGCGCCACGAGCGGCGGGCGGTACTCCGCGCGGATCGAGCTGCTGCCGGCGAGCGATACCGAGGACCCCGAGGTCGCCATGTCCGAGGACGCCGCGCGCTTCAACGCGCGGCTCGAGGCCGCCGTGCGCGCGGATCCCGAGCACTGGATGTGGATGTACAGACGCTGGGCCCGGATCGATCGCCGCGCGCGCGCCGGGCGGCAGGCGGCCGGCGACTAGGAGCGGCCGGCGAGTGGCGGCTCCTCACGCAGCGCGCGCGCGACGCGTCCGGCGTACGCCTCGGCCAGGCGTCGCGTGCGCGCGCCGGGGACCGGGGCCCGGAAGGCGCGGTCGTCCAACGCGGCCACCGGCATGACCCCCGCGCTGGTGAAGGAGAGGAAGCACTCGTCGGCCGCGGCCACGATCGTCGGCGGATACCGTCCCTCGACCGTGCGAAAGCCGCAGGCGGGCGCGAGGTCGAGCACGACGTCGCGGGTGATCCCGGGGAGGATGCCGCATTCGGGCCCGGGCGTGTGCAGCGTGTCGGCCTCGAAGAAAAAGAGGTTCGACGCCGTGCCCTCGAGCGCCCAGCCGTCCCGGTGGACGAGGACCGCGTCGTCGAAGCCGGCCTCCCGCGCGGCCCGGCGCGCGCGCGCATGGACGAGCTTTTGGGTGTGCTTGACGGCGGGCAGGTACGGGAGGACCCGCTCCGGGTGGCACGCGAGCCGCCACGGCGGTGTATCCGGGTCGGTCCATGGTGGGAGGGGCTCCACCCAGGCGAGCGAGGAGGGTCCGCGCGTCCCGACACCCGCGGTCCGGTACAGGCGCGCGATGCCGTCGTTGCGATCACCGAGGAGCCGTCCGAGGAGACCGCGCGCCTCCTCCTCCGACCAGACCTCGCCCAGGTCGAGGGCTCGCGCCGACGCCGCCAGCCGCTCGAGGTGTCGGGCCAGGAACAGCGGCCGCCGGTCGACGATCTTGACGCCCTCGTAGACCGCCTCGCCGAACAGGAAACCGCGGTCCCGCGCTTCGAGCGCGGGCTCTTCGAGCGGCTGGAAGCGGCCGTCGACCCAAACGTCCAGGGGACCCCGATGCGCTGGAATTTCTGGAGCCGACCGCGCTTCGTGCCCGAGCCCGACGTCGAGGAGCTCGCGCACGGACACCCGGCGGAGGGCCTGGCGCTCGCGATGCTGGAGAACCCGCACGCCTTCCGCGTCGGCGGCGAGCGAATCCTGCGTGGCTGGCTAAGCTACGATTCGCCCGAGACCCGCGCCCGCCTCGAAACGGATCTCGGCCGGCTCGACGTGTCGTGGTTCTACGAGCGCGTGGACGGCCGCACGCGTGTTACCGTCACGCATCCCGCGGCGCCGGCGGTTCGGCCGGAATGGCCCTGGAATCTGATCGCGTTCGTCCTGACCGCGCTCTCGACGCTGATCGCCGGGGCCTACCTGGAAGGCGCGCCGCTCGACTTCCCGCTCCGCGACCCGGGCCGGATCGCGGCGGGGATCCCGTTCGCCGCGACGCTCCTCGGGATCCTCGCGGCCCACGAGTTCGGCCACTGGTTCGCGGCGCGGAGGTACGGCCTCGACGTGACGCTTCCATTCTTCATCCCCTTGCCCCTCCTGTCGCCCATCGGGACCCTGGGGGCCGTGATCAAGATGAAGACGCCGATCTACACGCGGAGGATGCTGCTCGACGTCGGGGCGGCCGGTCCGCTGGCGGGTCTCGCGGTCGCGATCCCGGTTTCGATCTGGGGCGTGGCGCACTCGCCGGTGCTCCCGGCGCAGACCGGGGCCGGGATCCTGCTCGGCGAGCCGCTCGTCTTCAAGGCGATCATCGCGCTCTTCGGTCCGCCGATCGCGGACGGACAGGAGCTCTACCTCAGCAACGTCGCGTTCAGCGGATGGATCGGTCTCCTCGTCACCGCCCTCAACATGCTGCCGGTCGGGCAGCTGGACGGGGGTCACGTCGTCTACTCGCTGCTCGGCCGCCGCCAGCACGCGATCGGGTGGCTATTCTTCGTCGCGATCCTGATCATGGGCTGGTGGTGGCAGGGGTGGTACGTGTGGGCGGCGCTGATCCTGGTCCTGATCCGCATCCGGCATCCCTCGGTGCTCGATCCTCACCTCGAGCTCGACCCGGCGCGGAAGGCGGCGGGGTGGCTGGCGGTGGCGGCGTTCGTTCTGTGTTTTACGCCCGTGCCGTTCGCCCTCTGATTCTGGAGTGAAGCCAGCCTGAGGCGTCAGCCCTGACGATCCGGGACCTCAGCGGCCGTCCCAGCGGCGGACGACCAGCGCCGAGTTCTTCGAGCCGAACGCGATGCAGTTGACCACCGCGTGCTCGATGTCCGCTGCGCGGCCCTCGTTCGCCACGTAGTCGAGGTCGCAGGCGGGATCGGGCTTGTCGTAGTTGATCGTCGGCGGGAGCCATCCTTCGCGCATCGCCTCGATGGTCTCGACGAGACCGGCCGCGCCGCACGCGCCCTGAGGGTGTCCGGTCATCGACTTGAGCGCGGACGTCGGCAGCCGCTCGGCGTGGCCGTCGAACGCGAGCCGCACGGCGCGCGTCTCGATGCGGTCGTTGAGCTCGGTCGCGGTGCCGTGGAGGTTGACGTAGTCGATCCGCCCGGGCGCGACGTCCGCTTCCTCGAGCGCGCGCCGGATCGCGCGCGCGGCCTCCTCGCCGGTCGGCTCGGGCCGCACGCGGTGGTAGGCGTCACAGGTCGTGCCGTAGCCCAGCACCTCGACGAGCGGCGTCGCTCCGCGACGACGCGCGCTCGCCAGCGTCTCGAACACGAGGATCCAGGCGCCCTCGGCCATCACGAATCCGTCGCGATCGACGTTGAAGGGTCGCGAAGCGCGCGTCGGATCGCCGTTGCGGCACGTCATCGTCCCCATGCGCGCGAAGCCGGCCATGATGCCGGGGACGATGCACGCCTCGGCGCCTCCGGTGACCACACGGTCGATCCGCCCGCCGCGAAGCGACTGGAGCGCGTAGCCCATCGCGTCCGAGGCCGACGTGCAGCCGGTGGACACGACGTGGCTCATCCCGCGCAGCTCGTGCTCCATCGAGACTTCGCTCGAGAGCATCCCCACGAACGTGGCCACGATGCTGTACGGGCTCACGCGCCGCGCGCCCTGGCGGTAGTAGACCTCGTACTGCTCCTCGCCGAACGCGATCCCGGCCGCACCGGTCCCGAGGATCACGCCCGTCCGCCGGCGCTCGTCGTCGGTCAGCTTCGGAGATTCGATGCCGGCATCGACGAGCGCCTCGGCGGTCGCCGCCAGCGTCATGGCGACGACCCGCATCCCGTAGCGCCGCGTCTTGGCCGGGAGGTGCGCGTCCACGTCGAACCGCTTGACCTCGCCGGCCACGCGGCAGTCGTGGTCGGAAGCGTCGTACAGCGTGATGGGCCCGGTCCCGCTCTCGCCCTTCGCGCAGGCGCGCCAGAAGGCGCCGCGCCCCAGCCCGTTCGGGCTCACCGCTCCCATTCCGGTCACGACCACCCGCGCGGCATCGCTCATGGCCGCGAATATACGCGGCCCTCTACCTTTGCGGCGTGGGCTCTGATCGGTACTCGCGCCAGCGCATTCTCCCCGAGATCGGCGACGCCGGGCAGGAGGCCATCGGCCGCTCGCACGCCGTGGTCGTCGGCTGCGGCGCGCTGGGGTCGGTTCAGGCCCAGCTCCTGGCCCGCGCGGGGGTGGGGCGGCTGACGATCATCGACCGCGACTTCGTGGAGCGCGCGAACCTGCAGCGCCAGATCCTGTTCAGCGATCGGGACGCGGAGGTGGCGGTGCCGAAGGCGGTCGCCGCCCAGCGCGCGCTGTCGGCGATCAATCCCGAAATCGAAGTGCGGGGGGTCGTGGACGACCTGCGCGCCGGCACCGCGGAAGACCTGCTGGCCGGCGCGGACGTCGTGTGCGACGGCACCGACAACTTCGAAACCCGCTACCTGATCAACGACTGGGCCGTGCGGGAGGGCGTGCCCTGGGTGTATGCGGGCGTCATCGGTACCGGCGGGCTCGTGATGCCGATCGTTCCGCACGAGACCGCCTGCCTGGCATGTGTCTTCGAGACGCCGCCCGAGACCGGCAGCCTTCCGACCTGCGAGACCGCGGGCGTGCTGGGAGCGGCCGCGGTCGTCGTCGCCGGCGTGCAGACCGCGGAGACGATGAAGCTCCTGGTCGGTGCCCGCGACCGGCTCCTCGCCGGACTCCTGCGCTACGACGGATGGGAAGATTCGTTCACGATCGTGAAGACCGGTGGACCGCGAGACGGATGTCCCGCTTGCGACGCGGCGGACTTCGCATGGCTCGAGGGTCGTCGGGGCTCGCGCGCCGCCCGGCTCTGCGGCCGCAATGCGATCCAGATCCTGCCGCGGGGGGAGAGCCGCCCCTCGCTGGCGGCGGTGGCCGCGCGGATCGGGGACGAATGGGACGTGGAGGTCGGCGAGCACATGCTTCGCGCACGGCGGAACGGCGTGACCGTCAACCTGTTCCGCGACGGAAGAGCGATCATCGACGGGACCGACGACGAGGCCCAGGCGCGCTCGATCCTGGCCCGCCTGGTGGGCACTTGACGGGCCGTTCAGGTGCCTAGACACGCGCCCGGGGGGTGGTATAATAACGGACCTTCGAACCGGGAAAAGGAGGTGGGTCCTTGGCATACTGTCCGGAATGCGATGCCGAGATAGAGGGTGAACCGTATGAATTCGAAGAGGGTGAAGTGATCGAATGTCCCGAATGCGGATGCGAGCTCGAGGTCACGAGCACGTCGCCGCTGGAGTTCGAATTGGTCGAAAGCGACTGGGAAGAAGACGAAGAGGAGGAGTGGGACTGAGCCGTTAGGCGCGGTCCGCGTCCGGAGTCGCAGGGCGCGGACCGCGCACCGGACCCGCCATGCCGATCTTCGAAAGCCCGTTTCTCGCCGCACTTTCCTTTCTGCTGCTCGCGGCGCTCGCCCTTACCATATGGCTTCTCCACCGCTCCCGCGCGGAGCGCTCGCAGGCGAGCGATCTCGAGCGTCTGCTCGAAGAAGATCCGAACATGATCTGCGTCGTCATGGACGGTGCGATCGTGTTCGCGAACCGGGCACTCCGCGAGCGGTCCGGCCGTACGCTCGCCCAGCTGCGCGACGACAATCCGCTGCGATTCCTTCCACCCGGCAAGCCCGCGGCGAAGGTGGAGATCGACTTCGTCGATGGGCGCGGTCAACAAGTGCCCGTCATCGCGCATGCGGATGCGGTCGAATGGCGCGGATCGGCGGCCTGGCGCTATTCGCTGGTCGATATCTCCGAGCAGCGGGATGCGGAGCGCGAAGTCCGGGAGATGATGAAGGAGCTCCAGCGGATGAACGCGGAGCTCGAGTCCGCGAATCGCCGGCAGACGGAGTTCCTTTCGAATACCACCCACGAGCTCAAGACGCCGCTCACGTCGATCATCGCGAATACCGAGGTGCTCGAGTACGAGATGTGCGGGTCGCTCAACGAGGAGCAACGGCGGGTCATCAAGAACATCTCGCGGAACAGTCATCATCTGCTGGAGATGATCACGCGGCTGCTGGCGTTCGCCAGTCAGCGCGAAGGAGGCGATGTCCTGCGGCCGCAGGAAGTCGCGGTGCCCGTCCTCCTCGACAACGTGATCGAGACCGTTCGACCGCTGCTGGAGGAGGCCGCCCTGGACGTCGAGCTCGAGGTGGAGCGGGACATGCCTCCGTGCTGGCTGGATCCGGACAAGATCTACCGCGTCTACCTGAACCTCGTGGAGAACGCCATCAAGTTCTCGCCTCGCGGGGTCATCCGCGTCGGGGCCCGGATTCTGGACGGGCAGCTGGAGGGCAGCGTCACGGATCAGGGAGTCGGCATCCCTCCCGACATGCTGGAGGACGTGTTCCAGCCGTTCCATCAGGTCGACGTGGGTTCCGCCAGGAGCTACGGCGGCGTCGGCCTGGGCCTCGCGATCTGCAAGCACCTCGTGGAGCTGCACGGCGGTCGCATCTGGGCCGAGTCCCCACGCGCGGACGGAAGCACGTTCCGGTTCCGGGTTCCGTGCGACGGCCCGGTGGAGAGCGCGGACGCGGAGTGATCGGCGGGACGCGGGTGAGCGTCGTGGTGCCGGCCTGGAACGAGGCCGAGCGCCTTCCCGGACTGCTCGACGCCCTCGAGCGATGCGACCCTCGGCCTCACGAGGTGATCGTCGTCGACGGCGGCTCCGCGGACGGGACGCGCGAGCTCGCCACCCGCAGAGCGATCGTGATCGAAGCCCAGCGCGGTCGCGCCTCGCAGCAGAACGCGGGCGCGCGCGAGGCCGCCGGCGACGCGTTCTGGTTCGTGCACGCCGACAGCGTCCCCGGCCCGGCGGCCGTGGCGGAGATCGAGAGCGCGCTCGCCGGCGGCGCGCCCGGCGGCTGCTTCCGGATCGCGTTTCCGGCCGAGGAGCGATCCGCGCATCCGCTCGTTCCGTGGATCGAGCGCGGGATCAACCTGCGAACCCGCGCGACGCGGCGGGGCACAGGGGATCAGGGCCTGTTCGTCCGGCGGGAAGTGTTCCGGGCCGCCGGCGGATTCCCCGCGTGGCCGCTGTTCGAGGACGTCGCTCTCGCCGCCGCCATCGAACGCGCGGGGCGGCCGGCCGTCTGCCGCGGACCGCTCGAGACGAGCGCCCGACGCTGGCTCTCGCACGGGGTCGCGCGGACGATGGGGCTCATGTGGACGCTGCGCCTGGGGTACCGGGCCGGAGTGTCGCCCGAGCGGCTCGAACGGCTCTGGCTGCGAACGACCTGAGCGCCGCGCTCGGGCGCTCTTGCCCGCTCCGGGTCGCTCTCTATCTTCGGCTTCCGACCCGAGCCGGAGAGTGCGTCCGCGTGGAAGACCTGCTGTTCGAACGGCTCGACCGCATGGGATCCGACGTCGATCCCGAGGTCGTCCTCCAGGATCTCTACCTGATCGACCGGATCGTCCGGCCCCAGACGGGTCCGCGCGAGCCCGAGTATCGGACCCCGTTCCTGCTCGAAGCCCTCGAGGCGCGTGACTTCTTCTCCGACCAGCACGGCCGCTGGGAGGCGATCGAAGTCTTCGACGATCTCTGCGATCTCTGCGACATCCGCTCGTACGCCGGGCTCTCCGCCGTGCTCGAGCGCTTCCGGGTCTACCGACGGTCACGCGATCCCAGCGCGATCGGCGACCGCTGATCTCCCGATGGACTTCGCGTCCGCCGACATGTGGATCAAGCTGGCGCTTTCGACGATGTGCGGTGCCGCGATCGGCATCGAGCGCGAGCTCCACGACAAGCCGGCGGGCCTCAGGACGAACATCCTGATCTGCGTCGGCTCGACTCTGATGACGATGGTCTCGATCCACGTGGCGCTGACCTACGCCGAGCGGCAGGTCAACATCGCCGATCCGGGCCGGATCGCGGCGCAGGTCGTCTCCGGAGTCGGCTTCCTCGGCGCGGGCACCATCATCCAGGCACGGGGATCCGTCCACGGGCTCACGACGGCGGCCACGATCTGGGTCATGGCGGGCGTCGGCCTCGCGATCGGCGCCGGCGTCTACGCGTACGCGATCGCGACGACGGTCATCATCCTCGCGACGCTGGTCGTCCTGGGATGGCTCGAGACCCATCTCACCCCGCGCCGGCGCTTCGTCTACTTCCACGTTCTCGCCGCGCGCCGGCCCGCGTTGATCGACGAGATCAACGAGCTGGCCGAACGCGAGCGGCTTTCGCTCGACGACTTCGCCCTGAAGCGCGACGACTCGGGACTCAGGTTCGATTTCGCGCTCTCGCTGCCGACTCGCAAGCGCGACGCCCTGATCGCCGGCATCCTCGAGCTGGAAGGCGTCAGGGACGTCAAGGTCAACGAGTGACGCCGGATTCCGGCGCCCCGCTCGGTGGCCTCCTGTGTCCGATCACGACCCCATTCCTTCCAAGCGGCGAACCCTCGCCCGAGAGACTCGCCGCGCAGATCGAGGTCTACGAGCGCTGGCCGCTCGCCGGGATCGTGCTCTTCGGGACGAGCGGAGAGGGTCCGATGCTGGATGCGGACGAGGAGCCGCCGCTGCTCGCGGCGGCGCGCTCCGCGCTGGGTCCGCGTCGGGCGCTCGTCGCGCAGGTCGGACACGAGAGCCTGCGCGCGACCCTGGCGTCGGCCCGGCGCGCGGAGGCGGTCGGGGCCGACGCGCTCCTCTGCCTTCCGCCGCGCTATTATCCGCTCGGACGCGACGGGCTCGCGGCCTTCTACCGCGCGGTCGCCCACGGGTGCGGCCTGCCGGTCCTCGCCTACCACATCCCGCAGCGGAGTCACGTCGATCCCGGCGCCGAGCTCCTGTGCGAGCTCGCGGCCGAGGGGACGCTCGCCGGCATCAAGGAGTCGGCCGGCGACATCGAGCTCCAGCGCGCCCTGCGGGCGGCCGCGGGCGAGCGATTCTCGATCCTGAACGGGAGCGGGGCATTGACGCTGGAAGCCCTGCACGCCGGAGCCGACGGGGCGATCCTCGCCGTCGCCGACGCCGCGCCGGAAGCCGCGCTCGCGATCCTCGACGCCCACGGCGCGGGAGACGACGACGCGGCTGCGGCGGCGCAGCGCGCCATCGCCCCCCTGGCCGCCGCGCTCGGGGCGCGCTTCGGCGTCCCCGGCATCAAGGCCGCGCTCGACCACCGCGGCTGGCCGGGCGGAGGGCCACCGCGCCCGCCGCTCGCGCCGGTCGGCGCCGAAGCGCGCGCGGAGATCGCGGCCGCGTTGCGGGTCGCCGGGGTCGACCTATCTTGAGCCGCGATGACCACCGCCGCCGATCGCGAAGCGCGCCGCGAGATCGTCAAGTTCCTGGGTCGGCTCGAGACCGCCTGGACGAAAGGCCGGTTCGAGGAGCTTCGGGAGTGCTTCCTGGAAGCGGCGGTTCTCGTGAGTCCCGATCTCGAGCAGCGCATGGAGGGTCGTGATCCCATCATCGCGAGCTACGCGGAGTTTCTCGCGGAGTCCCGACTCCTGAAGTTCGATTCGGAGCCCCCGATGATCGAGGTCTTCGGCGACACCGCGGTGAGCCTCACCGGGTGGACCGTGGAGTACGAGCGGCAGGGCGAGGTCCAGCGGGAGAGCGGCAAGGACCTCCTCGTCCTGGCCCGCAAGGAAGGCGCGTGGAAGATCGCGTGGCGCACGCTCATCCTCGCGGCCTGCGCCGCCTTCGTCTGCCTCGCCGCCGCGTGCGGAGGCTCGGGATCGGATTCGCAATCCCAGCCCGCGCCTCAGCCGCTCGGCGAGGCGACCGATCTGCCGGGAGCCGGCGCGCCTCCGCCGGAGCAGCAGGCCCGCGAGCTCGCGGGAAACCCGCGCCTCCTCCTGTTCGACGTCCAGACGGCGCTCGAGGGCGTCCGCGAGACGCATGGAGCGTACCCGTCGGAGGACGAATTCCGGGCCACCGAGTCGTGGGCCCTCCAGCGCGCCGCGCTCGACGCCGCGTTCGACACGTGGACCTTCGAATCGGACGGGCAGACCTATCGTCTGACCGGCGAATCGGGCGGACGCGCGTTCTCGATCAGCTCGGCCGAGTGAGCCGCGAAGCGGACCGCGACGTGCTGGTCGACTACCTCGACACCTACCTCGACGTCGCCGGCTGGAACGACAAGTCCCTGAACGGGCTCCAGGTGGAGGGCGCGGACCGCGTGCGGCGCGTCGCGCTCGCCACCGACACCGCGCTCGCGACGATCGCGATGGCGGCCGAGGCGGGGGCCGAGATGCTGATCGCCCATCACGGTCTGTTCTGGGGACGCGTCGAGCCCGTGACGGGGCCGCTCAGGGACCGGCTCGGCGCGCTGTTCGACGCCGGGATGAGCCTGTACGTCTCGCATCTCCCGCTCGACGCGCACGCCGAAGTCGGGAACAACGCGGTCCTGGCGCGCCTCCTCGGGCTCGGGGAGCGCCGGCCGTTCGGCCGCTGGGGCGATCGCTCGATCGGGGTGCTGGGACGCCTCCCCGAAGCGACCGGCCGGGCGGCCCTGGCCGCGCGGCTCGAGGCCCTCCTCGGCGCGCGCCCGGACGTGCTTCCGTTCGGGCCGGACGCGATCCGGACCCTCGCCGTCGTGTCTGGTGCGGCGGCCGACCTCGTGCCCGAGGCCGCGCTGGCCGGCGCCGACGCGTTCGTCACCGGCGAGACGAGCCACACCGCGGTCCACCAGGCGCGGGAGTGGCGCGTGAACGTCGTCTTCGCCGGTCACTACGCGACCGAGACCCTCGGCGTGCGGGCTCTGGGCGACCATCTGTCCGAGAGATTCGGGCTGGAGACCGTGTTCCTCGACGCGCCCACGGGGTACTAGGCAGGCCGCCGGAGACGGCCCGTCCGCCGGGGGCGGCGACGTGCCTCTCTTTCGAACGCGGGCTACTCCACCGCGTGCAGCGTCTCGGGCAGGAAATAGAACATGACCGCCAGGATCAGGTAGACCGCCAGGAGCTGCACCCCCTCCAGCCAGTTCGACTCGCCGTCCTCGGCGACCTGCCCCACGATGACGACCGACACGACGACCGCCACGACCTCGGCGGGCGTGAACACGAGATCCATCGGAGCGGGCCCGACGACGTAGCTGAGGAGCACGAGGACGGGAGCCGCGAAGAGCGCGATCTGAGTCGCGCTCCCGATCGCGATCCCCATCGCCAGCTCCATGCGGTCCTCGAGGGCCATCAGGATCGCGGTCGAGTGTTCTGCGGCGTTGCCGACGATCGCGACCACGATGACGCCGACGAAGACCTCGGTCATGCCGAGCGTCGCCGCGGTCGTCTCGACGGAAGCGACGAGGATCTCGGCGAGGACGCTGACGCCGGCGGTCGCCCCGACGAGGATGAGGAGCGCGCGCCTGAGGCTCCACGGCTCGTGCTCCTCTTCTTCCACGCGGACGGCTTCCGCGGCCTCCCAGGTGAAATACCGCTGGTGCGTGTGGAGCGAGAAGAGGAGCGCGAGCGCGTACACCACGAGGAGCAGGACGCTGATCTCCATCGACAGGGCCCCTTCCCGCGCCGGCCCCGCGGGTCCCGCCAGCTGGTGGAAGACGGCGGGGACGAGGAGCGCGATGGCCGCCAGCGTGAGCTGCGTCGCGCGCGTGCGGCCTCCGGCGGGATTGAACTCCTGCCGCTTGAACTTCAGTCCGCCGCACAGCATCGACGCGCCGAGGACGAGGAGCGAGTTGCCGATGATCGAGCCGGTCAGCGAAGCCTTCACGATCTCGGTCAGCCCTTCGCGAAGGGCCATGATGGCGATGATGATCTCCGCCATGTTTCCGAAGGTCGCGTTGAGGAGCCCGCCGATCCCCTCGCCGGTGCGCGCCGCGAGATGCTCGGTCGCCTTCCCCATCCATCCCGCGAGCGGGATGATCGCGACGCCCGCGAGAAAGAAGAGCCAGACATGCGCGTCGGGCGCGACGAACCGCAGGACGATCGCGACCGGCGTCAGCGGCAGCAGCCAGTTGAGCGAAGGCTTGAGGGCGGCGGGCATGGACACTAAGCAAGCATCCCGGGACCCGGGGCACAAGCGGAAAGCGCGAGCATTTGACGCCCGCATCCGAGAGGAGCAGTTTCTGCGGAGGATGCGCCGACGGGGCTCCCCCGACGGCGCTTTTCTTTTTGCGAGGTATTCGGATGACTCGATCGCGCGGCACCTGTCAGGTAGTCGTGGGCGCCCAGTGGGGCGACGAAGGCAAGGGGAAGATCGTGGACGTTCTGGCCGAGCGGGCGGACGTGGTGGCCCGTTACCAGGGCGGCGCCAACGCCGGCCACACGGTCGTCGCGGAGGGTGAGGAGTTCATCCTCCATCAGGTGCCGAGCGGAGTGCTGCACCCCGACAAGGAATGCCTGCTCGGAAACGGGGTCGTGCTCGACGCCGCCGAATTCTTCCGCGAGATCGACCTCCTGGCGGAGCGCGGCATCGACGCGGAGTCGCGCGTCTGGGTCTCGAGTCGCGCGCACCTGCTCCTGCCCTGGCACAAGGCGCTCGACGCGGCGAAGGAAGGAAGCCGCGGAGAGAAGGCGATCGGAACGACCGGGCGCGGCATCGGTCCGGCGTACGAGGACAAGGTGGGCCGGACGGGGATCCGAGTCGCGGATTGCGCCGATCCGCAACGGCTTCGCTCGCTGATCGACGAAGGCGCGGAGCTCAAGCGCGCCGCCCTCTCGCTCCTCGGCTCGGATGCCGCGATCGAGGTCGACGAGGTGCTGGACGGGATCGAGGCGTGGCGCAAGCGTCTGCTCGCCCGGGCCACCGACGTCTCGCAGCGGGTCGCCGCTCATCTCGCGGCCGGTCGTCAGGTCCTGCTCGAGGGCGCCCAGGGCTCGCAGCTCGACATCGATCACGGAACCTATCCGTACGTGACGTCCTCCAGCACGACGGCGGGCGGCGCCGTGATCGGCGTGGGTCTCGGTCCGAAGTACATCGACGACGTCATCGGCGTCGTGAAGGCGTACTCGACACGCGTCGGAAACGGGCCGCTGCCGACCGAGGTCGAGAGCCCGCTCCAGGAGCGGTTGCGCGAAGCGGGGGGCGAGTACGGAGCGACGACCGGAAGGCCACGGAGGTGCGGCTGGTTCGACGCCGTTGTCGTCCGCTACGCGGCGCGCATCAACAGCCTGACCGAGCTCGCGGTGACCAAGCTCGACGTTCTCGACGGGTTCGAGACCGTGCGGCTGTGTAAGGGGTATCGCCCCGCGAACGGCGACGGGTCGGGAGAGCTGGACGAGTTTCCGGCCAATCTCGCCCTGCTCGAACGCTGCGTTCCGGTCTACGAGGAGCACGTGGGCTGGGAGTCCTCGATCGCCGCGATCCGATCGTGGGCCGATCTGCCGATCGAGGCCCGGCGTTATCTCGAGCGGATCGAGGAGCTCGTGGGGGTTCCGATCCGGCGCGTGTCGGTGGGCCAGGACCGCGACCAGATCCTCGAGCGCGTTTGCTGATCTTGATCGATGGGAGCCGCCGCGGTTTGACAGCCTGACCGATTCCGTGGTACAAAGAATCTCAGACCCTTCGTGCGCCCTGAGCCCTTCCTCTTCTTTCTCGCCGCGACGACCCTGGCCTGCGTCGTGTACCGTCCGATCGCCGTCGAGCCGATCACGCGGCCGGCGGCGGGCGAAGCGGCGGTGCCGGTGGAGTCGGCGGCCAAGGCGCATCTCCTCGATGGCTCGGTGATCGTCTACGAAAAGGGCGTTCGCGTCGGAACGGATTCGCTCACGGGACCGGGCCTACGCTTCACCCCGGCGCTCCGGTATGTCGGGCCGGTCGAGCGCGTCCCGCTCGATTCGGTGGCGGCCATGGAGAGCTTCACGAGCGGTCTCAAGGGTCTCGAGACCGCGGTCTATTCCACGGCCGCGACGGCTCTGGGAGTCGCCGCCGGCTTCGCGGTCCTCAAGGCGCTGTTCGGATCGTGCCCGACCTTCTATGCGGACGAAGGCGGCCGCCCCGTGCTCCAGGCGGAGGCGTTCTCGTACAGCATCGCGCCTCTGTTCGAATCCCGTGACGTGGATCGTCTGACTGCGCTTCCGGACTCGACCGGGCGCCTGGTCCTCGAGATGCGGAACGAGGCGTTGGAGACGCATTACGTGAACCACGTCGAGGTGCTGGAGGTCCTCCACGCGGCGGACGAGACGGTCCTGCCCGACGCGGACGACCGGCCGCTCGCGTTCGGAGGCCGGATTCCGATCGAATCCGCGCGCGACCGCAGCGGGCGCGACGTGCTGACGACACTCGCGACGCCGGACGATCGCGCGTACTCCACCGCCCCGGAGGTGCTGAGCGGAGCCACCGCGGCGGATCCCGCGGACTGGATCGAGCTCTCGGCACGGACCCCCGCCGGCGTCGACAGCGTGGCCGTCATTCTGAGGCTGCGGAACAGCCTCCTCAACACCGTGCTCCTCTACGACGTCATGCTGGGTTCCCAGGGAGCGCGGGCCCTGGACTGGATCGGACGAGACCTCGAGAGGGTGGGAGAGGCGGCCAGGCTCGGCCGCTGGTACTACGAGCGCATGGGACTCAGGATCGAGGTGCGTCGCGCCGATGGATGGACCGAAGTCGCGCGCGTGGCCGACGCGGGCCCGATCGCCTGGAAGGAGCTCGCCGTCGTCGTTCCCGCCCCCCCGGACGGTCGGCTCCGGCTCTCGTTCCTCGCGGACCAGTGGAGAATCGATCGCGTGGAGATCGGGGTCGCCATGCGGCGGCCCGAAGCGCGGACCGTGCCGCTGCACTCCGTCGAGCCGGAGTCCGGTGCGGCGGACTCCAGGGCCCTGCGCCATCTCGCGCGTCCGGACGGCGAGTATCTGATGGTCCGGCCCGGACAGAGCCACGCCCTGACCTTCGACGTCGGACCCCGGCCTGCCGGGCGCGAGCGCACGCTGCTGCTGGCGGCTCAGGGGTACTACGTGGAGTGGATCCGCGGCGAGTGGATTCGACGTGCGGCATCGGGCGGTCCTCCGTTCGAGCCGTCGGACGACGCGCTGGAGCGGACGCTCGACCGCTGGGCGGAGCGGAAGGACTCCTTCGAGCGGGAGTTCTGGGCCGCGCGCATACCCGTCCGATGAATCCCCGACTCTGCTCCGCCTCCCTCATGCTCGGCCTCCTGTGGCTCGCGTCGTCGGCCTGCACGCTGGGACCCGGGCGATACCGGCAGGAGGGTCGACCGGGCGGCGCTTTCGTGGAGATCGAGTTGCCGGAGGAGTCGCTGCACGCGGAGCTGCTCGCGGTGGACGAGCAGGGACTGGACGTCTGGGCGGGCGTGGGGATTCGGCGCCTCAGCTGGCGGGAGATCGACGAGTTCGAGGTCGAGCAGTTCGAGGATCTGAAGCTGGAGGATGGGAGGCCCCCTCGACGCGAGCAGATCGATCGCCTCCGGTTGCTGTGCCGCTTCCCGCAGGGCATGACCCCGGATATCCGCGCGGCCCTCGGGGACGGGAGGGAGACGTCCGCTCGTGATCCCGCGGAGTTCCTGGCGCGCGCGCGGGCGGCCGCCGCGCGGTACGCCGACCCCGAACGGGCGACGGCCGAGGGCTTCACGCGCGTGGGGCCCGAGACCGCCGAGATGGGGGAGCACTGGGTCCGCTGGAGGACGATCGCTCGCGGCATCTTCGATCCCGATCAGCCGTCGATCCTGGTCTACGCGACGCGCGGGGGAAGGCGAGAGCTCGCGGGGGTCGCCTACGCGCTCGTCGTGGAACCCGGAGAAAGCCCGCCGGCCCCGCCGCCGGGAGCCCGCTGGCACGCTCACGCCGGCACGGTGGCGGAGGAGCTCGTGTCGAGCCATTCCGCGGCCGTCCCGAGCCGCGCGACCCCCGGCGCACGGGTCGTGGTGATCCACGCATGGACCCACGTCCGCAACCCCGAAGGTCCCTTCGAGCCCGCCAATGCGGCGCTCCCAGCCTGGCGCGAGGACGCGGCGCGCGACTCCCCGTCCGACGCGTTACGGTGACATCGCGAGCGAAGCGCGGGCCCGATCGTTCAGGCTCCAATCGTATGGAAGGCTCCCGAGGTCGTGATCCCGCAGGCCCGCGACTCCGGCGGCGACGCTCGCGGGCGCGTGGGCCCGGATGAAGGCGACGACGCCGACCGCCCCGAAGTCCTCGTGGAACGCGTGGAACAGCTGCGAGACCTGGGCGCCGCTCCGGGTGAGACGCACGCCGCGGTTCTCGTCCGCCAGGAAGGTGCGGGTCGCTCCCTCGAGCTGCGCGTCGAGTCGCGCGCCGTCGTAGGCGCGCAGGTCGGGACACGAGACCGCCGCCGCCACCAGCGCGAAGTGGATCCGAGGATCGCGGAACTGGCGCCTGAGGATCACGTGCTCGATCTCGCCGAGGCTCACGAGCCTCCCGCCGGCCGTTCCGGCCGCCGATTCGAAGACGTCCTCGTCGCCGGTCTCGAGATCGCGGATGCTCCCGACGGGGTAGCCGTCGACCACGAGGCGGATCGCGAGCAGGTTGTAGGCGTTGATCCAGAACGCCATCCGGTCGTCGCGCGACATCTCGCCGGGCCGCGCTTCGGCGAGCTCCGCGAGCGCCAGGCCGAAGTCCGGGTCCCGGGAGATCGCCTCGTAATCGACCACACGCAGCCGCACACCCTCGATCGTGCCCTCGCGCACGTGGCGCGCGACGAGCCGGGCGTAGGCCGGCGTCCGGGAGGTCTCCATCGGGCCCGAGATCGTGCGGTCGAGCGGCCCGGGCCCCGGCGGGAGCCCGGGCGGCGCGAACAGCGCGCCGATCGCGATCGGGACGGCCGCCACCATGATCAGGCCGCGCGGCGTCACGGAGCCTCCGCCGGCGGCAGGGCCCACAGGACGTTGACGATCACCCAGCGGCCCTCGACGCGCGCGAGGTGCAGGTAGTCGATCCAGGCGCCGGCGTCGATCCTCGCGCTCGCAACGTCGTGGTACACGTCGAGGATCGTCACGTCGGTCTTCTGCTGCGCGGGCGGGATCTCGCGGCCATGGCCCGCGCGGGTCCCTGCGATGAGCTGCGAGGCCCCCATCGTAGAGAGCCAGGTGGCGCCGGTGGAATCCGAGCGCACGATCCGCTTCGCGAGCTCGGGGTGCAGGGCGCGCTCCATGCGCGCCGCGTCGCCCTGGTAATAGCCCTCGATGTAGTCCAGCGCGGCCTGACGGATGGCTTCCGAATCGGCCGCCGCCGTCTGTGCGGCCGCCCGACCGGGTGCGAGGGCGAGCAGCCCGAGCAGGGCGAGCCTGGCGATGCGATGCAAGGGGGACGTCCTTTCGCTGAGGCGATATCCGACGCCGAGCACGAGTCGGGGGAGCTTATCGGGGACGGGGGACGCGTCAACGAGCGAGGGACGGATGCGATCGGAACGGGGACGATTCGCTGCCGTTCAGGGGAGCACGCGATTACAGCCCGGCCTTCAACCGCTCGCGCAGCCGACGGCCGTGTTCGCCGGTCGTCGGGATCTGAGTTCCGTCGCGCATCACGACGACCAGCTCGCCGCGGGTCCAGGGGTAGACCGCGCGCACGCGATCGAGATTCACGATCGTCGAGCGGCTGATGCGCAGGAAGCTCCCGGGATCCAGGCGTTCGGCGGATCCCTTGATGGTTCCCCGCAGCAGGTGCGTCTCGGGCCCGACGTGGATCCGGAGGTAGTTCCCCTCGCTTTCGATCCAGTCGATCTCGTCGACGCGGATGAACGACACCCGACCGCCATCCCTCACGACGAGGCGTTCGGGACGCCGCCCGGCACCATGCAGCTCGCGGACGAGCGCCGCGAGCTCGTTCAACCCCGTCGGGCCGGTCGCGCGGCGCCGCCGGATCTCCTCGCGCGCGCGGGCCGCGGCGGCCTTGAATCGCTGCCGGGAGAACGGCTTGAGCAGGTAGTCCAGAGCGTGCACCTCGAAGGCCTTCAGCGCGTAGTCGTCATGGGCGGTCACGAACACGACGACCGGCATCCGCTCGACGCCGACCGCTTCGAGGACGTCGAATCCGTCGGCTTCCGGCATCTGCACGTCCAGAAAGACGAGATCCGGGGCCAGCGCCTCGATCTGCGTCGCGGCGGCGCTCCCGTCGCCGCACTCCCCGACGACCTCGATGTCCGTTTCCTCGCGGAGCAGGGACCGAAGCCGCCGGCGCGCCAGCGGCTCGTCGTCGACGACCAGGGCGCGAATCGGGAGCGTCAAGCGGCCGTTGCCGCTTCGCGGAGCCGCCACGGGAACGTGACGGTCACGAGCACGCCTCCCTCGGGGTGGTCGCCGATCTCGAGCGCCTGGCGCTCTCCGTAGAGATGCTCCAGACGGGCGCGCGTGTTGGAGATCCCCAGCCCCGCGCCCGGTGACGGCCCGTGGCGCAGCCCGGGACCGTCGTCCCGGACGCTCAGCCGCAGGGCCTCGCCGTGTCGCGTCGCCGAGATCCTCACGTGACCGCCGGCCGAACGCGGCTCGACCGCGTGCCGGATCGCGTTCTCCACCAGCGGCTGCAGGACCAGGTTCGGCACCATCGCGTCGAGCGCGTCCGGAGCCACGTCGAGGGAGACGTGCAGCCGATCCTGGAAGCGCACCTGCTGGATCTCGAGGTAGCGCTGGAGGAAGTCGAGCTCCTGGACCAGCGCCACCTCCTGGGCGCCGGCGTGCTCGATGACGAGGCGCAGGAAGTCGCTCAGCCTGGCGATCATGAGGTCCGCGGCCTCGTCGTCTTCGTGGATCAACGCCGAGACGGAATGGAGCGTATTGAAGAGGAAGTGCGGCTGCAGCTGCATCTTCAGCGAGTCGAGCTGCGCTCGCGCCAGCCGCGCCTCGAGCTCGGATGCCTGGAGCGCGAGCCGACCCGCCTCGCGCTCCCGCTCGCGGAGCCTGCGCCGCGACTCGCGCCATTGAACGAGAACGAGAAGGATCCAGTAGATCGCGATGTCGAGGTGGATCTCGCCGAGCAGGAGCGGGAGGAACCCCACCGGCTGGAGCCAGGGCAGCCACGTTCCGAGCCACCAGCAGATCGTGATCTTGGTGAGCGCGAACACGATCGAGGCCGGAACGTGTACCAGAGCGGCGCGCGCTCGGGATCCGGTCCGGAAGAGGACCTTCCGGGCGAGCAGCACGACGGGCGCGGCCACCAGGGCCCGCACGTACCAGTCGGTGAGGGCGACCGCGAGGAGGTGCCCCGCCGGTTCCGGTGCGGCGTCGTAGAGGTTGTAGAGCAGCCACTGGCTGGCGACGAACAGCGCGATCGCCGTCCAGGCGGCGACGTAGAGGCCGACCGCCCGAAGGCGACGCGGCCGGAGGGTGGCGGGGTCGTTCACGATGCCCATGGTCCTTCGCAGCGCCTGGACAAACAAGCGTCGCCGGCGACGGACGGCAACGCGGGAGGGACGGACCCCGGCATTCGAGGGACGAAACCGTTCAGCCGACGCGCGGCCCCGCCTTCGCGATCTCGCTGGCCACGGTTCCGAACTTCTCGAAGTTCTTCCGGAACAGCACCGCCAGCTGGCTCGCCTTGGCGTCGTAGGCCGCTCCGTCCTCCCACGTCGAGCGCGGGTCGAGCACGCGATCGGGCACCCCCGGGACCCGTTTCGGGACGTCGACGCGGAACACCGGGTGGCGCGTGTACGAGACACGATCGAGCTCGCCGGCGATCGCCGCCGAGACCATCGCCCGGGTGTGCTTGAGGTCCATGCGGCGACCTTCGCCGTACGGCCCGCCGGTCCAGCCGGTGTTGACGAGCCACACCGCGGTGTCGTGCTGGTCGAGCCGCCTCCCGAGCTTCTCGGCGTAGCGCGACGGATGGAGGGGCAGAAACGGCGCGCCGAAGCATGCCGAGAAGGTCGCCTTGGGCTCGGTGACCCCGGCCTCGGTGCCGGCGACCTTCGCCGTGTACCCGGAGATGAAGTGGTACATCGCCTGGTCGCGGGAGAGCCGCGCGATGGGCGGCAGCACGCCGAACGCATCGGCGGTCAGGAACACGATCGTGCGCGGATGGCCGCCGATTCCGGGGATCATCGCGCCGGGAATGAAGTCCACCGGGTAGGCGACACGGGTGTTCTCGGTGATCGAGTCGTCGTCGTAGTCGACCGTGCGGGTCGTAGGGTCGACGACCACGTTCTCGACCACGGATCCGAACCGTATCGCGGCCCAGATCTCGGGCTCCTTCTCCTGCGAGAGCCGGATGCACTTGGCATAACAGCCCCCCTCGAAATTGAACACGCCGTTCGTGGACCAGCCGTGCTCGTCGTCGCCAATCAGTCGTCGCTCCGGATCGGCGGAAAGCGTCGTCTTGCCGGTCCCCGAGAGGCCGAAGAAGAGCGCCGTGTCGCCGTCCAGGCCGACGTTGGCCGAGCAGTGCATGGGCAGCACCGCGCGATGCGGCATGAGCCAGTTCATCACGCTGAAGATCGACTTCTTGATCTCCCCGGCGTACTGGGTGCCGCCGATCAGGATGAGACCGCGGCTCAGGTCGAGGAGCACGTAGGCGCCGGAGCCGGTGCCGTCGGCCGGATCGGCTTCGAGATTGGGCGCATGGAGGATCGTGAACTCCGCCTCGTGCCCGGCGAGCTCGGCGCGGCCGGGGCGGAGGAAGAGCTGGTGCGCGAACAGGTTGTGCCAGGCGGTCTCGGTGACGACCCGCACGGGGAGCCGGTACTCGGGATCGGCCCCGGCGAACCCGTCGAAGACGTAGAGCTCACGGCCGGCGAGGTACTCCGCGACCTTGCGGTGGAAGCGGTCGAAGGTCTCCACCGGCATCGGACGGTTGACCTCCCCCCACCAGATCTCGTCGTGCACCGCGGCGTGGTCGACGAGGAACTTCGCGTCGGGAGACCTGCCCGTTCGAGCTCCCGTCTTCGTGGCGAGCGCGCCCGACCGGACGAGCACTCCCTCGCCGCGCCGGATGGCGTGCTCGACGAGCGCCGGGGCCGCGAGGTTGTGGTGGATGTCGTGCCGGGGCGCGAGGCCGAGGTCCTCCAGGCCGATGGTCTTGGTCGTCACGGGCTCTCCTTGTCGCTGCGGGCTTCCGGGGCGGTCACGATAAGGGGCCGCGCTGCGGCGGGCCACAGAGGCGCTGGGCACCGATCCGAGGCGAACCCGGGAGGCGCGCTTCGCGGCAGGGGATTGACACGGGACCGATTCCATAGTAGGCAATAGGTCTCGCGCGAGGTGGTTTGACGGTACCGCAACCAAGGAGAGACGCATGCGCCGGCAT
>DATBJO010000027.1:0-5173 GCA_036556305.1 Gemmatimonadota bacterium
GGAGCGCGCGCTCGCCGTGTACCGGCTCGTCGTGATTCCCGCGATGCGCTCCGCGGAGGTATCTTGAGAGAGCTCGGTGGCGCAACGCCGGACCCCGCGGTGGGGGCATAGCTCAGCTGGGAGAGCGCCTGCTTTGCAAGCAGGAGGTCGCCGGTTCGATCCCGGTTGCCTCCACCACGGTCGGTGAGTCGTGAGAGGCGAGGTGCGCCGATGCGCGCGGACGGAAGTACCTATTCCCTCTCGAACGATGATCGAACGATCCCGCGCGAGCTCGAATCCGTCGAGGCTCTCGAGCTGCGGATCTGGAATACGGGATTCGAGCGTTTCGAGGAGCTCGCGCGCTTGCCGAACCTCGTCGTCCTCGAGGTCATGGACTACCGGTCCGATTCCTTCGCGCCGCTCGGCGGGCTTCTACGCTTGCGACGCCTGCACGTGACCCACTTCCCGCGTGTGGACTCTCTCGACCCGCTCTCCGGTCTCGGGGCCCTGGAAGATCTGACGCTGGAGACGCTCCCAAGCTGGGACGCATCGAAGAAACGCCAGGTCGTCAAGAGCCTCCGACCTCTGGCGGCGCTGGGAAAGCTGCGCTCGCTGCGGCTGGCGGGCGTATATGCGGAGGACGGCGACCTCTCTCCGATCGGTGAGCTGACCGGCCTGAGGGAGCTGGCGATCGCCAATCTGTACAGCCAGGAGCAATTCGCTCTTCTGTCCGCGAAGTTGCCGGACGTCAGATCCTCGTTTCTGGCGCCCTGCCTTCAGCTGGGGATCTCCTGCGGAAAGTGCGGCGGCGAGAAGGTCATGCTGTCCGGCGCCGACGTTCCGAATCCGAAAGTCGTCTGCCCGGTCTGCCAGCGACGGAAATTCGAAACGACGGTCGAGCGATTCCTATCGCTCGCACGACGCGGAGCCTAGAGGGACGGTCGCATGAAGACCCTGGTCCTCGTCCGCCACGCCAAGTCGAGCTGGAAGGACGCCTCGCTCGCGGACCGCGACCGACCCTTGAACACCCGCGGGAAGCGGGACGCGCCCCGGATGGGGCGCCGGCTGGCGGACTTCGTCGGCGCGCCCGATCTCATCGTTTCGAGCCCGGCCGCGCGCGCTCTCGCGACGGCCCGTATCGTTGCCGACGCGGTCGGGTATCCGGTGGACGAGATCCGCGCGGACGAGCGGATCTACGAGGCCCGCCCCGCCGACCTCCTCGCGGTCATCCGCGATCTCGACGACGGGCGCGAGCGCGTGTTCCTCTTCGGGCACAACCCCGGCCTGACCGAGCTCGTCAACGCGCTGTCGGAGCCTGCGATCGACAACGTGCCGACGTGCGGAGCCGTCGAGCTCCGGCTCGACGCCGCGAGCTGGGCGGACATCGCGCGCGCGACCGTCCGTCGCGTTCGCTTCACGACGCCGAAGGGCGGCATCGTCGAAGGCCCGAGCCTATAGGCCCGTTACCACGGGGCTTCGATCTCCGTCCGCACGTACAGGTAGCGGCCGTTGAACCCGAACGGCGAGGCCGACGGGAAGTTGAAGATCCCGAAGCTGTTGTCGAAGATCGCGCGGTCGGGGAACTCGTCGAACAGGTTCCGGCCTCCGATGGCCAGCTGGAACCACTCGCTGACCCGATAGCCCGCTTCGGCGTCGACGAGCGTCTTCGAGTCGTACTCCTGGACGCAGGCCTCCCGCAGATCCCCAGGAGCACCGACGTGAACGGACCCCAGAACGAGACCCGCCCGAGCAGGCTCAACCGCTCGTCGGACCAGAGCCCCTCGAGCGTGCTCCGCCACTCGGGTCGGCCCCTCTCGAGCTCGATCAGGCCGCCCTCGAGGAAAGGACTGAAGAGCTCGGCGCCCGTTCCCTCGAGCTCGGGCGGCGTCCGCGTCCGGGTCACCTCGTTCTCGGTCCAGTTGTAGACCGCGGACAGGTCGAGCGTGCCGGGACCGGCCGGGGCGATGCGACGGTTCCGGGCCGCGAGAAGGATTCCCGCGACGACCTCGACCGACGGGCTGAGCGGCATTACCCTTGCGTGCCTCGGACTCCACACCGGGAGGTTCCGATGCCGATCGCCGTCGAGGTTCCGCCGCCGCTCTCTCTCGCCCAGGAGCGGTTCCTGCTGGTCAATCGGCTGGTCGGGGACCTGCCGCTCCACAATCTCCCGGTAGCCTGGCGAATCCGCGGCACGCTGGACCCGGACGTCCTCTCCCGGTCGCTGGCGTATCTCGCGGACCGGCACCCCGCTCTCAGGACCCGCTATTCGATCCTCGAAGACGGCTCCGCGTTCCAGGACGTGCTCCCCGGATGGCGTCCCGAGTTGGAAATCGTCCCGATCGAGGGCTCCGGAGACGTTCAGGAGAAGGGCGTCGCGGACTGGAAACGCGCCGTCGCTTCGCGGCCGTTTCGCTTGACCGAGGAGCCCGCCTTCCGGGCTTCGCTCGCGCGACTCGGTCCCGACGATCACGTGCTGCTCCTGGTGTTCCATCACATCGCCTTCGACGGGTGGTCGTATGGCGTCGTGGTTCGCGATCTCGGTCACGCTTACACGGCGTATTCGCGTGGCGAGGAGCCGAGTCAGCCAGCCCTCCCGCTCAGCTACGGGGACTACGCGATCGTCCAGCGCGAATGGGTCAGGAGCCCGGAGGCGGATCAGCAACGGGTGCGCTGGTCGACGATCCTCGAAGGTGCGCCGCCGGAGCTGGACCTGCGGGTCGACCGTCCGCGCTCCTCGCGCCCGTCCTATCGCGTCGAGCGGTTCCGCCACGTCCTCGAGGCCGATTTCCGTTCGGCGTTCGATGAGTTCGCGAAGGTCCAGCGGGCCACTCCCTTCACGATCCTGATGGCCGCGTTTCAGACCCTTCTCGGAGCCCGCGCCGGGCAGGACGGATTCCTGATCGGCTTCCCGCTGGCAAACCGGCAGGATCGTGCGGACCTCAGCGCGCTGGTCGGCTGCTTCATCAACATCCTGCTCCTGCCGGCCGATCTCTCCGGGGACCCTACGTTCCTCGAGCTGATACGACGGGTGCGACGAGCGGCGTTCGAGGCGTTTCCGTATCAGAAGCTCCCGTTCGACGAAGTCGCGAAGATCGTCAGGCCGGACCGCAGTCTCACTCAGGTCCAGTTCAACTACCGGGACTATGCGAAACCGGTGCTCGAGCTGGGCGATCTCCGCTGTGAGGACCTGGACTACGATCCGGGGATGTCGGCGGTGGACCTTTCGCTCGACGTCTACGCGTGGAAGCGAGACGCACTGGTGCTCGAGATCGAGTACGCGCTCGATCTGTTCGACCGATCGACCATCGAGGGGATGGTCGCGGACTACGAGCGCCTCCTGCGCGCGGCGCTGGCCACGCCCGAGAAGCCCCTCTCGGAGCTGACACCTCCACCCGCGACGGCCGGAGGGAACCGAGTCCCGGATCCCGCCCGACGCGAGAGATCCGAGAGCACCTCGCGTGGCGCGTTGCGCATCAAGGGCACTTCGTACGTCGAGCGGGCGCTGATTCCGATCTGGGAGGATGCGCTGGGAGTGACGGGGATCGGAACGGAGGACGACTTCTTCGAGCTGGGCGGCCAGTCGCTCATGGCCGTGCATCTCGTCTCGGAGGTGGAGCGCACTCTGGGTGGCTCAATACCTCTCGGATGGATTCTCGAGCATCCCACGGTCGCGCGAATGGCCAGGGCGATCGAGACGCGACCTTCCGAGCCCGTGAAGGGGACCGAGTTCCTGATCCCTGTGCGTGCAAGCGGTTCGCTGCCGCCCCTGTTCTGCGTTCATGGAGTGGCCGGGGGCGTATTCGCTTACCGCGAGGCCGCCGAGCTGCTGGGGCCCGAGCAGCCGGTCTACGGAATCATGCTGGTGGGGAAGCCGCTCGCGCGCATCCCGCGCTCGGTGGAGGCCATGGCCGATCGCTACATCGAGGAGATTCGCATGGTGCAACCGGTGGGTCCGTATCGTCTCGCCGGGTATTCGTTCGGATGCCTCGTGGCCTACGAGATGGCGCGCCGGCTTTCGGCGCTCGGGGAGGCCGTCGACTTCGTCGGACTCATTGCGCCGCCGACCGGCCCCGCGTCTCTCGGTCGACTCCGCAGTTGGGCGAGGCGGGCCTTGCGCATCCGCGCGCCGGAGCCGCGCACGATCGGGATGATCTGCCTGGCCGCGGCTCGCTCGTACCGGCCGCTTCCATTCGCCGGAAGGGTCGTCTACTTCCGCCCGGAAAACTCGCGGTGGCGAAGATCCGAGCGGATGTGGAGTCGTCTGTCGACAAGCGGTCTGGACGTGCGCGTGGTTCCGGGAGAGCATCTCACGATCATGGGCCAGGAGAACGCTCCGGTCTTCGCTCGCGAGCTTCGGCTCGCGCTATCGGCTACGGCGGAAGGAGACACCTCCGCGAAAGACAGTCGCGTCTGATCTCCGTACCGCGAGTCGCTATCTTGGCGAGGGCAGCGGTGAAGGAGGACTGACGGGCGCGAAAACGACCGCCTACGATCGGGCGGTGCGCGGCGAGCGGATCCACAACGCGCGCCGCGCCGCACTCATGCGGCTCGTCATCGTGGGTGCGTTCCTGAGCAACAGCCTGGCGATGGTGTTCGTCGTGCGGGCGTGGCCGTACAGGGCGGCGACGACCGTCCTCGTCGTCTACGTCCTCCTCGCGGCACTCCTTCTCCTCCTCGTCCACCGCTCCGAGCGCGCGGCGCTCCTGTCATGGTTCGCGATTCCCTTCCTCGACATCCCGCTCACGTTCGCGATCCAGGTCGCGGACATTTCTACGACCCGGTACGAGGGCGACCAGGGGCCGCTGCTCCTCTTCCTGATCTCGCTCCAGCTCCTCCTGATTCTGTTCTCGACTTTGAGCCTCCGGGTGCCGGTCGTCGCGCTGTCCGCGGGGATGTCGATCGTCCTGTCGGTCCTGTTCGCCCGCTGGGCGTCGATCCCGGGCTGGAGCGTGCGCGGCACGATCCTGATCGCGGCCTTCACGGCGGCCGCCCTGTACGCGCTTCGTCGGTTGGAGGCGCTCCTGACGAAGAGCGTGAGGGAACAGGTCCGCCTCACGCTCGACAAGTTCATCGGGGACGGCATCATGGCGTACTTCAATGCGCCGCTCGACCAGCCCGACCACGCCGAGCGCGCGGTCCGCTGCGCGTCGTCGATGATGGAGGGGCTCGAGGACCTGAACGGCAGACGTGGAGC
>DATBJO010000028.1:0-46522 GCA_036556305.1 Gemmatimonadota bacterium
GGCGTCTCCGGCACTCTCCCGCGCCAGGAGCTCGGGCACGCTGGCCGAGCCTCCCAGGGCGAGAAGCCCCGAGCGCTCGCCCAGGAGCGACCAGGCGTCCTCCGGCTCGTACCCCTGATCGACGAGATGCAGGACCGCGCCGGGATCCAGGTCTCCGCAACGCGTGGTCATGACGAGCCCCTCGAGGGGAGTGAAGCCCATGGAGGTCTCGATCGATCGGCCTTCTTCGACCGCGCAGGCGGAGCAGCCGGCACCGAGCTGAAGCGTGACCGCGGTGACGCGCGCAGGTTCGACCGCCGTGGCCTGTGCCAGCGCGCGGACGAGCGAGGCGTGGGCGAGGCCGTGGAACCCATAGCGCACGAGCCCGAGGCGTTCGACGACATCGGCGGGGAGGGCATAGCGCATCGACTCCGGGGGTCGATGGGCGTGGAAGCTCGTGTCGAAGACGGCCACCATGGGCCGCCCGGAAAAGACCTCACTCGCCGTCGCGATGCCTTCGAGAGCGGCGATGTTGTGTCGGCGTGCGAACCGGGCGAACGTCTCGAGCGCCGACTCGATCCGGTCGTCGATGAGGATCGACTCGTGGAAAGGCCCGCCATGCACCACCCGATGCCCGACTGCTTCGACGTGGGCAGGGTCGGGTGCGACGGCGCGGAGCGCCCGCAGCACCTCCACGCGACATCCGCCGCTCGCCGGCCTCGGTTCGACGTGCTGGACGAGCACGTGCGCGACGCCGGCCTCTACATCGGCGAGCGCCGCCTTGATGGTGTCGGCGCCCGTGTTGACCGTGACCACCCGCAAGCTCAAGGCGCCTGAATCGACCGCAGGTACGCGACGAGCTCGAAGGTCCGGAGCCGGCCCGTTCGCGCCGATTGCGCGTCACTCTCCAGTTCCGTCTCGAAGACAGCTCCCCATACGGGCATCTCCCGGGGTCCGTGAGCGGCGATGGTCCGCCGTCCGTCGATGGCCGCCGCCACTTCCTGCTCGTCGAACCTTCCGTGGCGCGAGGCGATCGTCGTCAGGTCGGACGGAGGCGTTCGGAGCGAGCCGGCCACCGGCCCGTTCCCTTTCCCGTCCACGCCGTGACACGAGGCGCAATGGCTCGTGTACACGTCCTGCCCTTCTGCCGGCGGCCCCAGCTCGCGAGCGCACGCGCCGGCGAAGGAAAGCACCGAGAGCAAGCCTAGCGATACCGACCTGGACACGCGCATATGCCCCTCCTTGGAGTGGCTCCATCCTAGCGCGCGACTTACGAGCGGTCTATCCGATGGCTCCATGCAAGTTGCGTGGGAGATTCCCCGCGCAGGCTGTGAGGAGCGATGCCGGCACCCCACGCCTGCGTGCGGAATTCTCCTGACAGACCTCGAGATCGGCTTCTGCTAGCGTCGAGAGGTACGCGTTCGGCTTCCAAGGAGGAGCATGAAGCTCAACCGCATCGTCGTGGGCGTGGATCTCTGCCAGCCGTCGGTTGACGCGGCCCGCTGGACCGCGCTGGAGTTCGCGCCGGACGCCGAGATCGTGCTGGTGCACGCCGTAGATCTGCCGCAGCCGCCCCGCGTCGTGCGCGGCGCCATGGCCTCCACGGATCGAGCGGTGGAGAACGCCAGGCTGGGCGCCGGCGCACGGCTCGCCGAGCTGGGACGCTGGGTCGACGAGACCCGGGTCGTGACCGAGGTCGTGGTCGGCCACCCGTCCGACTGCCTCGTGATGGCCGTCGATACGCGCGCCGCCGACCTGCTCGTCGTCGGAGACCATGGCTGCGAGCGCGGGGTCTGGGAGTTCCTCGGGACGACCGCCGAGCACGTCGTACAGGAGTCCGCGGTTCCGGTCATGGTCGCGCGCGGGCCGCTTTCCAGGCCGCCGCTTCGGATCCTGGCAGCGGTCGATCAGTCGAGCGCCGGCCGCAGGGCCCTGGACTGGGCGGCATTCCTGGGGGTGCACCTGAACGCCGAGGTCGTAGCGCTGCACGCTGTTCAGCCGGTCGTTCACGCGCCCGTCGAGCTGATCGGCGTCATGCCGACCGACGAGATGCAGGAAGAGCTCACCGACGATGCCGCGCGCTGGCTGGGAGAAGAGGCGCGAGATGCGTGCGACGGTCGGGCGTCGATCGAATGCCGAGTTTCGGTCGGCGAGCCGGTCGACCAGATCGTCGAGGCGATCGAGCGGGAGCAAGCGGACCTGACCGTGGTCGGCAGCCACGGCGCGCCTTCTCCCGTGGGGGCCGTTCTCGGTAGCGTGGCTCGCGCCGTGCTGAGGGGCACGAAGGGCCCCGTGCTCGTCGTCGGCCCCCTGGCCCGATGATCCAGTTGCGGCAAGGCGGCGTACGCGGCCGGGCCCGGTGTCCAGGCAACGACGACATCGCCGGACGCCTGGACGAAGTGGCGGCCCTGCTGGAGGCACAGGGCGCGAACGCGTTCCGGGTCCGCGCCTACCGCCGGGCCGCCGAAACGCTGCGCACGCTGCCCGAGCCCGTGGCAGGCATCCACGCACGGGGCGGGCTGGCGGCTCTGGAGGCGCTGCCGGGAGTCGGCGAGTCGATCGCCCGCGCGATCGCCACCGTGCTCGCCTGGGGACGATTGCCGATGCTCGAGCGTCTCCGCGGAGAGCTGGAGAGCGAGGCCCTGCTGCGCACGGTGCCCGGGATCGGACCCCGGCTCGCGAGCCGCCTGCGCGACGAGCTGGGGATCGAATCGCTGGAAGAGCTCGAGGTCGCCGCCCATGACGGACGGCTCGCCGCCCTCGAGGGCTTCGGGCCGAAGCGCCTGGCGGCCGTTCGAGACACGCTCGCGCACCGCCTCGCGAGGATTCGCGGTGCGGCGCCGGTGCACAAACCGGAGCCGCCCGTGGCCGAGGTCCTGGCGGTCGACCGGGAATACCGCGAGGCCGCCGCGGCAGGCACCCTGCCGACCATCGCTCCGCGCCGGTTCAACCCGGGGCGCAGGGCCTGGCTACCGGTGCTCCATGCCTCGCGCGGCGAACGGCACTACACGGCTCTGTTCTCGAACACTCCGCGCGCGCACGAGCTCGGCCGGACGAGGGACTGGGTGGTGGTGTTCGTGGACGGAGGCGGCGGTGAGCGGCAGTACACGGTCGTCACGTCGCCCGGTCGCGGTCCGCTGGCGGGACTGCGAGTCGTCCGCGGGCGCGAGCCGGAGTGCCTCGCCTACTACGGGCGAAACGCGTCCCTGCCCGCCTCGCGAACGGCGTCCCTCACCCGCGAGTAGACCCGTCATTCCCGTCGGCGGTCGCGAGGATCGCCCGCTCAGCGCGCGAACACGAACGGCACGAGCAGCGCCGCGCCGACCGACACGAGGAGAAAGAACAACAGGTCGAGGAGCGCTCCGGCGCGGACGAGCTGGGGGACCGTGATCCGGCCGGTGCCGTAGACGATTGCGTTGGGCGGTGTGGCGACGGGCAGCATGTAGCCGCCGCTGGCCGCGAGGCCCGCGCCGACCACGAGCGGGAGCGGATCCAACCCGGTCGCGAGCGCGAGGGCTCCGACCACCGGCAGGAACGCGGCTGCGGTCGCGGTGTTGCTGGCCAGCTCGCTGAACAGGATGACGACGAACGCGACGAGGGCGACGATCCCCGCCACCGGCCACGCGCCGAGGCCGGCGAAGGCGCCGGCCATCCAGGCCGCGAGCCCGGTGCGGTCGATCGCGTCGGCCAGCGACAGCCCGCCGCCGAACAGGACGATCACGCCCCAGGGTACGCGCTGAGCGCTCGACCAGTCGAGCGCGAATTCGCGACGTCTCCACGACACGGGCGCGAGAAACAGAAAGAGGGCGGCGAGCATCGCGATGCCCGCGTCGCTCAGTCCGGGGATCCAGCGCTCGAGGATCGGCCGCGTGATCCATCCTGCGCCTGCCAGGAGGAACGCCGCCGCGACGACCTTCTCCCCACGGCTCACCGCGCCGAGCGAAAGGACCTCGCGCTCGATCAGCGCGCGACCGCCCGGGATCTCTCCGCCCTTCACTCGAAACGCGATCCGGACCAGGATCGCATACGTAATCGGCAGCGCGAGCAGGGCGAGGGGAACGCCGACCGCCATCCACCGCGCGAAGCCGATCCGGATCCCATAGGTCTCGAGCACGAAGGCCGCGGTCAGCGCGTTGGGCGGAGTTCCGATCAACGTCGCGATGCCTCCGATTCCGGCGCCGAACGCAATCGCCGCCAGGACCGCGGGGGCGAGGTCGTCGGCGCCGGGATCGCCGCCGCGGCCGCCGCGCGCCCGATCGCACGCGCTCTCCCCGCCGCTGCTCGCCCGGTCGCCGAGCTCGAGCACCGAGATCCCGATCGGCAGGAGGAGGAGCGTGGCGGCCGTGTTGCTGATCCACATGCTGAGGAAGGCGGCGCTTCCGAGGAAGCCGGCCACGAGCCGCCGCGGGGCGGTCCCGACGGTGCCGATGATCGAGAGCGCGAACCTCCGGTGGAGGCCCCAGCGCTCCATCCCGGCGGCCATCAGGAAACCTCCGAGGAAGAGGAAGATGATCGGGTTCGAGTACGGGGCGGCGGTCTGTTCGATCGACCCCACGCCGAGGAGCGGGAACAGCGCGAGCGGGAGGAGCCCGGTGGCCGGGATCGGGATCGCCTCCGTGATCCAGAGAATCGCCATCATCGCCGCGCAGGCCGCCGTTCGCCATGCAGCGGGCTCGAGGTCGGCGGGCTGCGGCAGAGCGATGAGGACCAGGAACCCGATCGGGGCGAGGAGGAGGCCGATCCGGCCGCGCCACGATCGCGCGACGTCGAACTCCGCTTTCGCGTCACCGCGCTTCGTTGTCTCCCGCTCGCTGTCGCTCAAGGCCGCCGCACCGGCTGGATGTCGACGGACAGCTCCACCCAGCCATCGACCTGGTAGTACTCGACGGCGAGCTCGTGGCGGCCGCCGGAGAGCGGAGCGGCGTCGACGCGCGACTCGTGCGGCTCCCAGGCGTCGATCGCGAGCCGGCCGTCCACCCACACGCGAATCCCGTCGTCGCTGATCGCCTCCAGCCGGAACTCTCCGGGCGGCAGCGTCACCGCACCTTCCGCGCGGAGCGCCCACCGCTGGAGCGGGATCCCTTCGATCCGCGGCCGGTACCAGAGCCAGGCGAGCCGATCGACCTCCAGCTCGAGCAACGGCTGGCCGCTGCCGAGCATCTCGCGGAACGACTCCGGCCGCGAGCGCGGATCGGTCACGTCGTCCCACGCGGCCACGCGGATCCGCCAATCGACCGGCGCGAAGAACCGACTCCAGCCGAAGGGCACCGGCCGTCCCGCGGGGATCGAATCGCCGAACGGGGTCACGACGTCCTCGCCCGTGTACTCGAGCGCGATCGCCCAGTCCGCCGCGGGCCCCGGGGGAGGGGTCACGGCCACGACGCCCGGGACCTCGCCGGCCTCGGGCACGACCCGAACGCCGCCGCGCGACTCGGTCAGCCGCCAGCGGCCCGGCGGTCCCATGACCCGAAGCTCGAGCGAGCTCGCCTCCGGATCGCCCGCGGGCCAGAGCTTCGGTGACCGGTAGTCGTACGGACCCCACTCGTCGACGACGATCCATTCTCGCCCCCGTCTGCCGGCGGCCGGGATCGTGGGATCGATCCCTCCGGGCAGCGGTTCGGGTGCGAGCGCGGCCACGACCCCGGATCCGCCGATCCCGCCCGGCGCCGCGGAGAGCTCGCGGAGGGGAACGGAGTCGGACGTCCCGCTCCAGACCGCGAGGGTGTCGATGTCCGTGAACGCGTTCCCCTCGATGGCGAGGTCGCGGGTGTCGGAGATCCGGAGCGCGACCCGATGGCCCCAGAACGTATTGTCGTGAATCCGAAAGTCGCGGCTCGCGGTGTCCCGGTGCTTCGGGTACCCCCAGTCGGACGGCTCGATCGCGTTCGCCCACAGCCGGACGGCGGTGGAATCGCCCGCGAACGCATTGTACGCGATCTCGTTGTCCTGTCCGTGCTCGATCGCGATCCCGACGCGGTTCCCGGCGAACGCGTTGCCCACGATCCGCGAGCCCCAGCTGTAGCCGCCCCACATCCCATAGTCGCTCTCCACGGCGCGGTTTGCCGCGAAGACGTTCCGGCTGAACGTGGCCTCGATCGCGTTGTTGGACGCGTAGCTGAAGTCGTTTCCGAAGAACAGGTTGTCGTTGACCCCTCCCTCGCCCGTGTCCATCGTCGTCTGGCCGGCCCAGACGAAGAGCCCGTCGCCGGAATGGGTCGCCGAGTTGTAGGCCACGACGTTCCGCATGCTCTGCTCGTAGATGAGGATCGCGGCCGAATCCTGCCCCCGGTTGTAGAAGCCGTGGCTGTAGCCGCGGATCGCGAAGTCCACGCGATTGTGCATGATCGTGTCGTCGCTCGATCGGTAGAGGCCGATCCCGACGCCGGAGAGCCACGAGAACGTGTTGTTCCAGATCCTCAGGCCGCACGAGCGCGTGATCATGAGGCCGTTCTGCCCCTGAACGACGCGGTTGCCGACCACCTCGCCGCTCTCGACGCCGGACAGATAGATCCCCGCCCCGTAGCGCAGCCATTCGTCGGCGTCGTTCTGGTGGTAGCTTTGCCAGTCGACCAGGCTCTCGCCTTCGATCCCGCTCTCGAGGCGTTGGCGCCAGTTGTGGCTGAAGTCGTTCCCCTCGAGGCGGAGGCCCCGCGTGCCGCGCGCCAGGAGACCCACCTTGTAGCCCCGGGCGGTCGCGTTGCGGACGGTCACCTCCGACCCGCCTTCGATCCGGATCCCGACGCCCGCCAACGAGTCCGGCGGCGTGCCCTCCGCGGAGCCGATCAACACCGCGCCCCGGAAGTCGACGACGATCGAGTCGCCCCGGATCGTGATGGCCGCGCCGCCGTCGGCGGGCGCCGGGAGGCGGTAGACGCCGGGCCGCGCGCGCACCGAGCGGTCGATCGTCATCCCGGGCTCGAGGTCCAGGAGCTCGATGTCCTGAGCGCCGGCGGTCCCGGCGATGACCAGGACGGCGAAGCAGGACAGCGGGATCCACCTCATTCGAAGACTCCTCGACACAAGTGAGCCGCCGCGCGCGGACGTGAGCGATGGGGAAACGCGCGCCGGCGGATCCAGCGACGGAGAACCCCCACCGGCCGAAGGGGGAATCGCCTGACAGACCGGCCCCGTGGTCCAGCATAGCATGGCGATTGGAGGCTCGCGGCTCCAGGCACCTGTGATGGCCGGCATCCGCGAGTCGGCCCCGAGGCCGAGCCGGCCGGCGCTGATCCGATCGACGCGTCCCCGACGCGTCGAGGAGGAGATGGGAAAATGGCAGTCCCGATGAAAGCCAATCCGTGGGGGCTCCGGAGGTTCGAGACCTTCCCCGGATTCAATAGCATCCGCCGCGAGATGGATTCCATGTTCGACTCGCTGATGCGGCCGTTCCCCTTCCGTTCCACGCTGCGCGAGGGCTGGATGCCCGCGCTGGACGTGTACGAGAAGGAAGGCGAGATGGTGATCCGGGTCGATCTGCCCGGCATCGAGAAGAAGGACGTCAAGGTGAAGGTGCTCGACGACATCCTGACGATCGAGGGAGATCGGAAGCTGGAGAAGAAGATCGAGGAAGAGAACTACCTCTGCCAGGAGGCGTTCCACGGCACGTTCATGCGCCGCATCGCGCTCCCGAATCCCGTGGAGGAGTACGAGATCAAGGCGACCTTCCAGAACGGCGTGCTCGAGATCCGCGTTCCGGTCAAGGTCGAGACGGAGAAGCCGAAGGAGATCCCGGTTCATTGAACCGATGATCGACCGGCTTCGAGCGCGGCGCGGACGTTTCGACGTCCGCGCCGCCGCATTGCGATGCAGGCTGAACCGCACCCGGAGGTAACCCCATGCTCATCCCTCGATCCATCCCATGGCCGCGGGACCTGACCCTGGCCGAGCATCTCGAGCGACAGGGGGTCTCCCGCCGTGATTTCCTCGCCTTCTGCGGCCAGGTGGGTGTCATGCTCGGCCTGGGGAGTCTCGCCGGTCCCCGGATCGCCGAGGCGCTCTCGCAGCAGAGGCGTCCGAGCGCCGTCTGGCTCTCGCTCCAGGAGTGCACGGGATGCACGGAGTCCGTTCTCCGCAGCGCCGATCCGACGATCGGCGAGCTCGTCCTCGACCTGTTGTCGCTGGACTTCCAGGAAAACCTCATGGCGGCCGCCGGTGAAGCCGCCGAGGGTGCGCTGCATCAGGCGATGGAGGCGAACCGCGGATCCTACATCCTCCTCGTGACCGGGGGAGTCCCGCTGGCGGAGGACGGCATCTACACGACGATCGGCGGCCGCACCGCCAAGGAGATCCTGGAGGAGGCGGCCGACGGAGCCGCGGCCGTGATCGCGATCGGCGCCTGCGCTCATTGGGGCAATATCCAGGCGTCCCACCCCAACCCGACGGGAGCGGTCGGTGTCGGCGACGTCGTCAAGGGGAAGCCGGTCGTCAACATCGCGGGCTGCCCGCCGATCGCCGACGTGGTCACCGCCACCGTGGCCCATTACCTGACCTTCGGCCGCATTCCCGACCTCGACGCCGAGGGGCGGCCGCTTTTCGCCTACGGGACGCGGATCCACGACCAGTGCCCGAAGCGCGCGAACTACGACGCCGGCCAGTTCGTCGAAGCCTTCGACGACGAGGCCGCGCGGAAGGGATGGTGCCTGTACAAGGTCGGCTGCAAAGGCCCGGTGACGTTCTCCCCGTGCCCGATCTTCATGTGGAACAGCCGCACCGACTGGCCGATCGGGGCCGGGCATCCGTGCATCGGCTGCACCGAAAGGAACTTCTGGGACACCATGACCCCCTTCTACGGCCGCCTTCCCGGCGTCGCCGGCTTCGGCGTCGAGAGCACAGCCGACGTTCTGGGCGCGGCGCTCGCGATCGGGGCCGCCGCGGGGGTCGCCACGCATGCCATAGCCACCGGCGTCCATCGCTCGCGGCAGGGCAAGGCCGAGAAGGAGGCGCAAGATGGCCAGGACTAAGGTCGTCGTAGACCCCATCACCCGCATCGAGGGTCACCTGCGGATCGAGGTCCAGGAAGAGAACGGCAGGATTGCGGACTCCTGGGCATCGGCGACCCAGTTTCGCGGGATCGAGACCATCATGCAGGGTCGCGACCCGCGCGACGCGTGGGCGTTCACGCAGCGCATCTGCGGTGTCTGCACGGTGGTCCACGCGGTGGCCTCGCTGCGGGCCGTCGAGGACGCGCTCGACATCCGCATTCCGCCCAACGCGAACACGATCCGCAACCTGGTCCACGGCATGCAATTCGTGCAGGACCACGTGATTCACTTCTACCACCTGCACGCGCTCGATTGGGTGGACGTGGTCAGCGCGCTGTCCGCGGATCCCGCCGGCACGGCGGCGATCGCGAAGCAGCTCTCGCCGTGGCCCAAGAACTCGGAGACGTACTTCGCCGAGATCCAGCAGCGGGTGGCGAAGTTCGTGGAGAGCGGCCAGCTGGGGATCTTCACCAACGGCTACTGGGGGCATCCGGCCTACAAGCTTCCGCCCGAGGTGAACCTGCTCGCTGTGGCGCATTACCTCGACGCGCTCGACTGGCAACGGGACGTGATCCGGCTGCACACGATCTTCGGGGGCAAGAACCCGCACCCGAACTTCCTGGTCGGCGGGATGGCCTCGGCCATCAACCTGTCCGACACGCAGACGATCAACGCCGAGAGCATCACCAAGATCCGCGACATGATCTCCAAGGCTCGCCAATACGTGGAGCAGGTGTACTTCACGGACCTCGTGGCGATCGCCGGCTTCTACAAGGACTGGGCCGCGATCGGCAGCGGCGTGCCGAACTACCTGGCGTGCGGCGAGTTCCCCGAGACCGACGTCCGGGACCTGAATTCCCTGTACTTCCCGCGCGGGATCATCCTCGACCGGGACCTTTCCACCGTGCATGAATACGACGAGGCGAAGGTCCGCGAGTACGTCACTCATTCGTGGTTCGAGTACTCGGGCGGCCAGGATGTGGGTCTCCATCCCTATGAGGGCGAGACGACGCCGCGCTACACGGGCCCGCCGACACCATGGGAGTATCTCCAGGACGAGGAGCGCTACACCTGGATGAAAGCCCCCCGCTACGACGGCCGGCCGATGGAGGTCGGGCCGCTGGCGCGCATGCTGGTCGCGTACGCTTCGGGCCACGAGGACGTCAAGGCGCTCGTGGACGAGGTGCTCGGGAGGCTCGAGGTCGGGCCGGAGGCGCTGTTCTCGACTCTGGGCCGGACGGCGGCTCGCGGAATCGAGACCGTCCTCCTCGCGCGCCGCATGGAGAAGTGGATGGACGACCTCGTCGCCCGCATCAAGGGCGGCGACGTGTCGACGTTCAGCGGAGAGAAATGGGATCCCGACACGTGGCCGGTCACGACCCAGGGCTACGGCTACTGCGACGCCCCGCGCGGCGCCCTGGGCCACTGGGTCCAGATCCACGACGGCAAGATCAGCCGCTACCAGTGCGTGGTGCCGAGCACGTGGAACTGCTCGCCGCGCGACCCCGAGGGGCAGCGCGGGCCGTACGAGGAGGCCCTGGTGAGCAATCACCCGCTGGTCGATCCCAAGCGCCCGATCGAGATCCTGCGCACGATCCACAGCTTCGACCCGTGCATCGCCTGCGGCGTCCACGTCCTCGACGCCAAAGGCGAGCTGGTGACCGAGGTGAGGGTCCAGTGAGCGCGCGCACGCACACCGAGGATCGCGCCGGGCCAACCGGACGCGTCACGAAGGGACCCGGGGACGAGTACCGCTGGGTGTACCTCTGGCACTGGCCGATCCGCGCCATGCACTGGATCGCGGCGGCTTCGATCCTGGTGCTGGTCGTGACGGGCTTCTACATCGGCCGGCCGTACTTCATGACCTGGGGTGAGGCCAGCTCCCACTACCTGATGGGCTGGATGCGGTTCCTGCACTTCACGGCCGCGGGCGTCCTGGTGGCGACGGGCATCGTCCGCGTCTACTGGCTGTTCGCCGGCAATCGTTTCGAGCGCTGGCCCGCGCTGTTTCCGATCCGCCGGAAGGACTGGGTCAACCTGGGGCGGATGGTCAGGCACTACCTGATGATCGGACGCGGCGAGGGGCCCCAGTACCTCGGCCACAACCCGCTCCAGCAGCTGTCGTACACGGGGATCTACCTGGTCACGATCGTCATGGTCCTGACCGGCTTCGCGCTGTACGGGCAGGCCAACCCCGGCGGGCTGATCAGCTCGCTGTTCGGCTGGATCCCGCCGCTCGTCGGCGGCGTGCAGATGACGCGCTTCATCCACCACATCCTCACGTGGGTGTTCGTGATCTTCGTCCCGCTGCACGTCTACCTGTCTCTGCGGGTCGATCTTCTCGAGCGCACCGGGACGATCTCCTCGATCGTGAGCGGTGGGCGGTTCCGACCGACCGGGCGCAAGTTCGAGGACGAGGAGTGACGCCGGGCCGCGGATCTTCGACGCTCGTCGTCGGTCTGGGAAATCCGCTCATGCGGGACGACGGGATCGGGCTGGCCGCTCTGGAGCGGCTGGCTTCCGCATGGGAGTTCCCCGACGACGTGGAACTCGTCGACGGCGGAACCTGGGGGCTCCGGCTCCTGCCCGAAATCGAAGACGCGGAGCGGGTCCTGCTCATCGACGCCATCGACGTGGGCCGCCCGGAGGGCGCCGTGATCGTCCTCGAGCGCGCGGAGATCCCCATGTTCCTGTCGGCAAAGCTGTCGCCCCACCAGGTGGGCGTGCGTGACGTCCTTGCGCTGGCCGCGCTGCGGGATCGGCTGCCGGCCGACACGGTCGCGATGGGGATCCAGCCCGCCCGCATCGAGCTGGGCACGGAGCTGAGCGACGAGGCGGAGGCGAGCCTGGCCGCGCTGCTGGAGCGCGTCGTCGAGCGGCTCGCGCTGTGGGGCCGGGCCCCGAAGGCGGCCTGAGATGTGCCTGGGCGTTCCCGGAAAGGTCGTTTCCATCGAGGGCCATGTGGCGCTGGTCGACTTCTTCGGCGTACGCCGCGAGACGCGGCTCGACGTCATCGACGAGCCCGTCGGGCCCGGGGACTACGTGCTCAATCACGTGGGGTTCGCGATCCGCAAGATCCCCGCCGACGAGATTCAGGAAACCCTCGGGCTCTACGAGCTCCTCCTCCGTGAGGCCGGAGGAGACATGATGGCCGACGACGTGCGAGGCGAGATCGAGGCTTCTCGCGCGGGCCGAGGGCAGGCCGCTCGTGCCTGAGACGATGACGAGGGACGACGTCGCGGAGCTCAAGTTCCGCGATCCCGTGAAGGCGCGCGCGCTGACCGCCGCGATCGATCGGGTGCTCGACGAGATCGGCCGCGACCGGGTCTCGGTCATGCACGTCTGCGGAAGTCACGAGCAGTCGATCGCCAAGTTCGGGCTGCGCTCGGCGCTTCCGCGGCGGCTGTCGGTCATCATGGGTCCCGGGTGTCCGGTCTGCGTGACCGACATGCCCGAAGTGGACGAGGCCGTGGCGCTGGCCCTGGACGGCAAGGTCGTGGCCACGTACGGAGACATGCTCAAGGTTCCGGGGACCGCAATGTCCCTGGCCGAGGCGATCGCGCAGGGAGGCAGAGTGGAGGTCGTCTACAGCGCATCTCAGGCGAGCGACCTCGCGCGGCGGAGCGACGACGAGGTCGTTTTCTTCGCGAGCGGTTTCGAGACGACCGCGGTGGCCACCGCGGCCGTCGTCCTCGAAGAGGACCTGCCGGACAACTTCTCGGTGCTCTCGGCGCACAAGTACATCCCGCCCGTGATGGAGATCGTGGCCGAGATGCCGGGCACGAACGTGGAGGGATTTCTCGCCGCCGGGCACGCGGCGACGATCACCGGCTCGGCGATCTTCGAGAAATTCGTCCAGCGGCACGGCATCCCGGTCGTCGTCGCGGGATTCGAGCCGCTCGACATCCTTGCCGGGTTGCTGAAGCTCGTCGAGCTCATCCGCGACGGCTCCGCCGAAGTGGCGAATACCTTCCCCCGCTGCGTCACGGCGGCCGGGAATCTCGTCGCCCAGGAGCGGCTGTGGCGGGTCTTCCGCGCCACCGGCGGGAACTGGCGCGGGATCGCCCACGTGCCGAACGGGAACCTGCGGCTCCGCGACGAGTTCGCGGACGTGGACGCGCGGCGCCGCTTCGCCATCGACCTGAAGCCCCTGTGGGGCCATGCCCCGACGACGCTTCTCCAGAGCTGCATCTGCGGCGACATCATGGCCGGCGTCGCCGCGCCGACCGATTGTGACCTGTTCGGGAAGGAGTGTCTTCCCGGCAACCCGGTCGGGGCCTGCATGGTGAGCAACGAGGGCACCTGCAAGATCTGGCATCAGTACGGAGGGCATCCCGAGCTGTGAATCCCGCGGCGATCGAGACCTCGCACGGAGCCACCGCCCCATACCGCCGTCCGCAGGATCGGATCGTGACGCTCATGCACGGGGCCGGCGGTCGCGCGATGCGCGCGCTCGTCGAGGACACGCTGGCGGCCGGGTTCCCGGCCGGCGTGGGTGACGTGATCGGACTCGCGGCGATGGACGACGGCGCCGCGATCCCGATGGGTGACGGCTGGCTGATCCTGACGACGGACTCGCATGTCGTCCACCCGTGGGACTTCCCGGGCGGCGACATCGGACGGCTCTCGATCTCCGGGACGGTCAACGACCTGGCGATGATGGGGGCCACGGAGCCGCTCGGTTTGACGAGCGCGGTCGTCGTCGAGGAGGGGTTCGCGCTCGCCGACCTCGAGCGCGTCCAGGCCTCGATGGCCGCGGCCTGTCGCGAGGCCGGCGTCACCGTCGTCACCGGAGACACGAAGGTCATGGGCCGCGGCGAGCTCGACGGCATCGTGATCAACACGACCGGCGTCGCGCTCGCGCGGACCGTGGTGAGGGACTGCGGTCTGGCTCCCGGCGACCGGATCCTCATGACCGGCACGATCGGCGATCACGGCATCGCTCTCATGGCGGCGAGGCACGGACTCGATTTCGACGGCGGGCTCGCTTCCGACGTGGCGCCGATCAACCGGCTCGTCCGGGCCGCGCTGGACGCGGCGCGGGGCGGGGTCCGGGCGATGAAGGACCCGACCCGCGGCGGCGTCGCGAGCGCGCTCCACGAGATGGCCGAAAAGAGCGGTGTGGGGATCGTCGTCGAGGGGGAGCGCGTGCCGGTCTCCCCGGCCGTTCGATCCGCCGCGGAGATCCTGGGTCTCGATCCTTTCCACATCGCCAACGAAGGGAAGGCGATCCTGGGCGTGGCGGCCGGGTCCGCGGAAGCCGTTCTCGAGGCGTTGCGGGAGCACCCGCTGGGCGCGAATGCCGCGATCGTGGGCCACTGCACCGAAGACCATGTCGGGCGCGTGATCCTCGACACCGGCTTCGGGCGCCGGCTCGTGACCGAGCCCGAGGGCGAGCCCCTGCCGCGGATATGCTGATGCTTCGCCGCCCCCTGCGGGTCGCGCTCCTCTGCTCGGGCCGCGCACCCGGCGTCGACCGGCTCCTCGAGGCCGGCCGCGAGTCGCTGGCCGAGTACGAGCTCGTGGCAGCGGTGGCGACCCGCGCCGACTGCCAGGCGCTTCCCGCCCTCGCGGCCGCCGGCGTGCCGACGACCGTGCACGACGTCCGCCTGTTCCGCAGGGCGTGCGGCGCCCGGCTGTCCGACCGCGCGGTGCGGCGATCCTACGACCTGGGAACCGTCGCCATTCTCGCCGCCCATCGACCGGACCTGGTCGTCCTGTCCTCGTACCTTCTGATTCTGACCGAGCCGATGCTCGAAGCGTACCCCGGTCGCATCGTCAACGTGCACGACAGCGACCTGACCGTGCTCGCTCCCGACGGGAAGCCGCGCTGGCGGGGCCTCCATTCGACGCGCGACGCGATCGCGGACGGCGCGCGCGAAACCCGCTCGACCGTCCATGTCGTGACCGCGGAGGTCGATACCGGGCCGCCGGTCCTCCGATCGGGCCCGTTCCCGGTGCACCCCCTCGTCGAGGAGGCGCGGGCCTGGGGCGCGAAGGACATCGTCAGCGCGTACGCCTACGCCCATCGGGAGTGGATGATGCGCGCGGCGTGGGGCGATCTTCTCGATCGCGCGGCGCGGATGTTCGCGCGCGGCGAGGTCGGGCGGGCACGGTGCGCCCCGGCACCGGCGGCCCTGGCAGCGACGGGAGGATGACGATGGAGACGATCCGGATCGAGCGGGAAGGAGCGGTGGCGACTCTCGTCATCGACCGGCGGGAACGATTCAACTCGATGGACGTCAGGACCGCGCGCGACTTTCGCAAAGCCGGCCTCCAGCTGGCCCGGGACGAGGCCGTGCGCTGCGTCGTGGTCCGCGGCGCGGGCGGCGTGTTCTGCAGCGGCGCCGACCTCAAGTACGTGCGCGACCGCGGCGCGACCGAGGACGCCGGTTACCTGCTGCCCCCCGCGGCGCAGCCGGAGCGCGGATACGGGGAGGCATTCAAGGGGATCCTCGAGTACCTCCACGCGGCGATCAGCGAGATCAAGCGGGCGCCCAAGCCGTTCATCGCGGCCGTCGAAGGAGTGGCGGCGGCGGGCGGCTTCGGCCTCGCGATGGCGTGCGACCTCGTGTACGCGGCCGAAAGCGCACGCTTCGAGTGGGCCTATCACAAGACGGGCCTGACCGGCGCGGAGAGCTCGACGTTCTTCCTGCCGCGCCTGGTCGGCCTGCGGCGAGCCCTCGAGATCGTGCTCCTCAACCCGCGCATGACGGCGGCGGAGGCGCGTGACGTCGGGCTCGTCACCGAGGTGTTCCCCGACGCGTCGTTCGAGGACCGGGTGATGGCGGTGGCCCGTCGCCTGGCGGCGGGTCCGACCCGGGCGTACGGGATCGCGAAGACCCTCGTCCACGAGGCCGCGGGCGTCGGCGGCCTCGACGTCCACCTCGACGCCGAGCTCGTCGCGCTCGCGCGGATCGCCGACGGGGCCGACTTCGCCGAAGGCCTGGATGCGTTCTTCGCGAAGCGCGAACCGGAATTCGACCGCGCGACGCCCGGACCGTGAGACCGGGGCCGGTCCCGTGAGCGTTATCCTCGCCGCGGTGTTCGTGGGCCTGCTGGCCGGGGTCGCGCACGTCCTCGCCGGCGCCGATCACCTGGCCGCGGTCGCGCCGCTCGCCGCCGGGGGACGCGGAAGGGCCTGGCGGGCCGGGTTCCGCTGGGGGCTGGGTCACGCCGCGGGCGTCACGCTCGTCGGGACCGCGGCGATCGCGCTCGAGCGGTCGCTCCCGATCGGCGCGCTCACGTCCTGGAGCGAGAGCGCGGTCGGCGTGATCCTGATCGGCATCGGCATCTGGGCGGGGATGCGGGCGCGGGCGGCCCTCCGGGACGACCGCGAGGCCGCGGTCCACATGCACGATCACGTCGCGGGCCACGGACAGGGCCCGCATGGCCACGGCCATCGTCACCTCCACGACGGCCGCGCGGCCCTCGCCGTCGGTCTGGTCCACGGAACCGCGGGGGGCAGCCACATCCTCGGTGTGCTCCCGGCCCTGGCGCTCCCCACGCAGGCGGCGGGGATCGCCTACCTGACGGCGTTCGGCGTCGGCACGGTGGCCGCGATGACGCTCTTCGCTTCGGCGGTGGGCTTCGTGGGCCGGCGGGCGTCGCGGAGCGGACGGCGCGTCTACGCGGGTCTCGTGGGCGCGAGCGCGGTCTTGTCGATCGCGGTCGGCGCGTGGTGGCTCGCGGCTTCCTAGGGTAGTCCAGCCAGAGGCGTCGGACGGCGCTGACGAGTCGTCGAGCGGTCCCGCATCAGGTGCTTCACGCGGGCGTGCTCCTCGCGCTCCCGCTCCTCGAGGATCCGGCGCGTGCGGGCGATCTGCTCGCCGAGCTCCGGCGCCACCCGCAGCTCGAGAGTGTTGAGCTGTCGCGAGGTATGGGCGAGCGCGTGGCCGAGCCGCCGGATCAGCATTTCCCTCGAGGCGGCGTCCAGCAGGAGCTCGATCAGGACCTCAAGCCGCCCGGCGGCCTCGGCGGCCGCGGGACCGGTCAGGGCCGGTGCCGTGCCGCGTGCGGGCAGGCTCCGGAGGATCGGCGAGCGGTCGATGATCTCCGCGATCCCGATGCCCCACGTCCGGGCCGTCAGGATCTCGACCTCGATGTCCCGCGGCGGCCATCCCGCGGCCTCCAGTCCGTCGCCGCCATGGACCGCGAGCGCCCGGAGGAGCGCGGGGTAGAAGGCCTCGGCTCCCTTCTCGACGCCCGCGCGGGCGTCGACCGCGGCCCGAGCCAGCCGGAACAGCTCACCCACCAGCGCCTGCCGCTTTCGCCGCAGGAGATCGGTTCCGCGCTCGACGCGTCCGAGCCGGCGCTTCGAGCGGATCAGGTTGTAGCGTGTGGGGGCGGGCCCGCGGGCGCGCATCAGGCGGGGGCGGGCGCCGTCGCCCGTCGCGCCGCGAGACGGCGCTCCCAGGTCGCGTCGTCGATCCGGGAGAGATCCTCGCGCGGCAGCGTCTCGAGGAGCCGCCAGCCGGTCTCGACGGTCTCGCGCACGGTGCGCCGCTCGGCCCCCTGTCCCACGAGCTCCGCTTCGAAGCGATCGGCGAACGTCAGCGCCCGGCGGTCGGCCTCCAGCAGCCCGGACTCGCCGACGATCGCCGCGGTCAGGCGCGCCTCCCTGCCCCGCGCGTACGTGGAATAGAGCTGGTCGGCCCAGCGCCTGTGGTCCGGCACCGTGCGCTCGACGCCGATCCCCGCGTTCATGAGCCGCGAGAGCGAGGGCAGCACGTCGACGGGCGGGAACACCCCCTTGCGATGGAGCTCCCGGCTCAGGACGATCTGACCCTCGGTGATGTAGCCGGTCAAATCGGGCACCGGGTGCGTGATGTCGTCGTCGGGCATCGTGAGGATCGGGATCTGCGTGATCGATCCGACGCGACCCTCGACGACACCCGAGCGCTCGTAGATCGAGGCCAGGTCGGTGTACATGTATCCGGGAAAGCCGCGCCGGCCGGGCATCTCCTCGCGGGCCGCGGCGATCTCGCGCAGCGCCTCGCAGTAATGAGTCATGTCGGCCATCACGACGAGGACCTGGAGTCCTTCCTCATAGGCCAGGTGCTCGGCCTCGGCCAGCGCCACGCGCGGGGCGAGCAATCGCTCGATCGTGGGATCCGAGGCGCGATTCAGGTAGAACACGCTCCGCCCGAGCTCCTCGCGGCCCTCGAAGCGCGCGAGGATCTCCCGGGTCTCGCGCTCGGTGATCCCGATCGCGACGAAAAGGACCGCGAACGGCTCGTCGCGAGGCGCGCGCGCGCCCTCGACGATGCGAGCGGCGAGGTCGAGCGCGGGGAGCCCGGGACCGCTGAAGACCGGCAGCTTCTGCCCGCGGACGAGCGTGTTCATCCCGTCGATCGCGGAGATCCCGGTCTCGATGAAATCGGCGGGCTTGAGTCGCCGCACCGGGTTGAGCGCCGCTCCCCACAGATCCCGGTGTGCGCGGCCGACCGGCTTCGGGAGCCCGTCGAGCGGCCGTCCGATTCCCGAGAGGGCGCGGCCGAGGAGCTCCCGACCGACGACCGCCCGCGCCTGCTCGCCGGTCAGCGTGATGCGGGCGCTCGCGGGATGGAGGCCGAGGGTGTCCTCGAGAACCTGGACGACCGTCACCTCCGCGCCGACGTCGATCACCTGCCCGCGATACGTTCCGGAGGTCGCCTCGATCTCGACCCACTCTCCGAGCGCGGCGCGTCGAGTCGTCGCCAGAAAGAGGAGCGGTCCGGCCGCCGCCGCCGCTCCGCGATACGTCCGGCCGAGCGCGCTCACCGGCCGAGCTCCGCCGCGCCGGTCGTGCGGAGCGCTTCGATCGCCTTCCAGGCCTCGGACGCGCGGGCGCCATCCTCCGGTGGCGCGTCGCGCACGAGCCGGATCGCGCGTCGCGCCCCTTCGAGGTCGATCCGGTCGAGCGCGAGGCCCGCGTCCAGCGCGGCGCCCGCGGCGTCGAGGACGGCCAGTGTCAGCCCGGCCAGCCGGAGGGTCTTCGCGGGCGGGCAGAAGGCGTCCACGGGGTCGAACGCGTTCTGGCCGAGAACGACCTCCCGCGCGAGCCGCGCCACGTCCAGCGCCAGCCGGTCGCGATCCTCGAGCGCTTCGGGGCCGACCAGAGCGGAGATCTCGCGCAGCTCGGCGTCCCGTTGCAGGAGCCCGAGCACGCGGCGGCGGAGCTCCGGCCACTCCTCGCCGACCTCTCGGGCGAACCATGCGTTCGTCCGCTCCGCGTAGAGGCTGTAGCTCGTCTCCCAGTCGACGGCCGGGAACTGGCGCTGGTTGGCGAGCGCGGGGTCGAGCGCCCACAGCGAGCCGGCCACGCGGAGCGAGGCCTGGGTGACAGGCTCCGAGAAGTCTCCCCCGGGAGGCGATACCGCGCTGACGAGGGTCAGCGAGCCTTCGCGCACGGGGCTGCCGCTCGCGCGGACGCGGCCGGCACGCTCGTAGACCTTGCCCAGACGATCGGCGAGCCGGGTCGGGTAACCCTCCTCGCCGGGCATCTCGCGGAGCCGCGCGGCGATCTCACGAAGGGCCTCCGCCCATCGCGAGAGCGAGTCCGCCATGAGCGCGACCCGGTATCCCATGTCGCGGTAGTACTCGGCGACCGTCACGCCGAAGAAGACCGACGCCTCCCGGGCGACGACCGGCATGTTGGACGTGTTGACGACGAGCGTGGTCCGGTCGAGGACCGGACGCCCGGTCCGGGGATCGGTGAGTCGGACGAACTCGGCGAGCATGTCGGCCATCTCGTTCCCGCGCTCGCCGCACCCGACGTAGACGACGACGTCGGCCTCCGCGAACTTGGCGAGCGACTGCTCGATCACGGTCTTGCCGGTCCCGAAGCCGCCGGGGACCGCGACCGAACCGCCCTCCGCCACCGGGAACAGGAAGTCGAGCACGCGCTGACCCGTCAGGAGCGGCCGGTCGCCGGCGAGCCTCCCGGCGATCGGCCGCGGCCGCCGGACGGGCCAGCGATGCGCGAGCCAAAGCGGCGCTCCGCCCTCCAGCGCGCCGATCGCCTCGTCGACCGTGAACGATCCCGTGGCGAGCGACTCGATCCTCCCCGCCACGCCCGGTGGAACGAGGATCGAGTGGCGGAGTCCGGGCCGCTCCTCGACCCATCCGATGACGTCGCCGCCCGCCACCGTGTCGCCCGGACGCATCGCGGCCTCGAACGCCCAGCGGACCGCGGGGTCCAGCGTCCGTCCGGCGCCGCCCGGGGCGAGGAACGGTCCGCTCCGCGCGGCCATCTCGGTCAACGGTCGACCGATCCCGTCGTAGATCGAGCCCAGAAGGCCCGGACCCAGCTCGGCGGCCAGCGTCTCGCCGGTCCGCTCGACCGGCTCCTCGAGGGCGATGCCTCCGGTCTCCTCGAACACCTGGATCGTCGCCCGCTCGCCATCCAGACGGATGACTTCCCCGAGGAGACGCCGGGACCCGACATGGACGAGCTCGTAGAGGGCCGACTCGCCGAGCGGCGCGGCCTCGACGAGCGCGCCGACCACGCGGACGATGCGGGCTTCGCTCACCGGATCCTCACGCGATACCCGATCGCCTGCCGGAGGAGCTCGACGACGTACTCCTCCGCCGGGGGACGGACGGCCCAGGTCGGACCGGGAAACGGAACCACGAAAGGAAGCGGAGAAGCGGAAAGCGCCCGGCGGGCCTCCTCCGGCAGGTCGTCGTAGAGCCGATCCTCGAGAAGGACGACGACGACGCCTTCGGCGCCGAGGCGGGACGTTCGTGCGGCCGCGGCGATCCCGTCGTCGACCGCCGCCCGCCGCAGGCCGGCGAGACCCACGCCGGGGACGAGGGCCGGGCGCACGACGAAGGCGACCCCGCCCTTCATGCGCCTGCCAGCTCGGCGGCCACGAGATCGGTCGGAGCGGCGAGCGCCACTCCCCACGTGACGGCCTGGAGGTCACGAACCTGGGCCCGGAGTCGAAGCGCGAACTCGAGCAGCGGGGCGGGTCCCAGGGGATCGATCCGCCGTGCTCGCCGCTGCTCGTCGATGCGGGCGCGGAGGACGGCGGCCTCGAGCCGCGTCCAGGGGGTCGCCGGGTCCGAGAACGGAGCCGCGAGCGGGCCGCCGGCGAACGCCTCCGCGAGGAGCCGACGGCGCACGAGCGGATCCCTGGCGCCGGCGGCGCCCAGGAACCGCTCGCGCTCGAGGGCCCGGCCTCCTTCGAGGAAGATCTCCCCGGGCGGCACCTCGGAGGCGAACCCGTCGGCGAGGATGACGCTCCAGGCGTTCTCGAGGTCGACGACCTGGGCCGCGGCGGCCCGCAGCCGCCTCCCACCCCGCCGGGCGGCCTCGACCGCTCTCCGGGCGAAGCCCTGCGCGAGCCGGGACTCGATCCCGAACAGATCGGGCGCGACGCCCGTTGCGGCGGGGACCGCCGCCTCTGCGTCCGTCCGACCCCAGGCGGCCAGGCGGGCGAGAGCCGCCCGCGGCGACTCCGCTTCGGCCGCATCGACGAGAGCGGGCTCGGGGAGCGAAGGGGTCGGGACGAGTCCCGCGAGGCGCCGATCCGGCGGCACGGCGCCCGCCGCGCCGCGGAGAAGCGCGCGGACGCTCCGCAGATCCTCCTCCTCGAAGATCACGGCCAGCGCATGGCGACGGCGGCCCGCCCAGCGGGCGAGGAGAGCGAGTTGACGGCCGGCCTCGCCGCGGACGGCGCGCTCGATGTCGGCGGGCGTCTCGCCGGCGGAGGGTCGGAGGGCCGCGGGGAGCGCCGCGCAGAGAGCCTTGACGTCCGCTGCACGGGCGAGGTCGAGAACGGCCGCGAGGTCGAGCAGCCGCGACGAGAGTCCCCGCGCCCTGGCGGCCAGGTCGCCCGACTCGATGATCACTCCGCCTCCAGTCGGGCGACGATCTCCATCGCGAGCGCCGGGCGGAGCCGATCGAGGAGCGCCCCCAGCGTGGCGTCGATCGAGACCGAGCCGTCGGTCGCTCGTGCGAGGAGTCCGGGCGCCGCATCCGGTCGCGCTTCGACGCTCGCGCCGGCCTCGCCCGCCGCGGGAGCGATCGCCCGCGCCGTCAGCGGATCGCAGACGACCTCGACCCCCGCGGGCGGCAGGAAGGACAGCGCGCGCTCGAAAAGCGCGCGCGCGGCCGTCGCGTAACGCGGCGAGGCGGAGATCTCGCCGAGCCGCGCCGCCGCGCGAGCGAAGACCGCACGGAGAAACTCCTCGCGCGCGGTGAGGACGCGCGCCGCCGCGCCCAGACGGCTCTCGGAGAGCCGCCCGGCGACCGCACGCCGCCACTCCCGCTCCCTCGCATCGATCCGGGACGCGACGCGCCGGTCGAGCTCGCGCTCGGCCTCCTCGACCATCCGGGCCGCGGTCTCTCGTGCCTCGTCGAGGATCGCCATCGATCGAGCCTCGGCCTCGCGCTCGAGCGTCCGGATCAGGTCCTGCATCCTCGTGTCCACCTAGGCGCCGCCCTGCAGGATGATCATCATCGCGACGACGAATCCCAGCACGACCATCGTCTCCGGAATCGCCACCATCAGGATGACGGTCGTGTTGAGCTCGGGCTTCTCGGCCAGGGCCGCCGCCCCCGCCGAGCCGATCCGGGACTGCGCCCAGGCCGTGGCGATCGCCGGGATCGCGATCGCCAGCGCCGCGCTCAATGTCAGCCAGAAGACCTCCATGCGTTCCCCCTTTCAGAGTGTGCCGTTGCACTGCGGGTGCCGTTGCCCTCCGGGCGCCAGTGCCCGAACGGCCGGTATTCGATGCCCCCGGGGCTGTAGAACTTCCCGAAGAACTCGACGTAGTGGAGACGGAGGGCGTGGATGGTGGGGCCGAAGATCCCGAGGACGAAGTTGACGAGATGGAACAGGAGCCCGAACAGGATCCCGACGGCGACCCCTCCGACGGCGCCGACCATGCGGTTGGCGACGACGGCCATGACGACCGACGCGGTGCCGAGCGCCATGATGCGGGCATAGGAGAGGACGTTGCCCAGGGTCGAGAGAAGCTCGAGCGGAGCGAGGAACCCCTCGACCACGACGAGGATCGGGAACGCCACCAGGAGCGCGATCACGCTCGGGGTGAAGAAGACATGGGGAAGCACGCGGGCGGCGGCGAGGATCGCTACCACGATGAGCGCGATAAGGACCGCGGAGATCCCCCGGCCTAGAGACTGCCGCGGATGGGTGCGCAGCGCGTTGGAAGCCCCGATCAGGAGCCCGAGAAGGATGTGGACCGTTCCCAGCGCGAGCGTGAAGGCGAAGAACGGGACCAACGCCTCCCCGCGATCGAAGACGAGGGGCCGGAGTCCAAGCCAGCGCCGACCGAGGTCGCCGAGGAGCTCGCCGTAGACGAACCCGAACGCGATCGTGAACGCGGCGCACGCCCCTGCGATCTCGGAGATCGAGCGCAGCATCGTCTCCGGCCGCGACCGGAGGTGCAGGATCCCGGCGATCAGCGCGAGCGCCAGACCGTACCCCACGTCTCCGAGGATGACACCGAAGAACATCGGGAAGAAAACGGCCACGAAAGGAGTCGGGTCGATCGTCCCGTAGCTGGGTAGCGGGAACATCCGCACGATCGCCTCGAAGGGCCGGAAGAGCCGAGGGTTCTCGAGCACGACCGGTGCCTCGTCGACCGACCACTCTTCGCGGGCTACGCGCTCGACGACGACACCGCCGGCGAAGCGTTCCTCGATCTCGCGCGAGAAGCGAGGGAAAGCCGACTCCGGAAGCCACCCTTCGATGACGAAGGCGCGTTCGCTCTCGATGGCATGGCCCGTGCCCTCGGTTTCGAGCAGCCGATCCGCGATTGCGGCGCGGGCACGGCTCATTTCCGCTCCGTCGCTGGCGGCCAGCCGCCGGCGCGCGGCCGCCAGATCCCGGCGCTCGCGCTCGATCGCCTCCCGACGCTGACGGATGCGGGGAAGCGCAGCGGCCAGGCCGCCGCCGCCGTAGCGCTGCGGAATGCGGAGCTCCTCGATCCCCGCTCCCGAGAGAATCGACTCGACCCGCGGGACGCTCCGCTCGGCCACGAGGAGGACCAGCGCGAGGTCGCCGTTCCCGAGCGGTGCGCTCAGGAGCTCGTGCTCGGGCCCGAGCGCGGAAAGCAGCCGCTCGCGAAAGTCGTCCAGGCGTCCGACGCGATCGGCCTTGAGCACCAGGTGGTAGCTCTGCATGCGCGGCCAGGGGGCCCCATCCGGCACGAGGGACTCGAAGGCGACGATGAATCCCTCGTAGCGATCGAGCTCCCCGCGCTCGGCGATGAGCGCGCGTCTCCGCGCGTCGATCTGCTCGAGCCGCCGCCGGAGACGACGGGCGCCGCGGGCCCAGCGCGCGAAGTCCAGGCGTCCGGCCGGGCCGGGCGGGGACGTCGAGCGGACGGTCGGGAAGTGCCCGAGCACGGCGTCGATGTCCGCGAGCGCGGCGCGCAGGTAGCGGGTCTCCCGCGACCGGTCCGGCAGCTCGACGGGACGCAGGGGACCGACGGGTCGCGGGTCGGCCAGGTGGAGGAGGCGCGCGTCCTGGACGAAACGCACCACGTCCTCGAGTCGGTCACGCGGTCCCAGCAGACGCGCCCGGGTCATGGGGACGATCATCCGCGGTCGCCGATCGTGTCGAGGAGCCGCTCGAGTACGTCGCCCGCGAGCTGGTCGAGACGGCTCGCGGGGACATCGCGCCAGCGCGCGGCCCGGCGCTCGCCTTCGCGGACGAGGTCGCGGAGCGCGGCCACGGCCCGCTCGTCGATCTCCCGCTCGCGCAGCGTGGCGCGGGAGGCCACCTCGGCGTCCATCTCGGCGAGCCTCCGGTCGGCCCCGGCGCGCGCCTCCGCGATCAGACGCGCGGCCTCCTCTCGCCGGGAGGCCAGCATCGCCTCGAGCCGGTCCTCGGTCGCGACGAGGAGCGCGAGGCCCCCCGCGCGCGGATCCGCCCCTTGGGTTCGGTTTGTCAACGTCCCTCCGATCAAGGCTAAGGACAGAGTGATCGTCAGTCTGTCGGGAGAAACGGGTGGGGGGATGCGGGGCAGTGGCGAGGTCGATGTCGGGAATCGCCCGACACCCCGATCCCGGCGGTCGCCGGGCACGCCGACGAAAGGGGGTTGCGATCGGGCGGGCATACCCATACCGTCGGGAGCAGGGGTCGCCCGCGGAGGGGGTTTCCCTACAGGAGTTCCGCATCCTCCCGACAGACGGGTGCTCCGGTGGGCACTACACTGGCTGGTGTGCCCTTCGGAAGCGCAGGTAAACAGATTCGGGCGGGGGTATGGTGATGATCGCAATCAAGTCTGAATGCACACGCGACCGGCGCGCCCGTGGCCTCGGCTCGGCGGCGCTTCTCTTCGGTGGCCTGGGCCTTCTCCTCGTCGCCGCCTGCACGGACGAGACCATCATCGAGGTCGAACGACCCTTCTTCGAGGATCCGCCCGCCGCGGCGGGAGGGGTCCTGGGCTTCGACGAGGCCTCGGTCGATCTCACCGTGTGCGGAAACTGCCACGTAGGCCAGCAGAGCGGCTGGGAGGTGACCCAGCACGCGGACGCCTACGACGCTCTCGGCGCGAGTCCCGCGGAGTCCTGCACCGAATGCCATGCCGTCACCGAGCGCGGCAACGCCTCAGAGGGGCAGATCGGCTTCGCCTCGACCCACGACCCGCGCTATCAGGACGTCCAGTGCGAGAGCTGCCACGGTCCGGGGGCCACGCACGTCTCGAATCCCGACGTGGACTCGTCTCACCCGCTCGCGTCGATCGCCGTACCGGTCGAGGGAGTCGCGGGCGCGCTTCACGCGGCCCAGGCCGCAACCAGCGGCTGCGGGGAGTGCCACTCCGGTGCGCATCAGCCGATCGCCGAGCAGTGGGCCCTGTCACCGCACGCGGTGGCGGTGGAATCTCCCGCGGGGAATCCGGCCTGCCAGCAATGCCATCGGGGACAGCAGATTCTCGCGGCATGGGGCGAGGAGGCGGACTACCTGGAGAAGGACGATGCGGAGCATCAGGGAATCGTGTGCGTGGTATGCCACGATCCCCACGGCGCGAACCACCCGGGCCAGCTCCGCTTCCCGGTCGAGAGTCCCGCGCTGGAGGAAAACCTCTGCGCACGGTGCCACAACCGGCGCGCGCTGCCCGACCCGACTTCGACGCGGGGACCGCATGCGCCTCAGGCCCCTTTGCTCATCGGCGACGCAGGCTGGTTCCCCCCGGGTTCCAACATCGATCCCGGTCAGATCCTGGGGACCCACGGCACCGACCGGAACCCGCGGCTCTGCGCCACCTGTCACCTGCCGAAATTCCTGATCAGCGATCCGTTGAGACCGGGAAGCATGGTCGAGTCGACGAGCCATTTCTTCGGTCCGATCCCGTGTCTCGACGCCCAGGGTCAGCCCCTTCCCTTCAGTGAGGAGTGCGACCTGGCTCCACCTTCGCGGTCGTACATGGCGTGCACGGGCGGCGCGTGCCATGCCACCGAGCAGAACGCGTTCTCGGCCTTGACCGCGGCCACGACGCGGATCCAGCGCGACGCGGACGACCTGCTCGACCAGCTCACGCAGGTCGATCCGAACCTGGGCACGGCCGGGGGGGAGATCAACGCCGGCGATCCGTTCACGGTCGCCGACGGGGCCTTCTTCAACTACCAGTTGGCAACCTTCGGATCGCATTCGGGTCGGGGATCGGCGGTCCATAATCCGTTCCTGACCGAGGCGCTCCTCATCGGGAGCATCGACGCGGTCGAGGAGGAATACGGCGTCTCGGCGAACCGGTCCGTGGACTGGGACGCGGAGTTGCAGCGAGTCCTGACGAACGCGCGGGGAGCGCGCTAGAGGTCGCGCGCGATCCCGGAGTGGAAGAAAAACCCCGCCCATCGGTCCGTGAAGGAGCCGGTGGGCGGGGTTTCGGTTTGAATCGGGCGCATCTCCCGGAGAGGAGCGTGTCCGGATGATCATCGCTCCCTTCCCGTGCAGCCGGATCCGTCCCGCGCGCGTTGTCGTCCTCGGTCTCGTGCTGTCGTCCATCCCCGCGCTCTCCCGCGGCCAGGGAGTCCCGGAGCCCGCCCAGAACGCCGTCGCCGGCGCCCAGGTTTTCGGAAGGCGGGGGTGCATCGAGTGCCACTCCGTGCGCGGCCTGGGGGGAAGGTCCGGGCCCGATCTGGGTGAGATCCCGGCGCGCCATTCCTTCAACGAGCTCGCCGCCACGATGTGGAACCATATCCCGCGGATGGCGGAGCAGATGCGGACGCGAAGGGTCCCCGCGTCGCGCATTCTGCCGCGCGAAGCCGGGGACCTGTTCGCCTATCTCTACACGCTCGACTACTTCGACCCGCCCGGCAACCCGGGCGACGGTCGGGCGCTGTTCTTCGACAAGCAGTGCGTTCTGTGTCATCAGGTCGGGGGGATCGGAGGAGTCGTGGGTCCGAGCCTCGATTTCCTCGGCGGTTACCGATCGCCGATTCCGGTGGCCGCCGCCATGTGGAACCACGGGCCCGCGATGGCCGAACAGATGCGCGCGCGCGAAGTCACGAGGCCCAGCTTCACGGGTCGCGAGCTCGAGGACCTCATCGCGTTCCTGCGCTCGACCATGGGTGTGCCGCCGGACGAGTCGACGCACGTGTTGCCGGGACGCGCCGAGGCGGGGCGGGAGCTCTTCTCGGGCAAGGCTTGCGCGACCTGCCACGGGCCGCAGGGACGGGGGGGTGTGGGGCCTGCCCTCGCCGGCCGCGGCTCGCCCGAGGGGATGATCGACTTCGCCGCCAGGATGTGGAACAAGGCACCGGCCATGATTCGCGAAATGAGCGCCCGCGGCGTCTCGGTCCCTGAGCTGTCCGCCGCCGAGATGGCGGACATCGTGGCCTACCTGTACGCGATGGGGTATTTCGCGGGGTCCGGAGATGCGGACAGGGGGAGCCGGGTGGTGGTGGAAAAGGGCTGCACCCGCTGTCATGTCGCCGGTCAGGCGCCGGAGCTCGGTGGGGGACTCTACGTCTCGGGAACGCAAGTCTTCGCGGCGATGTGGAATCACGCATTGATCTCCGACGTCGAGGATCGCGATTGGCCGTCGCTCACGGCCACGGACGTCGCGCACCTCGTCTCCTACTTCACGGCTCCTCGATGAGAGCGGGGGGTCACCTCTGAGGGGGATCCTCGCCATCGGGTTCGCCTTGATCGCGGCGGGCCGGCCGGCCCTCGTCGCGGGCCAGGGCCAGGTCCTGGAACAGCAGAACAGCTGCTTCCGTTGTCACCGCGTGATCGACGACAAGCGGTTCTCGGACCCGGTCCGCGAGTACGTCAACGACATCCACTTCGAAAAGGGCTTCGGCTGCGTCATATGCCACGGCGGCGATTCGACGATCCTCGACCGCCGCAGGGCCAAGGACCGCGCGAAGGGCTATCTCGGGGTTCCGGATCGGCGGGATATTCCTCAAGTCTGTGGCCGGTGTCATTCGGACGCGCGGTTCATGAAGCGGTACAACCCGTCGCTCAGGATCGATCAGGTCGCGGAATACGCCACGTCGGTGCACGGTCAGCGGTTGTTCGAGCTCGGCGACGAGCGGGTGGCGACCTGCACCAGCTGCCACACGGCGCATTCCATCCGACCGCCTTCCGATCCCACGTCGAGCGTGCACCCGCTCCGCGTTGCCGAAACCTGCGGTCACTGTCACGCGGACACGACGTACATGTCCGCCTACGATATTCCGCAGGACCAGCTTTCGGAATACAGGTCGAGCGTGCATTGGAAGGCGATGGACGAGGACGGCGATCTATCCGCACCCACGTGCAACGATTGTCACGGTAATCACGGGGCGGCGCCGCCGGAGGTGGAGTGGATCGGAAACGTTTGCGGTCAATGCCACACCGCACAGCAGGGACTATTCGAGAGCAGCAGCCACCCGGCCGCGTTCATGCAGCTCGGCAAGCCGGGCTGCGTGGGATGTCACGACAATCACGCGATCCGGCAAACCAGTGACGAGATGTTGGGCACGGGAAGGGAATCGGTGTGCGCGGAGTGCCACGCGCCCGACGACCCCGAAGGAGAGGCGGCCGCGGGGATGCGCGAGATGATCGAGCGGCTCAAGATCGAGCGGGATCGCTCCGATTCCCTGCTCGAGCGGGCCGAGGGAGCGGGTCTGGAGGTCAGTCAGGCGCGGTTCGAGCTCGAGGACGCGACGAACGCCATCGTCCGGGCGCGCGCCAGCACGCACAGCGCCAGTGTCGATTCGGTCGAGGCCCGGGTCGACGAGGGCCTCGCGATCACGTCCAAGGCATGGGAGCGCGGCAAGGGAGCCTTCCGCGATCTGCGCATACGTCGGATCGGCCTGGCCGTATCCTCCCTGATCATCGTCGTGCTGATTGCGGGGATCGTGATGAAGATCCGCGAAGTCGAGGGCGCGCGCGGTCCCTCGCCCGACGAGGACGAAACGAAAGGAGGGAGTCGGCATGGCTGAGGACGGACCGCGAGGCGGAACGGATCGGCGCACGTTCCTGGACTGGCTCCTCGCCACGAGCGCCGCGGGCCTCATCCTGGCCGTCGTCTATCCGGTCCTGCGCTACATCGTCCCGCCGGCCGCCGGGGAATCGGCGGCGTCGACGGTGACGCTGGACATCGGCCCGGGGGACCTGGCCGCGAACAGCGGGCGGATCTTCAAGTTTGGAAGCAGCCCGGGTCTGCTGGTCAAGACCGCCTCAGGCGAGCTCCGCGCCTTCAGCGCGACCTGCACCCACCTCTCGTGCATCGTGCAGTACCGGCCGGATCTCGCCCAGATCTGGTGCGCGTGCCACAACGGCCACTTCGACCTCAATGGGACGAACGTCGCGGGCCCGCCGCCGCGACCGCTCGAGCGCTATGACGTAAAGGTGCGGGGCGACAAGATCGTCGTGGACCGGAATGCCTGATCGCGAGGAGCTCCGCCGGCGTCTCGGCAAGGCCGAAGTCTGGCTCGACGAGCGGGTGGGTCTCACCGATGCGCGCCGAATCGCCAGGAAGAAGGAGATCCCTCTCCATCGGCACACGGTGTGGTATTACCTCGGCGGAATGACGCTCTTTCTCTTCACGATTCAGGTTCTGACCGGCGTTTTGCTCCTCTTCTATTACCGCCCGAGCTCCGAGGAGGCGTACGAGTCGGTTCGATTCCTCATGGCCGAGGTGAAGTTCGGGTGGCTGGTCAGATCCATCCATGCGTGGTCGGCAAACCTGATGATCTTCACCGCCTTCCTGCATCTGTTCAGCGTTCTGCTCCTCAAGGCCTACAGAAAGCCGCGGGAGCTGACCTGGATCTCGGGGGCCATCCTGATGGCATTGGCTCTGGGTTTCGGGTTCACGGGATATCTGCTCCCGTGGAACGAGCTGGCTTTTTTCGCCACGCGCGTCGGGACCGAGATCGTCGGCGTGCTGCCGGTCGTGGGAAGCTTCGCGCTCCGGATCCTGCGCGGTGGGGACAATGTGACGGGCGCGACGCTGACGAGGTTCTACGCCGTTCACGTCGCCGTCTTGCCGGCGCTGACGACCTTCTTCCTGGGCCTCCATCTGTACCTCGTCCAGCGGCACGGCATGAGCTCCCCGGTGGACGCCGACGCGGCGGGCTCCCGACGGGCGATGCCCTTCTTCCCGAACTTCCTGATGCGGGACTTCGTCGGCTGGCTGGCGGCGCTGGCGGTGCTCGCCGCCCTGGCCGCATACTTCCCGATCGAGCTCGGCAAGGAGGCGGATCCTTTCGCGCCCGCGCCCGCCGGGATCAAGCCGGAATGGTACTTCATGTTCATGTTTCAGACCTTGAAGTACCTGCCTGCTCACGTCCTTTGGATCATCGAGGGGGAGCTGCTGGGCATTCTGGCGTTCATGGTTCTCGGAGTGTTTCTGCTGCTGGTGCCGATCTACGATCCCGAGGGCAGGGGCAAGCGTTCGCGAATCGTGACGCGCGTAGGGATCGGTCTCATCGTGTACATGATCATCCTGACCGTGGTCGGATATCTCGCCAACCCGACGCAGTAGGGGCGCCTGAGCATGATCCTCATCGTCCAGGAGCACGTCCGGGAGCGCATGGAGTCCCCGACGCCGGACTGGCTCGATGCGGCCGCCAAGTGGGCGCTGGGAGGCGTTCCGCAGCTGGTCCAGAAGCTGGGCGGCGTCGTGGGCGTGGTCATTCTGCTCGCGCTGGTCCTGCTGATCTGGTGGCGCCGAAAGCAGATCGCAGCGTTCTGGAGCCGGCGCGGCCCGCGCTTCAAGTGGGGTCTGGCGGGGGTCGCGGCGGTGTTCCTGCTCACGGGCGCCGCGATGGGCGCCTATCTCTGGAACTACATGCAGCACGACAACGATTTCTGCAACTCATGCCATGTGATGAACGAGCCATTCGAGCGCTTCCAGACGAGCGAGCACTCGGACCTGCAGTGCCACGATTGCCATCAGCAGTCGATCTTCGCCAGCGCGCGTCAGCTCTACCTGTGGGTCGAGGACCGGCCGGACGAGATCGGAGATCACGCTCCGGTTCCGATCGGGATCTGCGCGGAGTGCCACGTCACCCAGGACCCGGATTCCACCTGGCAGAGAATCTCCGCCACCGCGGGACATCGCGTGCATCTGGAGGCGGATACCAGCGCGCTGAAGGACGTCACCTGCGTGACCTGCCACGGCCAGGAAGTCCACAGGTTCGTGCCGGTCGATCAGACTTGCGGCCAGTCGGGGTGCCACGATCCCGACAAAACCGAGGTCGTGCTCGGCCAGATGGCCGGCCAGACCGGATTCCATTGCGTCATGTGTCATCAGTTCACAGCCCCGGTGGCCGAGAAGGCGCCCCTGGATACCGCCCGCGCGGCGCTGGTTCCGGAGCTGGCTAACTGCCGCTCGTGTCACGAGATGGACAAGGTGCTCGCCGGTCTCGTGGACCCGGACGTCGATCCGCACGACGCCGTTTGCGGGACGTGCCACAATCCGCACACGCAGGAAGCGCCTTCGGAGGCGATCAACCGGTGCGCGGAGTGCCACGCTCCGGTCGACACGCTGACCCCGTTCCACCGAGGGTTACGAGCCGGCGTGCTCGAGGACTGCACCGGATGCCACGCCCCGCACACGTTCGTCGTGGAAGGCAAGAACTGCGTGGCCTGCCACGCCGACATCATCGGCGGCGTTCCGACGGCGGGTCCGAAAGCCCGCGCGCCCCGCGACGTGACGGTCGCCCCCGTCGACCGGTCCTTTCATCTGGTTTCGACGGCGGGATCGCCGACCGGGGGGCTCGCCCCGGACGTGGCCACCGAGTACATCCGAATGCGCCTGAGTGCGACGCGCGCCGAGGCGCTCGGGGGCGTGGCCGGCGAGCGACAGCAGCAGCAGGCCTTCGATCATCGCAGCCACCGCGACGTCGAATGCACCGAGTGCCATACTTCGCGGGAGACTCACGGGCAGGTCACGATCGGATCCGGCGCGGCCTGTCAGCAGTGTCACCACACGCGTCCGGTCGTCGACCGTGGATGCGCTCGCTGCCACGGGCGGACCGAGCTCTCTGCGGCGGTGTCGACCGCGATCCGAATGGAGCTCGGCGGGCGGACCGTCGATCGTCAGGTCCGCTTCGAGCACGACGATCACGCCGGCGTCGGCTGCGCGCAGTGCCACACGCAGGGACTCTCGATGCGGGTCGAGCGCACCTGCGCCAGCTGCCACCAGAGCCATCACACCGCGACCGCGAGCTGCGTCACGTGCCACAACCAGCCGAACCGCGCTTCCCACACCGCCCAGGTCCATACGCGAACCTGCGCCGGCTCGAGCTGTCACGAATCGCCCAGCTACGGCGCGATGACCCAGGGGCGAAACACGTGCCTGGTCTGCCACCAGGACCAGGCGGACCACAAGCCCGGCCAGGCGTGCGCGGCGTGCCATCGCGTGACGTTCTCCGCCCTGGGCGTCGGCGCCGCCAAGGGAGCGGCCCGGTGAACCGGGGCACCGCGGCCCTGATCGCCGTCGGCGCGATGCTCCTCACGCCCGTCGCGGCCGCCGCCCAGGGATATTCGGCGGACGTCGGCCTGAATGCGGGAACGTTCGAGCTTCGCGGCCTGCGGCGGGACAGCCTCCCCGAGAGTCAGGTCCCGGGGGAAGGGCAGCGGCGCGAGCTCGAGGACGGGACCGTCGTGACCTGCATTCCGGAGGAGTTCTGCCGCTGGTTCCCGTCCGGCGACGTCGAGTCCGTGTCGCTCGTGACCGAGGACCTGCGGGTCGCGTTCTGGCCGGGAATCGAGGGGCTCGCCGCCCAGGTCCACTTGCGCGCGCGGTATGGGAGCGATGACTTCTGGCCGCGCTCGGATCAGGAGCTCGAGGCGCTTTACGCCTTCGTGAGCTACGAGGACGCGGATTACCGCGTGCGCGCCGGGCGCCAGCAGCGCACGAACGGCCTCGGCTACTACAACTTCGACGGGGCGTCATTCCTCTGGCGCGGGTTCGACCCCGTGCGGATCGACCTCTACGGGGGCTGGAGCCTGGCCCGGAACCTGAACGCACCCCGCACCGGATCCCTGCTCGAGGACGCCGACGAGTTCGCCCCCGACGATCGGGGGCTGATCCTGGGAATCGACGTCCAGGGCCGGATCGGGGACTACGGCACCGGCGCGTTCACGTATCAGCGCGAGATCCGGGACGACAGGCTGGGACTCTACACCGAGCGCGTGGCCGGAGACGTCGGGGTCCGGCTCTCGCGGGTTTCGGTGGAGGTGGCGCTCGACTACGATCTCGCTTTCGAGGAGTTCAACGAAGCATCCCTCCGCGTCTCGGCGCCCCTCGTGAGCGGGATCGACGCGATGGCCCAGGTCCGACGGTATGCCCCGCACTTCGAGCTGTGGACGATCTGGGGCGCGTTCAGCCCGGTCGGGTTCGACGAAACGCGGGGCTGGGTGGCCTGGACCTCCCCGCGGGGCGAGCTGCGCCTGGAGGCCGGCGGCGCCTACCGGACCTACGAGGACACCGACGCGGGCGCGCAGTTCGTCGAGCTCGAAGACGATGGTTGGCGCGCCTTCGGTCAGGCGCGATGGAACCGGGAGGGGTGGTTCGCTTCCGGTTCCTACCAGGCCGAGGAAGGATCCGGAGCGGCGCGGTACGGGGGCGATCTATCGGTCGGCCGCGACTTCGGCTCCGGTCGGTACGTGTCCCTGCGGGGCACGTCCTCGCAGAACTTCTCGGAATTCCGGCTCGGGGAGCAGGTCACGGCGGGCGGCGGGATCGACGCGGGCTGGCGCCTCGGCGACGTCACGCTGACCGGGGGCTGGGCGATTTACAGTCTGAGCTATCATGGGCAACCCCGTGTCTCGGACTGGGACCAGCATCGCGGTCGAGTGGGCGTTTCGTACCACTTCGGAACCGAGCCCGGGACGCCCGACCGTATCGGATACCGCCCGTGAAGCACCGGCTGGCGGGCGCGGGGGTGCTGGCGGGTCTCGGGATGGGCGTGGCGGTGTTCTCCCTTGCTCGGGACGACGGATTCCCTCACGAGCGGCACGCGGGGCTCTTCCCGACCTGCGTCGGATGCCATGCGGGGGTCGAGACCGGCGACACCTCGCGGATGATCTCGATCACCCCGCAAGAGTGCGCGAACTGCCACGACGGCGTGGAGCTGGCGGCGGTGTCGTGGGAAGGACCGACCCCGGAGCCGAGCAACCTCGACTTCTCGCATCCCGAGCACATCGCAGAGATCGGGCGCGAAGGGCGTGAGCCGCTCGAGTGCGGGGACTGCCATCGCACCCCCGGAGCGGAGGAGAGGATGGCGGTCGGACGCCCGGTCGCGGAAACGTGCCTCGACTGTCACGCCCCGCAGGCGGAGGAGCATTACGCGTACGACCAGGTGCGCTGCGCGACCTGTCACCTGCCCCTGGCGAGCGCCACCGAGCTGCCGGTCTCCCGTGTCGCGGAGCTCCCGCGGCCGCGGACCCACGCGACGGAGGACTTCCTGCTGACTCATGGGGCGGCCGCGTCGTCCGACGCATCCGCTTGCGCCGTCTGTCACGCCCGGGAGTCGTGCGAGCGATGCCATCTGGACGCGGCGAGCGAACCGGCCATCGCCGGGCTCGCCACCGACGCCCGGATCGCCGGGCTCGTCGCCGGACGGGCCGGAGAATGGCCCGAGCCTCCCAGCCACGCGCGGGAGGATTGGTCGACGCGCCACCAGGAGGACGCGCGGCGGGACGTGACCGCGTGCGCGACCTGTCACACGCGTCAGAGCTGCGCGACGTGCCACGGCGAAGGGCGTCCGGCCGTCGCCGCCCGCCTGGCGTCCGCGCGCCCCGGCGGGCCACAGGGGGTGACGATCACGGCGGCCGCGGTCATGCCGGTCGGGCACACGCCCACGTTCTTCGATCGCCACGGAACGGCGGCGGCGATCGGCGTGCCGCAGTGCAGCGGATGCCACGCCGAGAAGGAATGCATCGCGTGTCACGACGGGGTCCGGAGGCCGAGCTTCCATCCGCTCGACTTCGTCGTCCGGCACGGCGCCGAAGCCTTCGCGGAGCGGACGGAGTGCGCGGCCTGCCACTCCGAGGAAGCCTTCTGCCGCGACTGCCACACGGGCCTCGGGTTCGCGGCGGGCGGTCGCACGAACGCCGCGTTCCACGACGCCCAACCGGACTGGCTGCTCGCCCATGGCCAGGCCGCCCGCCAGGGGCTCGAGTCGTGCGTCGCGTGCCATTCGGAAGCGACGTGTCTGCGCTGTCACAGCGCCAAGACGGGCTTCCGGGTGAGCCCGCACGGCCCGGACTTCGATCCCGGTCACGTGGCCGACAAGAGCACGCAGTCGTGCGGAATCTGCCACTTCAGCATTCCGGGGGCGGAACCCTAGATCCGACCGAGCGGCGCGACGCCGCGTCCGCTTCGCCCTCCTGCATCAGGGCTTCCGCGCACACATCGTTCACATCCGCTTCAAGGTCTCGCCATCACTCCGGTCTATCCTCGTTACGAATCAGAGAACTCATTCGACGCACGCCTGAGCGAACCGGGTATCGCAAAGGAGATGGAGACAGATGAATCGGATGTACGCGCGGATCGCCCTCATCCTGGCGCTCCTCGGGGGCCTCGTTTCGACGGGCCCCTTGTTCGCGCAGGAGGCCACGGTCCTTCAGGGCAAGGTCCTCGACGCGACGACCGGCGAGCCGCTGATCGGCGCCCAGGTCGTGATCACGGGGACGGATCGGGGCACGGTGACGGACGTCGACGGGCAGTACCGACTCGAAGTGGCCGCCGGGACCTACAGCGTGGACGTCGAGTATCTCGGCTACCAGCGCAAGACGGTGACCGGGATCCGAGTGGCGGCCGGCGCGCGGAGCTTCCAGGACGTCGCGCTCGAGCCGGAAGCCGTTCAGGCGGAAGGCATTCAGGTGGTCATCAGCGCCGAGGAAGAGCGCGGGTCGGTGGTGGGCGCTCTCGCGCATCAGCGGCGTGCGACCAGCGTGATCAGCGGCGTCAGCGCCGAAGAGATCTCCCGGGCTCCGGACTCCAACGCCGCCGACGCGGTCAAGCGCGTGACGGGCACCTCGCTCGTGGGAGACAAGTACGTCTATGTCCGAGGTCTCGGTGAACGCTACTCGACCGCGCAGCTGGACGGCGTTTCGCTGCCGACACCGGAGCCCGACAAGCGGGTCCTGCCGCTCGACATCTTCCCGGCTTCGATGGTCGAGAGCCTGTTCACGGTCAAGTCATACAGCGCCGACCTGCCGGGAGACTTCGCCGGCGGGCTGATCGACATCCAGACGAAGGACATTCCCGACCAGTCCTTTTTCTCGTTCAACACAGGCACCGGTTACCACGCGAACCTCGGCGCCATGGACCGGCCCACCTATACCGGCGGAGGGCTCGACTGGCTCGGGTTCGACGACGGCTCGCGCTCGCTTCCGGACGCGTTCCCGAGCTCGATCGCGTTCGATGCCTCGCGCGCAGAGCGCGCTGCGTTTCACTCGCAGCTCGAGGGCAACTTCCAGGCATTCACGGATCCCGTCGACTTCGGAGACGTCGACAAGTCGTTCGGGCTCTCGTTCGGCAGTCCGGTCGGGTGGTTCGGCCGCGAAGGCGGATACCTCCTGGGCCTCACCTACTCGAACTCCGCGAACGTCCGTGTGCAGAACGAATTCTATCCGACGCTGGAAGCGGGGACGGCGCTCTACGACTACACCACGCTGCTCGGATCCCGCGAAGTCTCGCTCGGCGCCATCGGCGGCTACTCGATCGACCTGACGCCGACCAGCCGGCTGTCCTTGAAGACGATCTTCACCCAGTCGGCCGAGGACGAGGCGCGCCTGGTCTCGGGTCCGTTCAACCAGTCGACGACGGGGTTCGCGCGGATCCAGCGCTTCCAGTTCGTGGAGCGATCGCTGCTGAACGCGCACGCGAAGCTCGAGCACAAGGCGAGTCTGCTCGGGGACGGCCGGGTGGAATGGGAGGCGGCCTACGGACTCGCGCTGCGTGACGAGCCCGACACCCGCTCGACTTTCTACGTCGCCCAGGATCCCGACGGCACCTACTTCTTCAACGAGGCGGGGAGCAACAGCCGCTTCTTCAGCGAGCTGACCGATCAAATGGTCACCGGCGGGGTCAAGTCGACGAGCCAGTTCGATTGGCTGGCCGACCGTGCGACCCTGGCGCTGGGGGTCGGGGGAACCTGGAGCACGCGCGACTTCGCCGCGCGACGCTTCGACTACGAGAACGCCTCCCCGGCGGGCCGGACCCTGCGTCCGATCGAGCTGTTCACCAGCGAGCGGATCGCGGCGGGAGACATTCAGTTCCTCGAGACCACCGCTCCCACGGATGAGTACCAGGGGGATGAGCGGGCGGCCTCGGCGTACGCCAGCCTGGGGCTGGGACTCACGCCGGCTCTGCGCGCGACGGTCGGCTTCCGTGTCGAGGCGAACGAGACCATGGTCGAGACGTTCGATCCCCGCCTCGGCGCCAAGATCGAAGGCGTGTCCAGCGATCTGTCGACGGTGGAGCCCCTCCCGACCGTCACGCTGGAATACGATTTCGGCGAGCAGCAGGTCCGGGCGGCCGCCTCGCGAACGATCGTCCGTCCGCAGTTCCGCGAGCTGGCCCCGTTCCGCTACGACAGCTACCAGGAGTCGACGCTCGGCAACCCGTTCCTCGAGAATGGAGAGATCTACAACCTCGACCTCCGCTGGTCGTGGTATCCCTCGCTCGGCGAGATCGTCTCCCTGGGCGGCTTCTACAAGCGGTTCAACGATCCCATCGAGGTCGTCCGGCTGCCGACCGCCGGCAACAACGTCGGCACGCCGGAGCCGTACAACGGACCGTCGGCGACGACCTATGGGCTCGAGGTCGAGCTGCGTCACGACCTCGGCCGCTGGCTCCCGTTCGAGGGCCTCGCCTTCGCGTCCAACGCCACCCTGGCCGAGTCGACGGTCAAGCAGGACGAGCCGATCGAGGTTTTCTTCGGCAACCCCGCCGCGACGGAGCCGGATATCCTGCCCGCCGAGCTGTTCACGAACCCGGAGCGCCCGATGGTCAACCAGTCACCCTACCTGCTAAACGGCAGCCTTCAGTACACGGCACCGTCCGGCGCGGGAGGGGTGGCACTGCATTACAACCTGGTCGGCGAGCGCCTGACCCAGGTCGGCATCCAGGGGTTCGACGACATCCACGAGACGACCCGCCACACGCTCGACCTGACGGTCGACCGTCGCCTGATGGACGCGATCGACCTCAAGATCTCGGCAGAGAACCTCACGGACTCGGACATCGAGTTCCGGCTGGGGGACGAAACCACGCTCCTCTACCGACCCGGCCGGAGCTATTCGGTGAAGGCATCGTATTCGTTCTGAGCTCTTACAACCGTCCGACGAAAGGAACGACCCGCATGCATAGGTTCAGTCGCATCCTGGGCATCGCCTCGGTCCTCATGCTAGGAGCAACCGCCTGCAACGACGACAACAACCCGGTCAACCCCCCGGACGACGGGGAATCCAATGTCGTCATTCTCAGCGGGGACATCATCGCAAACCGGACGCTGTCACCAGATTCGATCTACCTCGTGCGAGGGTTTCTCGAGGTTCATCCCGGCGCCACACTGACGATCCCAGCCGGCATGGAGATTTTCAGCGAGACGGCGACCCACGGGTCGATCGTGACACTGCGCGGGGACGACGGCGCGCCCAGCGGTCGTCTGGTGGTCCAGGGGACACAGGCGAGCCCAGTGATCTTTCTGCCAGGTTCGGAGCAGAACCTCCAGAACGCGAGCCTCTCGCCTTCCCAGGTGAGCTCGTGCGCGCGCGGAAGCGCCGGCGGCATCGTACTCCACGGCGATGCGCCGACGAACCTGATCGGCGGGACCGGCATCTCCGAGGGCGTCGCGCGGCCGTTCGGCGGCGACGATCCGACTGATGACAGCGGCGACATCCAGTATCTGGTGATCCTCTGCGGCGGCCTCGAAATCGCACCCGACAACGAGATCAACGGGCTGACGTTCGCCGGCACCGGAAGCGGCACCCGGATCAGTCACGTCCAGGCGCACCTGATCGCTGATGACGGCTTCGAGTGGTTCGGCGGAACGACGAACGCCGATCACCTGATCTCGAGCGGGAACGACGACGATGGGTTCGACTGCGATTTCGGCTGGGTCGGAACCGTACAGTTCGGACTTGCCATTCAAGATCGGGACCTCGCGAACCGCGGCGTCGAGTGCGACAACGATCCGAACGCGTCGGCCCAGGAGCCGTTGACCGACCCTCATTTCTGGAACATCACCTGGATCGGGGCCGGCGTGCAGCAGGCGAACAGCGAGATCAACGACGGGCCGTACCTGCGCCGCAACGGTCACCCCGATATCCAAAACGCGATCGTCTCCAACTTCGGCAACGTCGGCATCGTGATCAACGGTGGGGGCTCCCAGACGCACGCGGCGAACGGCGCCCTCGTCCTCGATCATATCCTGTTCTTCGGCAACCAGGCGCTGGCGAGCCCCGAGGCCCAGGCGGCGGGGACCTGTCTCGAGCAGAACGTGAACTTCCAGGGTGGGCCCGGCGGCGCGAACTATCACGTCGCGGGCGTCGCGGCCGCACTCGGGGGCGGAACGTTCATCTGCGCCGATCCGCAGTTCATGTCCGTCAACTTCGCCGACCCGATCAACGGCACGAAGCCCGACCCGCGGCCGCAGGCCGGCTCGCCCGCGCTGAATGGGGCGAACGCCGCGACCCCCGCGGGAGCGGGAATCGTCGACCCCGGCGCGACCTACCTTGGAGCGTTCAGCGGGACCGACTGGACCGCGAGCTGGTCGGTCTGGGTGGCGCCATCCTCGTAAGGTCCCAAGTGCTGGACCGCAGGGATCACCCGGGCCGGGGGGGGCGCGCTCGACAGCGCTCCCTCCGGCGCCCTGCGGGTCTCGCCGTGTCCGTCGCGGTGGGGGGCCTGCTGGCCTGCGCCCTGGCAGCCTGCAGCGCGCCAGCCGACGGCGCCGCCGACGGCACGGATACGGACGCGCCGGACACGGGACGCGCCTACACGATCGAGCGGCTGCCCCCGCAGGCGCTCAGGCTCGATGGGGCGGCGAGGAGTCTCGACGACCTGCTGCGGACGGTCGAGCGCGGCCTGGCGGACAGCGACACGGCGCGACTCTACGACCTCATGATCAACGAGCGGGAGTACCGGGACATCCTGTTCTCCGCGTTCCCGGCCTCGCACCCGCCCATCAACGCCCCCTTCGAAACCGTGTGGATTCTTCAATACGGCGACTCCTGGCGCGGTCTGCATCGCATCCTGGAGCGCTACCAGGGCCGCGAAGTCCACGTGACGGCGATCCGCTTCGACCGGCCAGACCAGGATTTCGTCAATTTCATTCTCCACGAGACGAGCCGCGTCGATCTCGTGGTGGACGGCCGGGCGCTCCGCAACGTGCGCCTGTTCGGATCGGTGATCCGGATCGGTGACCAGTGGAAGGTCCTGACCTACCCGGACGATCCGGACGACTCCTGAAGCGGCCGTTCGCCGCCCGGCAGCGGGTCGAGCGCCCCAGACGGCGACACTAACGAAAAAGCCCCCGCCGATGGCGGGGGCTTTTCGCTTGGGTCGCTCGCGCGGCCCCGGTCTCTCCGGTCCCTTTACGCGACCTTCGTGACGTTCGCGGCCTGCGGGCCCTTGGGACCCTGCGTCACCTCGAACTCGACCTTGTCGTTCTCGGACAGGCTCTTGAAACCGTCAGCCTGAATCGCGGAGAAGTGAACGAACACGTCCGGGCCGTTCTCCTGCTGGATGAAGCCGAAGCCCTTCGCGTCGTTGAACCACTTCACGGTACCGGTCATTCTGTCACCCATTCTCTTGTTGCTCCTTGCATTTGCTGTTGCGTTCGGCGTTGTGCCGCTCTTTCAGGTGTCGGGTTCGTACGCAAAAAAAGACGCCGGGACTCTGTTTTCGCTTTCTGAGTCCGGCGCCTCTGTGTTTCGTGCGGTCGATCCCCTAGCGAATTGGTTCCTGAAAGCGGTGAAAGTGTACTCGACCGGCCGGCTGGTGTCAAGAGAAATCCGTTCCTAGGTTGACCCTGTGGAAGGCAACGGAGCCGGCCGGGAGATCGACCTCGAGGAGGTGGACGCCTTCGCCGAGGCCGCGCACGCCAGCCAGCGACGGTTCACGGGGGAAGCCTATATCTCCCATCCGCGCGCGGTGCGCGCCATCCTCGAGGAGGAGTTCCCCGAGGACGTCGGCGACCGCACGCTCGCGATCGCCCTCCTCCACGACGTGCTCGAGGACAGCGACGTCCATCCCACGATCCTGCTCGAGCGATGGGGTCGCGACATCCAGGAGGGAGTGACGCTCCTGTCCTGGAACCTCCGCGCCCTCGGCATCGAGCGCGAGCCGCGGATCTACTGGTCGGGAATCCGGAACGGCCCACGCAGCGTCCGCCTGGTCAAGGCGGCGGACCGGATCCACAACATCCGCGACACGCTCGCGAACCCCGATGCGGCGAGGCGCGCGAAATACCTCGACGAGACCGAGCGCGAGCTGCTCCCCATCCTGCGCGAATCGGGAGAGCGGTGGATGGTCGCGCGCCTCGAGGACCTCCTCGCGCGCCTGCGCTCGCAGGTCGGTGGGCACCAGGCGTCATCGTGAGCTCCGGCACGCGACTCGTCGTCGGGTTCGTGTTCTTCGCCGCGGTCGTCTTCGCCGCGCTCGAGTTCTACGGCTCCCGGTCGCTCGCGCGTCGAGACCCCGACACGCCGATCACGGCCGCCCGCGCCGCGGTGCAGGCGGACAACACCGTCGTGGGGCTGATCGGCGCCATCGAGTCGTTCGAGCCGACGGTTCTCGAGCAGTCCGAAGACGACGGGACCGCGAGCGTCGAAGCGCGCGTCGTTGGAGCACGCGGCGACGGCGTGCTCATCGCCGATCTCGATCTCGAAGACGATCGCTGGACCGTCCGAGCCGCCAGCTTCACGCTGGAGGACGGCACCACGATTCCGGTGGCCGGCTCGGCCGGTCGCTGAGCACTTCCTGTCAGACCGCGAACCGCGCGAGCCCCAGATCCGCGATATGCTTGGTTCGACGGCCGGCGGGTGCCGGCCGAATCCCGATATCAAGGAGGCGACCGACATGTCGAAATTCAGGCGATTGCTCGTGGAACAGCTCAGCGACATCCACAGCGCAGAGAATCAGGTCGTGAAAGCCCTTCCGAAGCTCGTGAAGGAGGCGAGCGACGAGGAGCTGAAGAAAGCGCTGTCTCATCATCTGGAGGAGACGCGGGGCCAGATCCGGCGCCTCGAGCGCGCTTTCTCCGAGCTCGGGGAGTCACCTTCGGCAATGGTCTGCGAAGGCATGAAGGGTCTGCTCAAGGAGAGCGAAGAGTCGGTCGGCAAGGCCCCGTCCGGCGCGCTCAAGGACGCAGTCCTGATCGCGAACGCCCAGCGCGTCGAGCACTACGAAATCGCCGCGTACGGCACCGCGATCGCCTGGGCGAAGCAGCTGGATCTCGACGACGTCGCCGACCTGCTCGACGAGAGCCTCGACGAGGAGGCCGCCGCCGACGAAAAGCTGACCTCGATCGCCGAGGGCGGACTGCTCGAGGCGGGCGTGAACGAAGAAGCGGTCGCGAGGCGTTGATCGGCGCGGATCGGGCGGTCGAACATCCCGATCGGGGCCGCGCAACACGCGAGAGAGGAGCGTGAACCATGACGGATCCCAGGAAGACGCAAGCGACCCGCAAGAGCGAACGCGACCAGGAGGACCCGAGGCGCACCCGCGAGACGGAGCGCAAGGGCGAGCGCAACCCGCTTCCGCACGAGGAAAGCGACACCCGCCTCCCGCGGGAACCGCGCGGGGTGTGAGCACGCAGCAGGCCGGGGGGGGGCGGGGCAGCCGCCCCCGCCCCTTTTCCCTTCGACAACCTTCCCTCCGGCCGTCGGGTTTTTCATCGAGGCCTCGGGTCCTCTTGGGACCCCGGGGGTAACCCCCGCCACGCTGGGTCTGGTCCTCAGACAGGAAGGAGACGAAAATGCCCAGGGCGTGGAGCAGGAAGGACGAGCGGAAATACGATAAGATTCGCAAGGACCGGATGGCCCACGGTGTGAAGGCGGACCGTGCGGAGGAGATCGCAGCGCGCACGGTCAACCGGGACCGCCGCCTGGAGGGGCGAACCGAGAGCGGCCGGAAGGCGACCTCGGGAACCGGAAACCCGACCACGGGGCTCGAGGAGCGGAGCCGCCGGGAGCTGTACAACCGCGCCCGAGAGCTCCGCATCGAGGGCCGCAGCCGAATGAACAAGGAGGAGCTTGTGCGCGCGATCCGGGCCCGGAGCTAGACGATGGCCGCGACGATCTGGAAGGGCGTCATCCGTGTCGGCGAGGAGGCCGTGCCGGTCAAGCTTCATTCGGCCGTCAAGGATCGAACGATCCGGTTCCGTCTCCTGGACGAGCCTGAGGGGGATCCGGTCGAGCAGCGCATGGTCAATCCACGCAGCGGAAAGCCCGTGCCGTATGAGAAGATTCGCCGGGGCATCGAGACCGAGTCCGGCGAGATCGTCATGCTCGACGAGAAAGAGCTCGAGACTCTGACGCCCAAGGAATCACGGGATATCGAGATCGTCCGGGTCGTGCCCCGCGAGGCCATCGACCATCGCTGGTACCTGCGGCCGTACTGGCTCGCGCCCGAGGGCGAATCGCCCGATTACTTCGCGCTCGCGAAGGCGCTCGAGGAGGAGGAGCGCGAAGGCGTGGCCCGCTGGACGATGCGCAAGAAGCAATACCAGGGCGCGCTCCATGCGCGCGACGGTTACCTCATGCTCATCACCCTGCGGCACGCCAGCGAGGTCGTCTCGGCGGCGGAGCTCGAGGGTCCGACCGGCAGGGAGCTCGACCCGCGCGAGATGAAGATGGCGGCGCAGCTCGTCGAGGCGCTCTCGGGGGAGTTCGAGCCAGCGCGCTACGAGGACGAGTATCGGAACCGCGTCGCGGAGCTGATCGAGGCGAAGGCCAGCGGGAAGCGGCTGCGGCTCGAGCCGAAGCGCGAGCGCAAGAAGGCGGCCTCCCTGGCCTCGGCGCTCGAGCAGAGCCTCAAGCAGGCGCGAAAGGAGCGCTCCGTTGCCTGAGCGCGAAGACGAGCGGGGGGAGGAGCAGGACGGCTACCGCCCGTTCTGGTCCGGGACGATCACGTTCGGCCTCGTGTCCGTGCCCGTCGATCTCCTCCCGGCGAACCGTCCCAGCCGTGTGTCGCTCCGCATGCTCGCACCCGACGGCACGCCGCTCCGGCGTGAATACTGGAGCGCCCGGGCGGAGGAGCCGGTCGAGAGCGAGCGCACCGTTCACGCGTACGAGCTCGACGACGGCCGGTTCGTCGAGGTGACCGACGAGGAGCTCGAGGAGCTCGCGCCTCGAAAGACCCGCGAAATCGACCTGCGGCTCTTCGTCGACAGAGACGAGCTCGATCCCGTTTTCTTCGAGCGCGCCTACTTTCTCGCCCCCTCGAAGGGAGCGACGAAGCCGTACCGGCTCCTGGTCGCGGCGATGGAGTCGACCGGCAAGGCCGGCATCGCCACGTTCGTCATGCGCGAGCGCGAGTACCTGGTTGCGATCATCGCGGAGAACGGCATCCTGCGGGCGGAGACGATGCGATTCGCCGACGAGATCCGCTCCGCGGAGGATGTCGGCCTGCCGAAGCCGTCCCGGGTCGACAGGAAGGACGTGCGCCGTCTATCGAAAGCGCTCGCCGGGCTCTTCGAAGATGAGCTCGATCCCGACGAGCTCGAGGATCGAAGGTCACGGGAGATCGAGAAGCTCGTTCAGGCGAAGCTGAATACGGGAAGCGACGTCGTGAGGGCCCCCGCCGAGGAAGAGCGGACGACCGCGGGAGCGCTCGGAAGCGAGGAGCGGCTGGTCATCGATCTGATGGAGGAGCTCAAGCGGCGCATGAAGGGCGGCGAGGCCGGCCCCTCCGAAGACGGCGGGAAACGCCGCCAGCCTGCCGCTGCGAAGGCCTCCGCTCACTCCGCTCCCTCCGACCTCGAGTCCCGCTCCAAGCAGGAGCTCTACGAGATGGCGCAGGATCTGGAGGTCGAGGGCCGGAGCCGGATGACCAAGGGCGAGCTCGTCCGGGCCATCGCTCGATCGAGGGTATAGGGCCCGACCAAACACGAATGACCCGTATTGAGTATCGACTGTCACTCGCGTATACTGTGAATCCGGTGTCTCCGATGAGGGACATCGGCCGTCCTCGCCCAGGTTCAGGAATCGGGGTGCTTTCGGGAGGCGGAGGCTCGCTTTCAGAGGGCCGGACCGCTCTGGCTCGGTGCTTGCGAAGGAGAAAGCCGTGCCGCCCATTCCGCACGGTCCATTCTCCGAACGAAAGGGGCAGGACATGACCGTCTCATCCCATAGGTTGTCCACATGCCGCTCGCTGGCCGGCCTCACTCCTCAGGCCGCCGATGCCATCGCCGAACACGCCCGGGAAGTCGGGTTCCAGCCGGGTGAGCGACTGATCCCGCTGGGCCAGCCGCCCCAGCGGCTCCTGATCCTGACCGAAGGCCTGGCGAAGCTCGTCGGCGTCTCGATCAGCGGGCACGAGCGCATCCTCTGCATCTACCGGCCGTGCGACATGGTCGGGCCGTCGGTGCTCATGGAGCGCGCCGAGAACGAACATGAGGTCACGGCCATGAGCGAAGTCCGCGCGCTGGCCATCAGCCGTCGCGACCTGCTCATCGCCGGTCGCTCGCATCCGTCCCTGATCATGGCGCTCGCCCGCGAGGTCTCGCGCCAGCTCATGGCGATGACCGAACGGGTGATGACCGCCACGTCGGCCGAGGTTCCCGTCCGACTCTCCCAGCTTCTGCTGGAGTTCGTGGACGGCGCGCGCGGAGACGACGCGTTCGTCCCTCTCTCCCATCCGCTCACTCACGAGTCGATGGCCCAGATCATCGGCGCCAGCCGGCCGCACACGTCGACGGTCCTTCGGGACCTCGAGGGTCGCGGGGCCGTCAAGCGTCGTAGCGGGCGCGGCCTTCTGGTGAGCCCCACTCGCCTCCGGCATATCGTGGAGTTCGGCGACTCCGAAGGGCCTGTCGAACCGCTGCAGCTGAGCGCCTGACCGCGCGCTTCCATTCCCGGTGATCGACCTGGAGCTCCTGACAGGGGTTCCCTGTCTCGCAGAGGCACCGCCTCCGGCGCTGGAAGACC
>DATBJO010000029.1:0-14196 GCA_036556305.1 Gemmatimonadota bacterium
GTCCTCATGGTCCAGCGCGAGGTGGCCGATCGGCTGGCGGCGAAGCCGGGCACGCGGGCCTACGGGGCCCTGACGGTCGGCGTCCGTCTCGTGGCGGACGCGGAGCCTCTCTTCGACGTCGGCCCAGGCGCCTTCCGGCCGCCCCCCGGGGTGACGTCGACCGTGATCCGCCTGACGCCGCACGACCGCTTCCGGCTCGATCCCGCCGCCCGCGAGCGGATGCGGCGCCTCGTCCAGGCCCTATTCGGTCAGCGCCGGAAGCAGCTCCAGACCTCGCTCCGGCGCCTTTCCCGCGGCGCGCTCGACCGCGAGGCGGTCGCGCGCGTGGCGGCCCTCTCGGGGCTCGACCTCGAGCGCCGGCCCGAGACCCTCTCGATGGAGGAATTCCTGGCCCTCGACGGGGCTCTCGGGGAGGTCGGCCTTTTCCACACCGGCGCCGATTTCCATGCCTGATCGCGCGTCCCCGGACCTCGCGCCCAAGGAAGCCCATTCATGACACCTATGCGTCCGCAGTTCATGTCCTGCGAGACACGAAAATAGCTAAGTCATCTATTCTTATGGAGTTGAAGAGAGCAAGAGGCATGTAAGACATGTGACAGCCTCGACCCGAGGCGGAGTCGGGTCGCCGAAGACGCGTGGATCCCGCCGCGGCGAAGGTTCGCGGAGAACGTGTGGACGGTTGTGGAAAACCCCTCCCGATCGGGACCCCCGCGGAGACCCCGGCTCAGCGCGCGGGGACGACGTCTTCCTCCGCTTCCCGGGCCGCCCGGCGCCCGTCCTCGACGTCCACGCGGGCGAGGAGCAGGGCTCCCACGACGAAGTACACGAGGACCGACAGCACTCCGCTCCGGACCGAGCCCGTGAGGGCGACTCCGACGCCGAAGAGGGCCGGACCGGTCACGGCCGCGAACTTGTCGAGCACGCCGTAGAACCCGAAGAACTCGCCCGTCATGTGTCGCGGGACGAGGCTCGCGAACAGGGAGCGGCTGAGCGCCTGGCAGCCGCCCTGGACCATCCCGACGACGAACGCCATCGCGTAGAACTCGCGCGCGCTGTCGAGGAAAAAGGCGTAGAGGGTCACGGCCGCGTAGACCGCCAGACCGAGCAGGATCGAGCGCTTCGTCCCGATCCGCCCCGCGAGGGCGGCGAACAGGAACGTGAACGGGATGCCGACGAGCTGCGCGAGGAAGATCGCCCCGATCAAGGCGTTCCGATCGAGCCCGAGCGAAGCGCCGTAGATCTCGGCCATGCGGATGATCGTGCCGATCCCGTCGTTGTAGACGAGGAACGCGACCAGCAGGAGAAAAGCCTGTCTGTAGGACCGCAGGCGGCGGAACGTCTCCGCGAGCCGTACGAGGGCGACGCGTACGGGCTGCTGCCGTGCGGACTCGTCGCTCTCGATCCGCCGCGGCGGCTCCGGGACCCGGCGGAAGAGCGGGATCGAGAACGCCGCCCACCAGACGGCGACGCTCACGAACGCGAGCCGGACCGGCAGCGTGGCCTCCGAGGACGACAGGCCCTCGCCGGAAGGGAGCCCGAACGAGCCCGGCGAGAAGATCCACGCGATCTGGAGCGCGAGCAGGAGCGCGCTGCCGAAGTACCCGACCGCGTAGCCGGCGGTCGAGACACGATCGACCTCGTCGTCGCGCGCGACGTGGGGCAGGAGCGAGTCGTAGAACACGAACGCGCCCTGGGCGCCGATGTTCGCGGCCCCGAACAGGACCGCGGCCAGGAGCCAGTCGCCGCGCTGGACGAAGAACAGGCAGGCGGTGGCGGCGACGCCGAGCGCGAGGAACGTCCCCAGCATCCGCTTTCGCGCGCCCAGGAAGTCGGCAACGGCGCCGAGGACGGGAGCCGCCAGCGCGATCGTCGCGAGCGCGATCGAAGTCGTCCACGTGTAGCGCTGGAGCGCGACGGTTTCGGGCAGGCCCGCGGCGGCCACTTCCTGGAAGTAATACGGGAAGATCGCGGTCTGGATCGTCAGGACCCAGGCCGAGTTCGCCCAGTCGTAGAGGGCCCACGCGCGGAGCTCCGGACGCCCGAGGCCGATGCGATCGAGGAGCCGTCGCATGGGCCCCAAGCATACGCGCTTGACCCTCGCGAAGCGCGAGCCGTATAATGGCGAGGCTTGTGAAAACAATCACAAACTCCCGCCGCGCGACGACGCTCCGCCGAATCTCCGACTCCGCCCTGCGGCGCCTCAGCCATTACCTGCGCTTCCTCGAGGCCTTCGAGGCCCAGGGCCGCGAGACGGTCTCGAGCGAGGAGCTGGCCGAGCAGGGAGGGACGACGTCGGCCCAGGTGCGGAAGGACCTGTCCCACTTCGGTTCCTTCGGCAAGCGCGGACTCGGGTATCCGGTCCCGGTCCTCCGCGCGCGGCTCGGCGAGATCCTCGGCGTCGGGCGCCGCTGGAGCGTCGCGCTCGTCGGCGCGGGGAAGCTGGGGGCCGCTCTCTACGCGTACGACGGGTTCCGCCGGCGGGGCTTTCACGTCGACGCGGTCTTCGACGACGACCCCCGGAAGATCGGCCGCCGCTGGGGTCCGCTCGCCGTCGAGGACGTCCGGCGCCTGGCCCCGTCGGTGCGGGAGCACGGGATCGAGATCGGGGTCATCGTGACTCCCGCCGACGCGGCGCAGCAGGTCGCGGACGCGATGGTCGACGCCGGCCTGACCGCGATCCTGAACTTCGCGCCGCGAAAGCTCGTCCTCCCCGACGGCGTGACGCTCCGGAACGTGAACCTCGCCATCGAGCTGGAGGCCCTGTGCTTCGCGTTGACCCATCCGGACTGGGAAGTGGGGCGCTGAGCCCGCGAGCGGCCGGATCGGGTAGATTGGCCCCATGAAGCTCGTGACCGTATCCGGGACCTGCTCCGAGGTCGGGAAGACCGGCCTCGTCTGCGATCTCCTGGCCCGCCTCCCCGGCTGGGCCGCGGTCAAGGTCACGCGCGGCCACTACCGCAGTTGCGGCCGCGATCCCGACACCTGCTGCGTGAGCGGCCTCCTCGGCGACGCGCCGCGGATCTTCCGCGACCGGGCCGAGACCGCCGTCGACGGGAAGGACACGGGGCGCTACTGGGCGGCGGGCGCCGCCGCCGTCCGCTGGGTCGTGGTGGCGCGCGGGCAGGAAGCGGAAGGGATCACGCTCGCGCTCGCCGAGCTCGCGGGCCACCCGGGGGTCTTCGTCGAAGGGAATCGGGTGCTCGAGTCGCTCGCGCCCGACCTCGCCGTGATGGTGGCGCGACCCGGACAGAAGGAGGTCAAGGTGTCCGCGCGGCGGATCGCGGGTCGCGTCGACGCGCTCTACCTCCCGGACGGCGAGGCCGCGGGGCCGGACCCGGGCGCCTTGCTCGGCGCGCCGGGCGGATGGACGGGGCCCGTGTGGGGCCCGGGGGACCTCGACCGCATCGCGGCGGACCTCGCGGTCCGTGGCTGAAGCCGGGCCGACGATCCGCGCGCAGGCCGCCCTCTTCGCGGGCGGCGACCTGCTCTGCGTCCGTCACCGCAAGCAGCACGACGAGTACCTGGTCCTCCCCGGGGGCCACCTCGAGCGGGGCGAGACCCTCTGGGAGGCGGCCGTGCGCGAGGTGCGCGAGGAGACCGGTCTCGACGTCGAGGCCGGCCGGCTGTGGGCGGTCAGCGAGTTCCGCGACGACCGTCGTCACGTCCTCGACTGCACGTTCTACGCGACGACGTGGAGCGGCCGCGCGCGACTCGGCGCCGACCCCGAGACGGCGCATCCCGCGACGCTCGTCGGCGTCGAGTGGCTCGATCGGGAGTCGTTCGCGGAGGCGCGGTTCCGGCCGACCCTGCTCGCGCGCTGGCTTCGCGCCCACTGGGAGAGCGCCGACGAGCCGGCCGCCTATCTCGGCGTGGAGTCGGGATGACCCCGGCCTGGGATCCGCCGTCGCTCCTCCTCGTCGCGCTCGGCGCGCTCGGGCTCGGCGCGTGGCTCGTCCTGTCGCCGCCGCGCGGAAGCCGGCTCTCGGCCGGGCTCCAGATCGCGGCCGCGGTACTTCTCGTCCTCGCGCTCGTCGACGCGGGCTGGCGGTACGCGGCCTCCGACCGGCCGCGGCTGGTGGTCCTCGTCGACCGCTCGGCGAGCATGACCGAGGTCGGCTCCGGCGGGGTGTCGCGGCTCGACTCCGCGCGCGCGTGGCTCGAGAGCGACGCGTTCGCGCGGCTGAGCGCGGGCTGGCGGGTCGAGATCGATTCGTTCGGCGGCGCGACGAGCGATCCCGCCGCGGCGATCGAGGCGGCGACGGCGGCGCTTCCGGCGGCCGTCCTCGTCGTTTCCGACGGCCGCGCGACCGGCGGGCGGGCGGCGGTCGCGCCCCCGATGCCGCTCCACGCGTGGATGCCCGGTCCGGTCACGGTCGCCGACGCCGCGGTCCTCGACCTCGCGATCGAGGAGCGCGAGGACGGCGCGCGCGCGGCCGTCGAGGTGGCCGCCGTGGGGGGCGAACCCACCGGGGCGCGCACGCTCGTGCTCTCGATCGACGGCGGGGTGGCCGCTCGCGTCACGGTCCCCGCGCTCTCGGCCGGCGAGCGGCGCGAAGTCGACGTCGGGCTCCCGGACGCCGCCGTCGAGGAGCGGATCGTCGAGGCGCGGCTGGAGGGGCCGGGCGACGCGGTCCCCGGGAACGACGCCCGCTCGCGCGTCTGGCGCTCGTCGCCTCCCCGACGGACGCTCCTCGTCGGGCTCGCGCCGGGGTGGGAGATCGGGTTCCTCCGTCGCGAAGTCGAGCGCTCCGCCGCCGGGCCGGTCGACGTCTTCTGGGGCGCGACGGCGGGATCGCTCCGCGCGGTCGACGGCGGCGCGCCGGCCGCCTGGAGCGCCCTCGACCCGGCCCGCTACGAGTCCGTCTGGCTGATCGGCGACCCCGCGCTCCTCGGGGCGTCCGGTGGGCGCTGGATCGACCGCTACGTCGCGCTCGAAGGCCGCGGGCTCTTCTGGGGACCCGGCCGCGAAGGCGGGGAGCTCGCCGGGATGCGCGTCCCGGCGGCGGGCGCGGCCGCGCCCGCACCGCCCGACCTCACCGACGCGGGCCGGCGCTGGCTCGAGGCCGTCGTCGGCGAGCTCGGCGAGGTGCCCGACGGAACGTCGGCGTGGCCGGTCCTCGAGGGGCTCCCCGCCGTGCGGACCGTTCTCCCGGCGGGCGCCGTCGTCCTCGTCCACGCCGGCGGACGTCCGGTCGCGTGGTCGGTCGAGCGCGATGGGAGTCGTCGCCTGGTCGCGCTCGGGACCGGTTGGTACCGGCTCGCGCTCGGCGGCGGCGAGCGCGACGATCCGGGCCGCCGGTTCTGGCGCGCGTGGACCGAAGGGGCGACCCGCTGGCTCGCCGCCGCGAGCCCCGCGGACCGGCCGCTCCTCGCGATGCCCGCCGCCGGGCGCGTATCCGGAGGCGCTACGCTCGAAGCCGGGCTCGCCGAAGACGCGGGCCGGGTCGAATGGCGGGTCGTGGCGCCGACGGGCGGCGAGCCGGCGGCGAGCGGGGTGGTGGAGGCCGGGGCGGGCCGGATCGTCGTCCCTTCGCTGCCGGCGGGCGCGTGGCGGCTCGAGGCCGCGGCCGCCGGCGATCGCGAGGTGCGCGCGTTCACGGTCGAGACCTGGACCCCCGACCTCGCCCGCACCGAAGCCGACTCGACCTCGCTCGCGGCGGCCGTGCGCGCGAGCGGGGGGCGGATGCTCGGGTCCGATCCGGCTCCGCTCGCCGTGCCCCGGGTCGCGCGCGCGCTCGAGGCGGGCGCGGTCGTCGGGCTGGGCCGCGCGCCGTGGGCGCTCCTGCTCGCGGCCGCCCTCCTCCTCGCGCACTGGGCGGTCGCGGCCCGCGCGCGTTGACGCGCCCTTGCGGCAGCCGCTACACTCTGCGTTTTCGCACTTCCGTCCCGTCGCCGATCCCCGCGAGGAGCATGCCCGAGACCGACGCCCGCCGCCGAGTGCAGGCCGCCGCGGCCCTGCCGCCGCGTTTCGATCCCTCGACGCTCGAAGCGCGGCTCTACGCCGAATGGCGTGAGCGCGGGTATTTCCACCCCGCCTCCGGCGACGGCCCCGAGCCGTACACGATCGTGATCCCGCCCCCGAACGTGACGGGGGTCCTCCACATGGGTCACGCGCTCAACAACACGCTCCAGGACGTCCTGATCCGTCGCGAGCGCATGCGGGGGCGGCGCGCCCTGTATCTCCCCGGTACCGATCACGCGGGGATCGCCACCCAGAACGTCGTCGAGCGCGAGCTCGCCGAGGAGGGCCTTAGCCGCCAGGACCTGGGCAGGGAGGCGTTTCTCGCGCGGGTCTGGGCGTGGAAGGAGAAGTACGGCGACGAGATCTACGATCAGCTCATGCGGCTCGGCGTCTCGTGCGACTGGGAACGCGCGCGCTTCACGATGGACGAGGGGCTCTCGCGCGCGGTCCGCGAAGTCTTCGTGCGCCTGTTCGACGACGACCTGATCTATCGCGGGCAGTACATCATCAACTGGTGTCCCCGCTGCGGGACCGCGCTGTCGGACGAGGAAGCCGAGAAGGAAGAGCAGGCCGGACGGTTGTACACGGTCCGCTATCCGCTGGCCGACGGCTCGGGTCATGTCGAGGTCGCCACCACGCGACCCGAGACGATCCTCGGTGACACGGGGATCGCCGTCCATCCCGACGACGAGCGGTACCGCGCGCTCGTCGGATCGACCGCGATCCTGCCGCTGATCGGCCGCGAGCTCCCGATCGTCGCCGACGCGTTCGTCGATCGCGAGTTCGGGACCGGCGCGGTCAAGATCACTCCCGCCCACGACCCCGACGACTTCTGGGTCGGCGAGCGCCACGGACTGCCGCGCGTCAACGTGCTGAACCCCGATGCGACGATGAGCGAGGCCGCGGGGCCCTACGCCGGGCTCGACCGCTTCGCGGCGCGGGAGGTCGTGCTCGACGCGCTCCGCGAGGCGGGGCTCCTCGTCTCGGTCGAGGAGATCCGCCACGCGGTCGGACGGTGCTACCGCTGCGACACCGTCGTCGAGCCGTACCTCAGCGATCAGTGGTTCGTGCGCATGAAGCCGCTCGCCGGGCCCGCGCTCGCCGCGCTGGAGGAGGGGAAGCTCTCGATCACGCCGCCGCGCTGGGAGAAGGTGTACGCCCACTGGCTCGAGAGCGTCCGGGACTGGTGCATCTCGCGACAGATCTGGTGGGGGCATCGGATCCCGGTCTGGACGTGCGCGGACGGGCACGTCTTCGCGGCCCGCGAGGACCCGGATCGCTGTCCGGAGTGCGGCTCGGAGTCGCTCGAGCAGGACCCGGACGTCCTCGACACCTGGTTCTCGTCCTGGCTGTGGCCGTTCTCCACGCTCGGGTGGCCCGACGAGACCGAGGACCTGGCGACCTTCTATCCGACGAACACGCTCGTCACCGCCTCCGAGATCCTGTTCTTCTGGGTCGCGCGCATGGTGATGGCCGGCTACTACTGCATGGGGGAGAACCCGTTCCGCGACGTGATCATCAACGGGACCGTGCGCGACGCGCAGGGGCGGCGGATGTCGAAATCGCTGGGGAACGGGATCGACCCGCGCGAGGTCATCGAGGAGCATGGCGCCGACGCGCTCCGCTTCACGCTCGTCGCGAGCGCGCCGACGGGGACCGACATCCACCTCGCGCCCGAGGACTTCAGGCTGGGGCGGAACTTCGCGAACAAGTTGTGGAACGCTTCCCGCTACGTGCTCATGAACCTGGCCGCCGGCTTCGAGGCGGGCGCGCCGGACGAGACCGCGCTCGATCCACCCGATCGGTGGATCCTGCACCGGCTCGACGAGACGACGACCGCGGTCGAGCGCGCGCTGGTCGCGTTCCGCATGAACGACGCCGCGCAGTCGATCTACGATTTCTTGTGGCACGACTACTGCGACTGGTACATCGAGTGGTCGAAGCCCCGCCTCGACGGCGTGCGCGGGGACGACGTCCGGAACGTCCTCCTGACGGCGCTCGAGCGGAGCCTGCGGCTCCTCCATCCCTTCATGCCGTTCGTCACCGAGGAGCTATGGCGGCAGCTGCCCCCCGGACTGCGCGAGACGGACTCGATCATGATCGCGGCCTGGCCGGAGCCCGAGGGCTGGTCGTTCCCGGAGGAGTCCGCGTCGATGATGCTCCTCAAGGAGGTGATCGGGGCCGCGCGCGCCCTCAGGGCCCAGTACGACGTGCCGCCCAGCCGACGCGCGCCGATGACGGTCGCGGCGGAGAGCGCCGTGGACCGCGCGACGCTCGAGCGGTTCGCCTCCGACGTGGCCCGGCTCGCGTCGGCCAGCGAGGCGCTTGTGGTCGATCGCGCGCCGCGCGGTGACGGAATCGTCGGGCAGGTCGTGAGGGGCGGCGTGGAAGTCGCCGTGCGGCTCGCCGATCTGGTCGACGTCGATCGCGAGCGCGAGAGACTCGCTTCGGAGATCGCGGGCGTCGAACGGCTCCTCGCGTCGGCGCGCGCCAAGCTCGGCGACGAGCGGTTCGTGTCGCGGGCCCCCGCGGAGGTCGTCGCGCGCGAGCGCGAGAAGGCCGCCGACCTCGAGCGCTCGCTCGAGCGGCTCGGCGAGCTCCGGGCGAGCCTCGAGGAGCGCTGATCCGCCGCGCGGCGCTCGCGGTCCTCGTCGCGGCGGCCTGCGCGAGCGAGGGAGTTCCGCCGGGCGGGCCGGTCGACGATGCGCCGCCGACGCTCGTCGAGACCGACCCCGCGGACCGGGCCGTCAACGCCGCTTCCGAGCAGGCGATCCGCCTCACGTTCGACGAAGTGATCAGCGAGGGGCTCGAGGCCGAGCTCGAGAGGCTGATCCTCGTCAATCCCGAGACCCCCGAATTCGACATCCGGCTGGACGACGAGACGATCACGCTCGTGCCCGACGGGCCGCTGGCGAACGGGGTCACGTACATGGTCACGATCCTGCCGGGGCTCGAAGACCGCGAGGGGAACGCGACGACACGGGCGCGGTCGATCCTGTTCTCGACCGGGGGCGAGAGTCCGATCACGCTCTCGATCGTCCGTGCGACGATCCTCGAGGACACGCTGCCGGGCGCGCTCGCGCGCTATCATCTGGAGGGGACCGGGCACGACCTCGATTACACGATGGTGGCCGACTCGCAGGGCAGGGTCGAGATGGAAGGCGTGGCGTACGGTCGCTACATCGCTACGGCCTGGCAGGAGCGGGTCCGTCCGGAGGGCTGGCAGACCACCGAGGAGCCGGGTGCGCAGGACACGTTCGAGATCTCGGTGGACAACCGCGCGCACGAGGCGACGTACCGGATGGCGATCGTCGACACGACCGCGCCGCTGATCGTGACCGTCGAGACGCCGGAGTCGCGCATGCTGCGGATCACGCTCGACGACGCCCTCGCGGTCGAGCCGCCTCCCGACGCGTCGTCCGTCCGGCTGTGGGAGGCCGAGGCGGGCGTGGCGGCGGCTGAGGTTCCGCTCGACTCGCTCGACCCGGCCGACCTCCGCGCGCGCAGGATCGCGATCTCGGCGGTCGAGATGAGGAGCGGGCGGGAGATCCAGGCCGTGCCGGCCGAGCCGCTCCGTAAGGACCGGATCTACCGTGTCGAGCTCGACGTCGAGAACGCGAGCGGGCTGCCCGCGACGCCGGCGGGGGGGAGCACCTTCCGCCCCCGCTACGAGGGGCCGGCGGTGTGGCCGTCGGAGCGGGTCCCGCTGCCGGACGAGGCGCCCGACGGCGGGCCGCCGGCGGAGGGCGGGCCGCCGGATTCGGCGCCGCCGGCCGCGGGGGAGCCATGACGCGGACCGGCGCCGGGCCGCGCTGGCTGCCGGCGGTCCACGACTGTCTCGCGCGCATGCCCGCCGGGGTTCGCGCGCTCGAGGCGGGCGAGCTCCTCGAGCGGACGGCCCTCGATCGGGCGCTCGCGAGCGTGCGGAAGGAGCTTACCGCCGGCGGCGGCGCGTACGGATCGCGCGAGGACGTCGAGCGCACGGTCCTCGCCCGCTGGGAGTCCGAGGCCGCGGCCCTCACGCGGCCGGCCCTCTCCCGCGTCGTCAACGCGACCGGCGTCGTCGTCCACACGAACCTCGGGCGCGCGCCGCTCGCCGCCGAGGCCGTCGAGGCCGCGGCGACCGCGGGGTCGCGCTACACGCCGCTCGAGTACGACCTCGCGCGCGGCGAGCGCGGATCGCGCTACGCGCACGCGGCCGGGCTCCTGCAGCTCCTGACCGGCGCGGAGGACGCGCTCGTCGTCAACAACAACGCCGCGGCGCTCCTCCTCGCGGTCGACACCCTGGCCGGCGGTGGGGAGGTCGTCGTGTCGCGCGGCGAGCTGATCGAGATCGGGGGCGGCTTCCGGATCCACGAGATCGCGGGCCGGGGCCGGGCCCGGCTCGTCGAGGTCGGCGCCACGAACAAGACCCACGCCGAGGATTACGAGGAGGCGATCGCGCGCGGACCGGTCAAGGCGATCCTGAAGGTCCACCGCTCGAACTTCTCGCAATCCGGGTTCGTCGCCGAAGTCGAGCTGGACGCCCTCTGCCGGATGGCCGCCGCGCGCGGGATCCCGGTGATCTTCGATCAGGGAACGGGGGTCCTCGAGGCGGGCGCGGCGACGCGCGGCGAGCCCACGATCCGCGCGGCGGTCGAGGCCGGCGCCGCGGTCGTCATCGCCAGCGGCGACAAGCTCCTCGGCGGGCCCCAGGCGGGGCTCGTCTGCGGTCGCGCGGAATGGGTCGCGAAGCTCAAGGCGAATCCGCTGCTGAGGGCACTCCGGGTCGACAAGATGACGCTCGCCGCGCTCGAGGCGACGTTACGCCTCTGGTTGTCGAACCCCGGTCGGATCCCGGCGCAGGCGATGGTGGACGCGGAGCCCGGGGTGCTCAAGGCGCGTGCTCTGGCGCTCTTCGCGCGGCTGGGCGAGCGCGCCCGCGCGCAGTGCCGAATCGCTCCGCACGCGGGGCGAGCGGGCGGCGGCGCGCTGCCCGCCGTCGACCTTCCGGGTTGGGCGCTTCGGGTCGAGCCGACGCGTGAGTCGGCGGCCGAGCTCGAGTCCGCGCTTCGGGGGGGCGACCCCCCGATCGTCGCGCGGGTAGCCGACGACGCGGTCTGGATCGACCCGCGCGCGTTCCTTCCGGGGGACGACGAGGTGGTGGCGAAGCGGCTCGAGGGGCTTCTCGACGTCGGAAGCGATCCGTGAGCGATCCCGGAAGACGGCTCTCGACCTGCGCCGTCGCGGGCCGCGATCTTCGCGCCATGACGCGGATCCGTTGGCTTCCGGCGCTCGCGATCGCGTTTTCGTCGCTGTTCCTCTCGTGCGCGTCGGTGGCGGCACAGCGAACCGACGTCGGATCGATCCGCGTGCCGGCCGGATTCTCCATCTCCGTGTATGCCGGCGACGTCCCCGGCGCCCGGTCGCTCGCGCTCTCGCCGTCCGGCATCGTGTACGTCGGCACGCGCGGGGGCGGCGGCGGCGGCGTCTACGCGGTCGTCGACGACGACCGGGACGGCGCGGCCGATCGGGTCGTCGCGATCGCGCGCGGCCTGCGGCAGCCGAACGGGGTCGCCTGGCACGAGGGATCGCTGTTCGTCGCCGAGGTCAACCGCGTCATCCGCTTCGCGGCGATCGACGACTTCGTGTCCGCAGGACGCGGGTTCGACGACGCACCGCTCGCCACCGTCGTGCGCGCGCTCCCGGAGACCGACCACCACGAGTGGCGCTACATCGGCTTCGGGCCGGACGGCAAGCTCTACATGGGCCTCGGGGCGCCCTGCAACGTCTGCGACCCAGGGCCCCCGCTCGCCGGGATCGCGCGCATGAACCCCGACGGCTCGGGCTTCGAGCCCTTCGCCCTCGGTGTCCGCAACACGATGGGCTTCGACTGGCACCCCGGGACCGGCGAACTCTGGTTCACCGACAACGGCCGCGACCAGCTGGGAGACGACGTGCCCGCCGACGAGCTGAACGCGGCGCCCGTCGCGGGGCTCCACTTCGGCTATCCCTTCTGTCACCAGGGAGACGTCTCCGATCCGGAGTTCGGTGCCCGTCGGCGCTGCACGGAGTTCGAACCGCCGGCCTGGAAGCTGGGGGCCCACGTCGCCGCGCTGGGGATGCGCTTCTACGACGGCGCGATGTTCCCGCCCGGGTACCGGGGCCGGATCTTCATCGCCGAGCACGGATCGTGGAACCGGAGCTCGAAGGTGGGCTACCGCGTGGTGTCGGTGCGCCTCGAGAACGGGCGCCCCGTCGCGGAGGAGACGTTCGCCGAGGGCTGGCTCCAGGGCGAGGAGGCGTGGGGCCGGCCGGTCGACGTCCTCGTCATGCCCGACGGCGCGCTCCTCGTCAGCGATGATCGCGCGGGCGCGATCTACCGGATCGCCTCGGACTGACGGCTCCCCAGCCGGCTCTTGCGGTAGCCGTAGGCCGCGTAGATCACCATCCCCGCCACGAGCCAGATCACGAAGCGCAGCCAGGTCACCCCGGGGAGCTGGAGCATCAGGTAGAAGCACGACAGCACCGCCGCGGGGGCAACGAACCAGATCAGGGGCGTCCGGAACGGGCGATGACGTCCGGGCTCCCGCAGGCGGAGCACCATCACGCCGATGGCGACCAGCACGAACGCGAACAGCGTCCCGATGTTCGTCAGCTCGATCACCTCGTTGATGTTGGCGAACGCGGCGAAGAAAGCGACGAACACGCCGGTCAGGATCGTCGTCACGTGAGGCGTCCGGTACCTCGGATGGAGCTTCGCGGCCCAGCCGGGGAGGAGCCCGTCCCGCGCCATCGAGAAGAAGATCCGGGGCTGGCCGAGCTGGAACACGAGCAGCACCGTGGCCATGGACACGACCGCGCCGATCGAGATGATCGCCGCCGCCCAGTCGTAGCCGCGATCGACGAACGCGCTCGCCAGGGGGTCCGCGGTGCCGTGCTGGTTCCACGGAATGAGCCCCGTCATGACCAGCGTCACGATCACGTAGATGACCGAAGTGATGATCAGCGAGGCGATCATCGCGCGCGGCATGTCGCGTTGCGGGTCCTCGGCCTCCTCGGCGGCCGTCGACACCGCGTCGAAGCCGATGTAGGCGAAGAAGATGAGCGCCGCCCCGGCGGTGATCCCGGCCCATCCGTTGGGCGCGAAGGGGGTCCAGTTCTCCGGGCGCACCCAGAAGGCGCCGACCGCCACGAAGAAGAAGAGGATCGCGAGCTTGATCACGACCATCACCGTGTTGACCCTGGCGCTCTCGCGGATCCCGATCACCAGGACCCAGGTGATGAGCGCCACGATCAGGACCGCCGGGAGATTGAAGATGACCTTGAGCCCGAAGACGTCGGGGGCCGTCGTCCAGGCGCGCGCGGCGTCGACGATCGAGGCGGCAGTGATCGTCGGGTCCGCTTCGAGCTGGCCGAAGGCCTGGAGGGCGGTCCGCGGGTCGGTCGCGAGCCACTCAGGGAAGCCGAGGCCGAAGCCCCGCAGGAGCGTCTGGAAGTAGGCCGACCATGAAACCGCGACCGCGATGTTGCCGACCGCATACTCGATGATCAGGTCCCAGCCAATGATCCAGGCGATCAACTCGCCGAGCGTCGCATAGGCGTAGGTGTAGGCGCTCCCCGCGATCGGGATCATCGCCGCCATCTCGGCGTAGCAGAGTCCGGCGAAAGCGCAGCCGAGGCCCGCGAGGAGGAAGGAGAGCACGATGGCGGGACCGGCGTTGGTCGCCGCGGCCTGACCGGTGATCACGAAGATCCCGGCGCCGATGATGGCGCCGATCCCCAGCGTGACGAGGTTGGTGGCCGAGAGCGCCCGCCTCAATCCGTGCTCGGAATCCGCCGCCTCGGCGTGAAGGTCGGCGAGCGACTTGGTCCGGAACAGATCGCCATTCATTGAAGGGCCTCCATTGCCGCGCGACTATAGTCGGCGGCGAACGGCGACGCAAACGCTCGTTAATCGAGCTTCCCGAACCATCCCCGCCGCTCCATCCACTTGGTGAGCTCGAGGAGGGGCGAGACGGTGAAGGCGACCGCGATGATGACCGCCCAGTCGACCGCAGACAGGGCGAAGTTGCCGAAGGGTTTCTGGAGGAACGGCACGTAGAGGATCAAGCCCAGCAGGATGAGCTCCCACGCGATGGCGAGGTTCAGCCACCGATTGGCGAAGGGGCGCCTCAGCACCGAATGGCGGTCGGAGCGGAAATTGTAGGCCTTGAAGAACTGGATCAGCACCAGCGACACGAAGGTCATCGTCA
>DATBJO010000030.1:0-46769 GCA_036556305.1 Gemmatimonadota bacterium
GCGCGCGAGCCGCGCTGGACGCGTCAGGCGTGGTGGCGTGGCGCAACCGCGTGGGCGAGCCGGCCGTTCCCGCGCCGCGTGCGGGCGATCATCGTCAAGGACGTCGCCACCTTCTTCCGCGATCCCGGACAGTGGTCTCAGCTGTTCCTCCTGCTTGCGGTGATCGCGATCTATCTGTACAACTTCAAGGTCCTCCCGCTGGACGCGGCCGGAGGGACCGGGTATTTCATGCGCAACCTCCTGGCGTTTCTGAACGTTGGTCTGGTGGGATTGGTCGTCGCCGCGCTGGCCGCGCGGTTCGTACTCCCGGGCATCAGTCTCGAGGGCGGCACGCTGTGGATGCTCCGCTCGAGCCCGCTGTCGCCGCGCGAGCTCCTGTGGGCCAAGTTCTGGGGCGGCTTCGTGCCGTTGGTCGTCGTGGCCGAGACCCTGGTCGTGGTCTCGAACCGGATGCTGCATTCGACCGCGCTCCTGAACGTCCTGTCGATCGCTTCCGTGCTGTGCCTGTCGGCGGCGATCGTCGGGCTCGCGGTCGGACTGGGGGCGATTCACCCGCGCTTCGACGCGGCCGATGGCACAGAGGTTGCGGCGGGATACGCCGGCATCCTGTTCATGATGTTGAGCGCGGTCCTGGTCTTGTTCTCGGTGACCATCCTCGCGTGGCCGGTGTACCACAGCTTCAGGGCGCGGTGGCTTGGATGGAGCCCCGGCGCCGGAGAATGGGGAGGAGTCGCCGGCGGGCTCGCCGCGGTGGCGGGCCTGTCGATGATCGCGCTGGTGACGGCCATGCGCCGCGGCCGGCGCTCGCTGGAGGCGATCGATGCCTGAATCGGATCGAGCCGGCGGAGGAATACGCGCGCGCCTGAGCGCGGTCGCGCTGTTCTCGGCGACCGCGATGATCCTGGCCGTGCCGCTCGCCGCGCAGACTCCGCGCTCGGGATCGGGTACCGGGTTCGACGCTCCGGCCGCGAGCCCGGCGGCGATGTCGAGCCTCCTCGACCCCGTTCTCCAGGGGCGGCGCGGCGCGATCGGCGTGGCGGTGTATTCGGTGGACCGCTCGGCCCCCCTCTACCTGCGGGACGCCGACCGCGCGCTCATGCCGGCGTCCAACATGAAGCTCTACACGACGGCCGCGGCCCTCGATCGGCTGGGGCCGGACTTCCAGTACACGACCTCGCTGTACGCCGACGGCCCGGTGCTCCCGGGTGGGATCCTCGACGGGAACCTGATCCTCGTCGGCCGAGGCGATCCGTCCCTATCGGGCCGGTTCTTCGGGGACAGCGCCACGTACGTATTCGACCGGTTCGCGGAGGAACTGCGCCGCGCGGGCGTTCGGAGAGTCACCGGCCGCCTGATCGGCGACGCCTCGTATTTCGACGCCGAGCTGTCGGCGCCGGGCTGGGAGAGCGGGAACCTCCTCTGGTGGTACGGCGCGCGGGCCAGCGCGCTGTCGTTCAACGACAACGTGGTGATCCTGGAGATCCGACCGGGCGAAGCCGCTGGGGCGCCGGCCCAGGTCGCCTTCGTCCCCCGCACCAACGGGCTGCGGGTGGCGAACCGGGCGGTCACGAGCGGACGCCGCGGCGGCCGCTCGATCGGAATCGAGCGCCGGCCGGACATCGACGGATTCGAGATCTGGGGGCGGATTCCCGTGGGCGGGACTCCGGTCCGGTACGTCGTGGCGGTCGAGGATCCCGCCGCGTTCGCGCTCTCGGTGATGCGGGCGCGGCTCGAGCGCCTCGGGATCGCCGTGTCCGGAAGCGACCAGGTCGTGTACGACCGGGACCTTCTGCCCGAACGCGATCGGCGACTGATCGCGAGCCATGTGAGCCCGCGGCTGGTCGACCTGGTGCGCATCGTGAACAAGCGCAGCCAGAACTTCTTCGCGGAGCAGATCCTCAAGACGCTGGGCGCCGTGGTCGAGGGCGAAGGCTCGTTCGACGACGGGGGCGACGTCGTCGAGGACCTCCTGCGCGGATTCGGGATCTCGACGCGCTCGGTGCACGTCGTCGACGGATCGGGCCTCAGCCGCAACAACGTCGTCACTCCGCGCGCGACGACCGAGCTCCTGGTCGCGATGCGGTCACATCCTCGCTTCGACGACTATTACGACTCGCTGCTGATCGCCGGCCAGGACGGCGATCCGCGCCGCCTGAGGTCGCCCTCGGCGATCGGCAACATCCACACGAAGACCGGCACGCTGCGCGGGGTCTCGGCCCTCTCGGGCTATGCGACGACGCTGGACGGCGAGCTGCTCGCGTTCTCGGTCATCACGAACGGGATGGCGGGCGGGAAGGGGGCGTCGATCGCGATCGAGGACGCGGTGGCGGAGGCGCTGGCGGGGTACTCGTCGCGCTGGTCACCCCTCCTCGAACGCGAAGTGGGCCGCTGAGGGCGTCCGCTCTCTGCGTTGCGCACGAACGAGTACGCCTCGGAGTCTCCTCGTCGCGCGGCTTGACCGGCTACTTGTCCCGTAGCCGGAGCGAGAGCTTGACGAGCCCGGCGGCGGTGGCGAGGGCGAGGGAGGAGAGGACGACCTTCGCGGTCGTCGTGAGCGGCAGGCCGAAATGCAGGCTGTGCTTGTGCCGGCTCACCTGCTCGCCGCCCGAGACCGACGACTTCACGTAGTCCTCGGCGAATCCCTCGAGGTTCCGCTGGATCGCGCGCCGGAGCTTCCGGATCGCACTGCCCTCCGAAGGGCCGTAAGCCACGAAGCCGGGCAGTGTCGGGGAGGTCGCCACGAACGTCCCGTCCTCCTCGCGCTCGAGGAGGATCTGGTAGTCCCGGTCGTCCTCCAGGTTGGCCTTCAGGAAGTCCAGCATCCGCGAAAAATATGCGCGGCGGGGGGGCGTCGCCACCGTTCGGGCGTGGATCGGTCGGGCCGAAACGGTGTATGATAGGCCGACACCCATGAGCACCCGGTTCACCCTCGCGGTCGCGCTCGGCCTTCTGGCCTATGGGCCTCCGCGCGCCTTCGGCCAGGGCGACGACGCCCTCTCCGGGGCGGTTCGCACCTATTCGCCGGGGATGTCTCTCTCGTCGGATCCCGCGCTCGTCCATCGCGCCGATTTCAACGGCGACGGCCAGACCGACGTGGCCGCGGTTCTCGAGAGCGAGGGGAAATCCGCGCTCGTCATCTTCAACGCGTCGCGGTCGGGGTACCGCGCGTACCCGCTCTACGCCACCCTGCCCGCTGGACCCTGGCGCCTCGACGTCGTTCCTCCCGGCCGCCACCGCGTCCTCGGCGCGCAGGGCACGATCGATCTCACGTCACCGGCGATCGAACTGGTCTTTCCCGGAAGATCGAGCGCGATGTACGTGTGGGAGGGGAATCGCTACCAGGTTTACGGCACCGAGAACCACTAGCCCGGTCGCCGAGGATCATCCATCTGCGTCGTTGCGCTTCTCGGCGCACGGTCCGGCGCGGCGGCGTTGCGCAATGACCGGGTCACTTGCGGATCAGGGCCTGCGGTTCGGTGTCCGGGTCGATGCCCAGCTCGGCGATGAAGCGCCGCAGGACCTCGTCGCCCACTCCGGGGCCCGCGCCTTCGAGCGGGATCTGCGCGCCCGCCATCTTCCCGTGGCCTCCCGCGGTCCCCATCGCGCCCACCGCGCGCGCGATCGTCGCGCCCGCGTCGTGGTCGTCGCTCCGCGTCCTCAAGCTCAGGAACAGCCGCCCCTTGTTGCGCCCCATGACGAGCGCGTAGTCGGCGCCGTCGAGCGGGATGAAGAAATCCGCCATCTCGGCGACCATGTCCGGATTCTCGACCTCCCCCATGTCGGCGACGACGAGCCCGTCGTAGAGCGCACTCACCTCGAGCGCCTCGTGGAACGCCTCGAAATAGCGTTGCGGGAACCGCGGATTCTCGATCCGCGCCATGAGCGTCAGGTCCGCGCGCGGGAAGATCTCGAGGTAGGCGTGCAGATCGGCCTCGCTCGCTTCCCGCTCGAGACCGCGGGTGTCGGACTTGATCCCGATCAGGAGCGCGGTCGCCAGCTTGGTCGGTAGATCCAGGCCCGCCGCCTTCAGGTAGTAGAACATCATCGTGCTCGTGGCGCCGTATTCTGTGCGCACGTCCGTGAACGTCGCCTTGTGCGCGCTCGGGTGCGCCGGGTGATGGTCGATGGCGATCGCGATCGGCAGATCGTCGGGGATCGAATGGTTCCCGGTCTCCGGCTGCGTGTCGATCATGCAGTGCGTTCCGTACTCCTCGAACCTGATGCTCCCGATCGGATGCATGCGGATCCCGAGAAGCTCGACCATCGCCCGGTTCGTGGCGCGTCCGATCGTGCCTCCGAAGACGATGTCCGCGTCGATCTCCATGCGGCGGGCGAGGAGGTGCTGGAGCGCGTAGGCGCTGGCGATCGAGTCCGGGTCGGGCTGGTCATGCGTGTAGATCGCGACCGGGCGCTCGTCGTCGACGACGGCGAGTAGCTTCTCGAGCAGCTTCTGGGCCTGGCTCTCGGCCTCGGCCGGCGTGGCGTGGCGTTCGCCGCCGTCCTCGCTGGGGGGGCGCTCCGGCACGGCCTCAGCCGCCGCCCACGATCCGGCGCGCGATCTCCCGGAACCGCTCGGCGATCGGCGAGTCGGGCTGCGCGTGGACGATGGGATCGCCGGCATCCCCGGTTGGCGTGACGTCCTGGTGGAGGGGGATCGTGCCGAGGAACGGCACGTTGTAGCGCTCGGCCGTGACGCGGCCGCCCCCGCGGGAGAAGATCTCATGCTCCGCGCCGCAGTCCGGGCATACGAACGTGCCCATGTTCTCGACGATCCCCACCACGCGCGCGCCCACCTTGTCGAACATGCGCAATCCCTTGCGGGCGTCGATGAGCGCGATGTCCTGGGGGGTTGTCACGATGACCGCGCCGTCGAGCGGAACCGCCTGCGTCAGCGTGAGGTGCGCGTCGCCCGTACCGGGGGGCATGTCGACGACGAGCCAGTCGAGCCGCCCCCAGTCGACCTCGCGCAGGAACTGGGTCACGGCCTGGTGGACCATCGGCCCGCGCCAGACCATCGGCGTGTCCTCTTCGACCAGGAAACCCAGCGACATGACCCGGATGCCGTACTTCTCGATCGGCTGGATGCGCTTCTCGACCACCGTCGGCTGGACGCCCTTGAGTCCCATCATCGTGGGGAGCGACGGCCCGTAGATGTCGGCGTCGAGGATCCCGACCCGGAAGCCCTCGGCCGCGATGGCGAGCGCTAGATTGACCGCCACGGTGGACTTCCCTACGCCGCCCTTGCCGCTGGCCACCGCCAGGATGTGCTCGACGCCGGCGATCGGCTGCTGCGGGGTCGGCCGCTTCGCGGGACCTCCGGCGACTCCCGAGGCCTGCTGGATCGAGATCGCGACCCGCTCCACGCCCTCCAGCTCCTCGAGGAGACCGCGCAGCTCCTTGAGCACCGTCTCCGAGAGGGGTCGAGCCGGGTCGACGAGGATCTTGAACGCGACCTCCCCGCCGCGCACGGTGAGCTCCTTGACGCGCCCCAGGGAGATCAGGTCCTTGTCGCTGTCCGGGTCCTTGATCCGCCGGATCGTCCGGATGACGTCTTTTTCCTGGACCGTGGGCAAGGGTAGGATCCTGATCAGGGCGGTATGTTGTGGCGTCGTGGACGCGCGCGGAACCATGAATATAGCAGCATGGCGGAAGGAGGTCACATGAAGTCGCTCTTGTTCGGGCTGACTGCGCTGGCGCTCGCGGCGCCGGCGGCCGGACAGACCGGCGCGATGGTGCCCGCGCTCCACCTGCGCGACGCGTCCGAGGAGCTGCTCCAGGTGGCCTATCCGGAGCGCTATCAGCGGGATCCGGGAGCGCTCGAGGACGACGTCGACTGGGTCCGGGGTCACGACGACGACCTCCAGGACTGGTCGTACCGACAGGGCCCCCTCTACCTCGTCCGCGCCGCCGATGTGACCGGCCTCGCGTGGCCGTACCGGAGCATCGAGGTGTACCTCGTGCGCTACTGGCCGGTCGTCTCGATCGAGCATCCGCTGGTCCTGGCGCTCGACCAGATCCAGGGGCCGGGCGGCTCCGCGCAGGTGCCGCAGGACGAGGACGTCCGGGTCCTGCTGCTCGCCCATCAGCTCGTCCATTATTTGCTCGATGATCCGCCGCTCGCTCCCGGCGCGCGACTCGACCCTGCGTACGAGCACCCGTTCATGACGGCGGAGAGCTTCGAGATCGAGTCGCTGGTCAACTGGGTCACCTACACGGTTCTCGGTGAGCTGTGGGGGCGGAGCCGCCTCGATCGGGCGACCGCCGACGAGCTCTGGCGGGCCTACAACCCGAGTCACGACTTCGTGGTCGACGAGCTCATGCGCCGCCCGCTGTCGCGGACCTATCCGCTGACCCGGTGGCTCCGCGACAACCCGCGCGGCAGCGCCATCTTCGCCACCCTCGAGGATTACGAGGAGCGATCGGGGGCGGCCGACGGGCAAGTCGCCGGCGGCCCGCGAGGGCTCAGCGGGACCGACTACGGAATCGACCTCGGCGCGAGCTACGACGGACGGATCTTCGTCGCCTACGTGGACGAGGGATCGGCCGCGTCGCGAGCCGGCGTGATGCGCGGCGACGTCCTTCGCACGATCGAGGGGCGCGACGCGAGCACGGACATCAACGACGCGCAGCGACGACTGAGGGAGTCGTGGGAAGTCGACCGCGAGATCAACCTCAGCGTCCTGCGGGAGGGACGAGAGGTCTTCGTGACGATCGAGCGCCGATGACCGGCGGCGTGTAGCCCGAAGCCGACGTGAGACAGGGTCCCTACCCCGGTCTGGGCGGCACGGCGTGGCTCCTGGCGGGGACGTTGCTCGCCTCGCTGGTTCTCGCCGTGGCGGGGATCGCCCTGTTGCCGAGCTGGCCGCAGATCGTCCACATGGCCCTCCCCACCCAGATCGCGCTGGCCGGCGCGGTCGCGTTCGGCGTGCGCCGGACTGGCCTGTCGTGGCGCGAGGCGCTCGGCCTGCGCGCGCTCCCGTTCAGGGCGCTGGCGCCGATCGTCCTGCTCCTGATCGGGTCGGTGACGGTCTTCAGCGAGCTCTACGTCGTCGCGCAGCGCGTCGTGCCCGTCCCGCCGGAGTTCGAGGCGCTGCTCCGGGACCTTCTCAGGATCGACGGGAGGGTCGATCTTCTGCTCACGACGGCGGTCGCCGTCGTGCTCGCGCCCATCCTCGAAGAGGCCCTGTTCCGCGGCGTCATCCTCCAGGGGCTCGCCCGCCGGCGCGGCCCGCGCGCGGCCGCTCTCTGGACGGCCGCGTTCTTCGCCCTGTTTCACTTCTACAATCCGTGGCAGATCCTGCCTACGTTCTTCCTCGGCCTCCTGCTCGCGTGGCTCGTGATGACGACCGGCTCGCTGTGGCCGGCGATCGTCCTCCACGCGGCGTTCAACGGACTGTCGCTGGCGGTCTTCGCGGTGCCGCTCCGGCCGCCGGACGCGCCGGCCGGACTGATCGTTACGGGCGTCGTCCTGCTCCTGCTCGTCGGCAGCGCGGCTCTGCTCGGGGGGCTCGCGTGGCTCGAAGCCATGACCGGAGGCGGCGCTTTCGCCGCCGACTACCGATCGGAGGTTGAGCTTCCGCCGATGGCGCGTGGGTAGCGGGCGCGCGCGAGCGCGACGGCTTCGAGCACGCGCTCGACCGTGATCCTGTCCATGCGCTCCGGGCGATACCCGGTGCGCGGCGGGTGCCAGCTCTCGCCGCGATCGTGGAACGCGTCGACGACGAGCTCCGCGAACCGTCGGCCGGGACCGACCCGGGCCGGGTCGGTGTGGCCGTACAGCCCGACGCTGGGGACGCCGAGCGCGACCGCGAGGTGGTAGGGCCCGGTATCCGGGCTGATCGCGATGGCCGCGCCATCGAGGAGCCACACGAGTCGCCGGAGATCGTCGCGCCGCTCGTCCCGGATCGAGGCGCGGGAGAGGGTCGTGATCTCGAGCGCTCGCCGGCGCTCGTCGGGCCGATCGGATCCCACGATGCAGACTTCGTATCCGAGATCGCCGTGGAGCGCGTCCGCGAGCCGCGCCCAGCGCTCGGTCGGCCATTCCTTCCCGCTCTTGGACGTGCCGACGACGAGCGCCGCGAGCGGCGCGCCGAGGCCCGCGTAGAACGCCGCCTGGTCGGTCAGCTCGGAATCGCGGAGCGGAAGCGCCCACTCGTAGCGGCGCGGCACGCCCAGGTAGTCGGCGAACTCCAGATACTGCTCGCAGGTCCGGCGCAGCGGTCCGGCCGGGATCCGTTCGCTCGTGACGAGCCAGTTGAGCTCGCGCGCTCGACGGCGATCGAATCCGATCTTGCGCGGGCTGTCGAGCATCGACGTCACGAGACTCGCCTTCGCGTAGACCTGGAGATCGATGACGAGGTCGAAGCGGCGGCCACGGAGCTCCCGGGAGAGCTCCCGGTAGGCCCGCCATCCGCGGCCGCGATCGAGCGTCCAGAGCCGGTCGACCGCCGGATGATGGCCGGCGATCTCGCCCGGGACGGGCTGCGTCACCCACTCGATCGCGAGAGCGGGCGCGGCGGCCTTGAGCGAAGCGACGAGCGGGAGCGCGTGGACGACGTCGCCGATCGCCGAGAGGAGCACGACCGCCGCGCGCTGGCCGTCAAGCACGGTCGTAGCCGTGCCGGAACGCGGCCTCGTCGTGGGGCCCCCACTTCACGCGGCCCGCGCGCCGCTCCTTCTCGAGGGATCGGCGGAAGCGCGCGAGGTTTTTTTTTTGATCTCGGCGCGCCCGGGACCGGTCGGAGCGAGGCGCGCGCGGTCGAGATCGAGGAGGAGGGCGTCCCAGGCGCCGGCAGGGCCGAGCGGGCGGAGGAAGAGGTTCCGGGGGCGGAGATCCGGATGGTCGAGCCCCGCGGCGTGCGCGCGGCCGACCGTCCGCCCGGCCGCCTCGACGGCGGCGGCCCTCTCCGCCTCCGGGTAGAGACCCGGGCGGAGGAGCTCCTCCAGGTCGAGGCCCGGCGACAGCCACTCGGTGACGATGTCCGCGCGATAGCCCGGACGCGCCGGATAGGCGGCGGCGGCGAGGACGCGCGCCAGGGGCACGCCGGCGGCGCGGAGCGATTCGCTGACCGCGAGCTCGGCGAAGGGGCGCGGCGGGCGATCGAGGTAGCGGTCGCCGAGGAGCGCCGCCATCCACCCGCCGCGCCGGTAGTGGCGCACGACCGCCGCGAACCCGCCGAGGTCGACCCGCCAGGCGGGCCCCCGCCCGCCCTCGACGACGCGCGCGGCGCGCGCGGCGGCCCAGCGCGCGAGCGTGGGCGCGTCCGCCAGCGCGTCGGCCACCGCCCCGGCGACCGCCGCGAGGGCGACGACGTCCCCGTCCCCGATCCGGACGTAGCCCGCCGGCGGGAGCGCCGCCCTCGGCGTCACGGGAACCGCCCCTCGACGAGCCCGACGACCAGCCGGTCGATGGCCGCCACCGCTCCCTCGCCTCCCGTCTGGTTGACGATGACGCTGAACGCATAGTCGCGGCCGTCGAGCGTCGTCAGGTATCCCGAGAGCGAGTACACGTTCTCGATGTAGCCGGTCTTCGCACGGATCCTCCCCGCGGCCGGCGTGTCGACGAAGCGTCGCCGGAGGGAGCCGTTCTCGCCCGCGACGGGCAGCGCCGCCCGGAAGGCGGCCGCGCCCGGCCGCTCGCGCATCGCGCGGAGCAGCGCGACCACGGCCTCGGGGGTCACGAGGTTGGCGCTCGAGAGGCCGGAGGCGTCCCGCAGGAGGAAAGCGGTCGTGTCGACGCCGAGCGCGGCGAGCGTTCGGCGCTCGACGCCGAGCCCGGCGTCCCACGAGCCCTCGCCCGCGACCTCGAAGCCGATCGTCTTGAGGAGCTGCTCGGCGTGCCAGTTCTGGCTGCGGCCGAGGACGGCCTCGACGACCCGCGCGAGCGGGGGCCCTACGTGCGCCGCGAGCGCGACGGTGTCGCCGGCGGCGACCGGCGATTCCGCGGCGGCGCGCGAGATCGTCCGCACCGGGCCTTCGATCTCGATCCCGCGGCGCTCGAGCACCTCGCCGAACACGGTCGCCGCCCAGCCGGCGGGATCGACGACCGCGAAGTACTCGACGTCGGGCTCGGCGTCGAGTGGGAGCGTGCCGTAGGCGACCACGTGATTCGTCCCCGGTTCCCGCGTCAGGTCGAAGGTCGAGGTCGCGCCCGCCGGACCCGTCACCGCCCGGTTCTCGAGCGTGTAGAACGCGGACGGCGGCTCGCCCGTGACGACGGGCCGGTCGCCGATCCGCTCGCCGGGACGGATGTGGACGTCGATCGAGTTGTCGTTGAAGCCGAGCGCGCCCACCGGCGCGGCGTACCACCAGAGGAGGTCGTAGCTCGCCCAGTCGCCGCGCACGTAGTCGGCGTCCCACAGGCTCTCGTCCGCGAGCAGGGCGCCGGTGACCCGGCGCAGGCCGCGCGCGGACAGCGAATCCGCGAGCGTCTCGAAGATCGCGGTCACCGACGACGCATGGCGCCCCGACAGGTTCGGGTCCCCGCGACCATAGAGGACGAGATCGCCGTCGAGGACGCCGCCCGGACCGACCGGGGCGGTCCCGTAGACGCTCGTCCGCCAGACGTAGTCCGGACCCAGCCGCTCGAGCGCGACCGCGCTCACGACGAGCTTGAGGTTCGACGCGGGGACGAAGTAGCGGTCGGCTTCGTGGCGGACGACCCAGCGGCCGTCGGCGAGGTCCTGGACCGCGATCCCCCATTGGGCGCGCGCGAGCGGCCCCACGGCGATCGCGGCGAGCCAGGGCGGGAGCGCCTCGTCGGAGTCGGCGGGCCCGGGCGCGGCGACCGAGGCGTGGGCGTCGATCGCCGGCGGAGAGGCGCGGACCGGCGGCGACCCCGTCTCGCGTCCCCGCGCGGACGCGCATGCGACCGCGAACGCGAGCGCCGCCAGCCAGCCCGCCCGCCGCGTCATCGATCGAGCCGCGCGCGCAGCGCGTAGTACAGGAGCGGAATCGTGAGCTCGTGGTGGCCGGTCAGGTGGTATCCGCGTCCGCCGGCGAGGACGGGGCGGCCGATGACGTTCATCTCGGGCCGGTATTGACGACTCATGTCGAGATCGACGGCGGTGAAGTCCACGAGCGGCGGCCACAGATGGCGCGCCACGTTGAGCGCCTTGACGAACACCTCGGGGAGCACGACGGCCGAGCCCAGGTTCGCCACCAGGCCGCCCTCGTGGAGATGGCGGAGCGAGGCCGCGAGAATGCGAAAGTCGCGATGGCTGGTCGCCCCCAGCGCGGCCCCGTCGAAGGCGCGGTGCTGGTGCGTGATCTCGGCTCCGATCGCGGCATGAACGGTGACCGGGACGCCACGCTCCCAGGCGCGTGCGAGCAGGCTCTCGCGCGCGTGCGGGACGGGCGGATTCCGCCGCGCGAGCCAGCGGCCGAGCGCCTCGCCGCAGCCCAGCTCCTCGGCGTGGCCCTCGGCGACGGCGTCGGCCATCCAGGCGCCGGTCTCGTCGGCCAGGCCGAACGTCCCGTCGGCGAGGTTCTTCGCCACGTCCTCCGAGGTCTCGCCGAAGCAGGCGATCTCGAAGTCGTGGATCGCGGTCGCGCCGTTGAACGCGAGGTGCGTGATCCAGCCGCGGTCGAGCGCGTCGGCCAGGAACGGGGAGCAGCCGGTCTTCACGACGTGGCCGCCGCACATCACGACGACTGCCCGGTCACCGCGCACGGCCTCCGCCCAGCGGTCAACGATCGCACGCAGGTCGGCGGCCGCGAGGATGTCGGGGAGGGCGGCGATGAGGGGCTCGACCGCCGGCGGGCGCTCGAGCACCTCGCCGAACTGGGCGATCGACACCTTGTTGCGACGATGGGAGAACGGGAGCGGCGTGACGGCGGCGAGATCCGCCGCTGGATAGCGTGAGGTCAACGCGCTCGCGGGTTGGAGGTCCGGATCCGAGGGCGGCGGAAGCCGCCTCCCGTCAGCGAGCGGAAGTTACGGGCGCGCCGCGATCGTAGTCAACCAGCTCGGCATCGAAGGAGCCGAGACCGATCCGGCTCGAGATCTTCACCGGAACATGGCGCGCGTCCGCCGTGACCCAGATGCGGTTCTCGCCGCCCTTCTTGAAGATCCCGCCGCTCGTCTTGACGTCGAGGTCGAGCACGTAGGTATCGAAGGAGCCGGCCGGCACCTTGATGCGCTCTTTCTTGAGCACCTCGATCGTGAGCGGATTGTCGGCCGGATCCGCCTGGTTCCGGAGGACGAACTTCGACCCCGGCTCGAGCGGCAGCAGCCGCACGTAGTAGAACATCGCGACCTGGTCGACCGCGCGCGGGCTCGCCGGGGATACGTCCCCGTCCGGTTCGATGCGCACCTGCCGGCGCTGGTCGAACACGTATTCCTTTGTGCGGGTCTTGTCGTTCTCGGTCGACTCGCGCGTGTAGCGGAGCGAGTAGAACTCGCGCGCGTCGAACCACGACTCCTCGACCGAATTGATGTCGTAGACGTACGAGATCGCGCGATTGCTTTCGGCGCGGAAGACGATGTGGTACGCCGGGCGCCCGTCGAGGGTGTCGAGCTCGCGGATCCCGATGTTCAGCGTGCCGGCCGGCAGCACGCCATAGGCGACCGCGTATTCCATCGATTCCCCGGGATAGAACGGGGCCGTCCGGATTCCGGATTCGGTCTGCCCCGCCGCCGGACGCGCGAGGGCCGGCAGGACCGCGAGGGCGAGGAGGGGCAGGAGCCTGCGTCTCATGGGGGAGTGATACGCAAGGTCGGGGCCTTTGTTCCGCGCCGCCGGGCCTCAGGCCCGCGCGACCCGGTCGACGCGTCCGATCAGGCTCAACTGGTCGCGTACGGCCCTGAACCCGCGGTGGCGCGAGGGCCGCGGTCGGATGTCGTACCGGCAGCGCACGGGAACTTCGGCGAACGTCGGGTGGAGCCGGCCCAGCCGGAGCAGGAGCTCCACGCTCGCCGCGCAGCCCCGGCTCGTGATCAACGCCTCCTGATGGATGTCGATGGCGTGCTTCAGCGTCCCGATGCGGAAGGCCTGGAAGGTCGACGTGTAGTCGCTGACCTTGGGCAACGGCATCACGCCCTTGAGGACGGTCGAGACGATCCGCGTCCCGATGCGCTTCCCCGAGGGCAGCTCCCCGACCCGGCTGTCGTGATGGGTGCGCGCGCCGATCACGACGTCCGCCCCGGCCTCGATCTCGCGCACCATGTCGGGCACCGCGTCGGGGCTGCTCGAGAAGTCGGCCTCGATTACGATCGCGATGTCCCGCTCGGGATAGCGCGACAGCCGGGCGGCCTCTCTCACGAGGCGGTCCAGGCTCGGGCCGAACCCGCGGTTCTCGGCGTGCCGCAGGAGCTTGACCGGCAGGAACCGCCGGTACTGCTCGACCACCTGGGCGGTGCCGTCCCCGGAGCCGTCGTCGAGCACGACCGCCAGGTAGTCGCGGCGGATGTCGCGCATGACCTGCCGGATCTTGTACAGCAGGAGGCCGAGCGTGCCCTCCTCCTCGTACGCCGGGATCAGGAAATAGACCATCGGACCGAGAATCTACCGCCCTTTCGGCGGCGCCTGCCACGGGACTTGAACGCGGCTCCCCGGCCGCGCGTCGAATCGAGCAAACCCGCCGAGCTCTGACCGGCTTTGCGGGATGGGGTTGACACCGGTTCGGCCTGTGTGCTATAAAAACAGCAGCGTGCTAGAAATATAGCATCCAGCCGGAGGGGACATGCCGAAGAAGACCGATCAGCACAGCGAGCTCAGCCGCCGCGAGCGGCAGATCATGGACATCGTCTACCGGCTCGGTGAGGTCACCGCGGTCGGCGTGCGCGAGAACCTGCCGGACCCGCCGAGCTACTCGGCCGTGCGGGCCATGCTGCGGGTCCTCGAGGAGAAGGGTCACCTCGCCCACGTGCAATCGGGTCCCCGGTACGTCTTCCACGCCACGCTGCCGGTCGAATCGGCCCGGCGCTCCGCCCTGCGGCGGCTCCTCCGGACGTTCTTCGACAACTCCCTCGAAGAGGCCGTGGCAACCCTTCTGGACGTCGAATCGTCCAACGTCACGGAGGAAGAGCTCGAGCGCCTCGCGCGAATGATCGATCATGCCCGGAAGGAGGGACGCTGACCGCATGGGATCCCTGTTGCTCGACGTCATGATCAAGGGGACGCTGGCTCTCCTCGCGACCGGCGCGGTCGTGGCCGCCCTGCGCGGCGCCTCGGCGGCGACCCGTCACGCGGTGTGGACGATGGGGATGGCGGGCGCCCTCGCGCTCCCCGGACTGTCGCGGTTTCTCCCCGCATGGGACGTGGCGCTCCTGCCCGCGAGGCCGGCGGGCACGACCGGAATCACGGCGCCCACACCGACCGGGATCGACGCCGGAACGCTGCTGGCGATCGCCTGGGGGGCGGGCGCGGCCGTCGTCCTGGCGAGCATCGTCCTCGGACGGGTCCGGATCTGGTGGCTCGCGCGCCGTTCCGCGGGCCTCGACCACGGCGAGCTCCCGGCGCTCGTGACCGCGCTCTGCGGAGAGATCGGAATCTCGCGCAGGGTCGAAGTCCGTCTGTCGCCCGACCGGGTGATGCCCATGGTCTGGGGGATCGCCCGCCCGGTCGTTCTGCTGCCCGCGGAAGCCGCGACGTGGTCCCCGGACCTCCGGCGCGACGTCCTGCTCCACGAGCTGGCTCACGTGCGGCGGCACGACTACCTGAACCAGTTGATCTCGCGCACCGCGTGCGCCGTCCACTGGTTCAACCCGCTGGCGTGGATGGCGGCCCGGCGCCTGCGCGCCGAGCGCGAGCAGGCCTGCGACGACCAGGTGCTGAGGACCGGCGCCAGCGCCTGCGACTACGCCGAGCACCTGCTCGTCGTGGCGCGCCGCATGCGACCGGCCGGCCGCGGAACCCTGGGAGTCGCGATGGCCTGTCGCTCGGCGTTCGGCGAGCGGGTGGCGGCGCTCCTCGATGCGGGCCGCGCGCGGGGCGTCCTGACCGTGGGGCTCCTGATGCGATCCGGAGTCGGGGCCGCGTGTCTCGTCGTTCCGCTCGCGGCGCTCCACCCGGGAGTCCGCTCGACCGCGAGCGACGAGCCGCCCGGGCAGGTCGTGGGGCCCCCGCCCAGCGCGAACGCGCGCGCCGGCGGCGCCCTGCCGGAGGCGCCGCCGCCGCCGGTCGCACCCGCCGTCGAGCGCGCAAAGGTCCAGCAGCTGGCGCGCCCGGACGACCGGTCCTCGCCCGCGCGCGTCATGCGCAGCGCCGCATCCGAGAGCGTGATGATCTACGCCGCGCCCGAGATCCGCGCGGTCATACGCACGGCCGGCGCGACGTTCGCCGAGCCCGAGAGCTCCGACGATCACGACGGAGCCAATTGCCCGGAAACGACGTCCCCGGCGGAGGGGCCCGTGTCCCCGGCCGCTGCACCCAGGCTCGTCTGGGTGCCGACGGGGGCCACGACGCCCTAGAGTCGATTCGATCGATGAACGCTTTCATCCGGAGAGTGTGAGATGCGCCCGCTGTTGACAAGTATGGTTGTACTCGGACTCTCGTTCACGAGCGCGGCTCTCGCTCAGCCGGCGCCGGATCAGACCCCGGTGCGGCCGGTCCGCGGAGCCGATCGGCTGCGCGTCGAGGCGGTCCGCATCCGCAGCGGCACGCCCGACATCGACGGACACCTGGACGACGAAGTCTGGCAGAGCGCGCGCTGGGCCACGGACTTCATCCAGAAGGAGCCCGACCAGGGGCAGCCGGCGAAATACCAGACCGAAATCGCCTTCCTCTTCGATGACGGCGCCCTCTACGTGGGGGCGCGGATGCGCAGCGACAATCGGGAGCAGATCAACAACATCATGACCCGGCGGGACGAGCCGGGGAACGCCGAGCGCCTCATCGTCTCGCTCGACACGTACCTCGACCGCCGCACCGCCTATACGTTCGCGGTCACCGCGGCGGGTGTCCGGCTGGACTACTTCCACCCCTTCGACAACGAGTTCGACCGCGACTTCACGTTCGACCCGGTCTGGGAAGCCGAGTCCGAGATCGAAGACGGCGGATGGACCGCCGAGATGCGGATCCCCTTCTCGCAGCTGCGATTCAACTCCGCCGAAGAGCTCGTCTGGGGACTGAACGTCAACCGCTACGTTCCTTCGACCAACGAGGATTCCTATCTCGTGCTGATCCCGCGCGAGGAAACCGGCTGGTCCTCCCGCTTCGCTGAACTGGTGGGCCTGCAGTCGATCCCGTCGTCCAAGCGGATCGAGGTGATGCCCTACGTTGCGAGCTCGGCCACGTTCACCAGTGAAGCTCTCTTCGATCAGGACGATCCGTTCCAGGACGGAAGGGACATGGACGCCAGAGTCGGTCTCGATTTCAAGATGGGTCTCGGTCCCAATCTGACGCTCGACGCCACCGTGAATCCCGACTTCGGCCAGGTCGAGGCCGATCCCGCCGAGGTCAACCTCTCGGCCTTCGAGACGTTCTTCGAGGAGCGCCGGCCGTTCTTCACGGCGGGCCAGGACAACTTCGGCGGGAACGGTGAGACGTACTTCTACTCGCGTCGGATCGGAGCCTCCCCCCACGGCCAGGCCGGCGGCGACTTCGTCGACACGCCGCGGACGACGACGATCTTGGGAGCCGCGAAGCTGACCGGCAGGCTCGAGTCCGGCCTCACGGTGGGTCTTCTGGGGGCCGTCACGGACGAGGAACAGGCGCGCTCGTTCGACCTGGAGAGAAAGGTGACCGACGACGTGCGGGTCGAGCCGCGCACGTCGTACGGAGTGGTGCGGCTTCAGCAGCAGTTCGGGGAGGACGCCTCCACGATCGGCTTCACGATGACCGGCATGAAGCGGGACCTGGATTCCGACGACCCCCTGGCGGCCATTCTCACCGAGAACGCATTCGCCGGCGGTCTCGACTGGAACAAGCGGTTCAACGGCGGCGAGTACGAGCTGCTCGGTCATGTCGGTTACAGCTGGGTGGGCGGCGACTCGCTGGCGATCGCCCGCCTGCAGCAGCGGAGCTCTCATTTCTATCAGCGGCCCGACGCGGACCACCTGGAGTTCGACCCCTCGCGCACGTCGCTGTCGGGCGGCACCGCCGCAATTCGCGGCGGCAAGCGAAGCGGTACGTGGATCTGGAACGGGGGCTTGTGGGGGGAAACCCCCGGATTCGAGATCAACGACGTCGGTCAGCTCGGCCGGGCGGACGACATCGCCGGCTGGACGAACGTCAGCTACAACGACACCGAACCCGGAAAGTTCTTCCGCCGCTGGAACGTCGGCATGTTCCAGAACGCGAACTGGAACGCCGACTGGATGCACCGCTTCCAGAACGTCGGTGTGTTCACGAACTACACGTTCACGAACTTCTGGAACGGGTGGTTCGAGCACGGCCACGACCTCGAGGTCCAATCCGACAACCTGACGCGCGGGGGCCCGCTGATGACGGCGCCCCACGGCTACTGGGTGGCGGGCGGGATCTTCAGCAATTTCAACGAGCCTACCCGTTACGGCCTGCGATCCTTCACCTGGCAGGACGACCTGGGCGGCTGGGAATGGCGGATCGATCCCGAGTTCACGACTCAGCCGACCGACCGTCTGACGCTGACCCTGACGCCGCGGTACATCCGCACCCACGGCTCGCGCCAGTTCATCACGTCGCTGAGCGGCGGCCTCGAGGCCACCTTCGGCCGGCGGTACCTGTTCGGCGAGATCGACCAGACCGAGATCGCGGCGCCTGTCCGCGTCAACTACTCGTTCACGCCGGAAACGAGCCTCGAGCTCTACGCCGAGCCGTTCGCCGCCTCGGGCCGCTACTCCGCCATCGGCGAGCTGGCGGCGCCCAGGACCAACGATCTGCGCGTGTACGGAGAGGCCGCGGGCACGGGCGCCACACGGGACGACGAGACGGGCAATTACACGTTCACCGATGGCGACGCCGAGATCGAGCTCGCGAATCCCGATTTCGATGTGCTGTCTTTCCGCTCGAACCTGGTCCTGCGCTGGGAATGGCGGCCGGGGAGCACGTTCTTCCTCGTCTGGCAGCAGAACCGCTCGGGCTCGGACGACCAGGGCCGGTTCGTGCGGCCCGGCGACCTGTACGACTCGCTGACGGCCGACGGGGAAAACGTGCTGGCGGTGAAGTTCACCTACTGGCTCCCCATGTAGCCCGGTCGATGAAAACGGGCCATCTGCGGAGTTGCGCTTCGTCGTCCATCCTGCGGCGTGGAATTCCGCCACGCCTCGGAGAGAACTCCTCGCCCGCCTTGCAGCCGGCCCGCCATCACTCCTCCTGACCGTTGTCCCCCGCCTGCCCTTGAACGAGGGGTGGGCGGGGGACGTCCTCCGGACCGACGGCGGTACGGGCCCTTGACGCGTACGGGCCGCCCGCGGACCATCCCCTCATCGGCACGGAGGATCCCATGCCTCGATCTCTGGCGCTTCTCGCGCTCACGATTCCGCTCGTCGCCGGCCTGATGGTCGCGGGTCCGGCCGTCGCCCAGCAGGCGGGGCCGGCGCCGGCGGCCCCGGCCGCGAACCCGGCCGACGTCGAATCCATCGACGCGATCATCGCCGCCCTCTACGACGTCATCTCGGGCCCGGCGGGCCCCCGCGACTGGGATCGCTTCCGCTCGCTGTTCGCGCCCAGGGCCACGCTCTCGCCCACGGCGCCCCGGCCGGACGGCTCCTCGCCCGTGCGGGTGATCACGCCGGACGAATACGTGGAGTTCGGCGGCGCCTATTTCATGGAGAACCCGTTCTTCGAGCGCGAGGCGAGCCGCGACCTCGAGCGGTTCGGCAACGTGGCGAACGCGATGAGCTTCTACGAGTCGCGGCGGGCGCCGGAGGAGGAGCCGTTCACCCGGGGCGTGAACACGATCACGCTCCTCCACGACGGCACGCGCTGGTATGTTCTTTCGATCGCCTGGGACGAAGTGCGGGAGGGGCTCCCGGCGCCGGATTACGACTGAAACCGTCTCCGGGGCGGGAGCGTAGGAGGAGTCAGGGGAAACGTGCGCCCACCGCACCCGCGCAACCACCTTTTCCGGAGAGGACCCATGCGGCCGACCGCCTCGTGCCTCGCTCTCGTCGCCGCGACGTCGCTCGTCGCGTGCGCCGGCAATCCCAAGCCCGGTGACCCCGGCTACGCCTACAACCTCGCCGGCAGCTACCACGCCGAGTTCGTCGTCGACGGAACCCCGTATCGCGGGATGATGGACCTCTCGACAGCCCCCGGGGGCGCCGTGAGCGGGAGCTTCACGGTCATCGATCCGGCACGCGTCGAAGGGACGGTGCAGGGCTCGATCTTGGCCGACACCGTCGCGTTCGAGATGCCCTACGAGATCAAGGACAACGGCTGCATCGGGGTCGTCTACGGCCGGCACGCGATCGCCGAGGGCGGGGGCACCTTCGGCGGCGACATCCGCCTCGAGGACTCGTGCGGCGGCGAGATGACCGGCACGGCCACGATCCAGCGGTAGGGCGGCCCGGCCGGGACGCGCCCGGCCGCCCCCTCCGGGCGCGTTCCAACCCTTCCCGCCCCCCTCCCATCCAACCGGGTGCAAGACGGAACCCGGACCGCGGAGGACGACCCTGCTGGCGCTCAGCACCGACATGACGACGCCGGAGGGCGACCTCCGGGACGCCAGGCTCGCCACGGACGGCGACACGCGGGCGTTCGAGCGGCTCTACCGAGGCCACGTGGCCCGGGTCCACGGCCTCGCCCGGCGCATGGTCGGGCACGAGGAGGCCGACGAGCTGACCCAGGACGTGTTCGTGCGCGCCTGGGAGAGGCTCGAGACGTTCCGCGGCGAGGCCGCCTTCGGGACGTGGATCCACCGGGTGGCGATCAACGTGATGCTCGCCCGGCAGGCGTCGCGCCGGCGGGAGCGCGGGAGGTTCGAGGACGACGACGCGCGGATCGATTCCGCGCCGGCCGTCCCGCGGGAAGCGGAGTCGAGGATCGACCTGGAGGCCGCATTGACGAATCTACCGGAAGGCGCGCGCAGGGTGTTCGTCCTGCACGACATGGAAGGATACAAGCACCACGAGATCGCGGAGCTCCTGGACATCACGGTGGGGACGTCGAAATCGCAGCTCCACCGCGCACGACTGCTGATGCGGGAACAACTGGTGGTCTGAGGACACGATGGACGCGCATCCGACCGACAGACTGAGCGAATTCATCGACGACGAGCTCGGCGCGCCCGAGCGGGACGAGATCGAGGCCCATCTCGCTACGTGCGCGGAGTGCGCCCGGCTCGTCGACGACCTGCGCGCGGTCGTGACCGCCGCCATGAGCGTCGGCGAGGAGCCCCCGACCTGGGACCTGTGGCCGGGAATCGCCCGCCGCCTCGAGGCGCGCGCGCCGGGTCCCCGCGTCGTCCCGATCGAGTCCCGGCGCGGGCCGCGCCGCTTCTCGTTCTCGATCCCGCAGCTCGCCGCCGCGTCGGTGGCGGTGGCGCTCGTGTCCGCGGCGGCCGTGTGGCTGGCGATCCGCGAGGGCGGGGCTCCGTTCGGGCCGTCGTCGGTCGCCGGGCCGACCGGATCGAGCGCCCCGGTGACCGAAGTCTCCGACGCGGGCGGCCCCGCGCCCGCCGGCGTGGCCGTATACGAAGCGGCGATCGCCGACCTCGAGCGCCTGCTCGACGAGGCCGGCATCGACCCCGAGACCCGGAAGGCGATCGACGAGAACCTGGCCGTGATCGACCAGGCGATCCGTCAGACGCGCCGCGCGCTGGAGGAAGATCCCGACAACGTCTATCTGAACACCCACCTGGCCAGCACGATGCAGCGCAAGGTCGACGTCCTGCAGGGTGCGGCCCGGCTCGCTCGCGCGAGCACATGATGAGAAAGGAAGGAACCCCGATGCGAACGCTTCGAACGCTTACCACGGGGGTGGTCATCGGCCTCCTGTGGTCGGGCGCGGCCCGCGGACAGACGGTCGAGATGGACCGCACCGTCGACGTCCAGCCGGGCACGCGCCTCCAGCTCGACAATCAGTTCGGGAACGTGACGATCCGGACGTGGGACCGGAACGCCGTCCGCGTGCAGGGAAGCCATCCGGTGGGGACGACCGTGGAGGTCGACCCCGGCGGAGGACTGCTGCAGATCGACGCGGACCGACCCGGCAACCACGGCAACCCGATCGTCTACACGCTCACGATCCCGGCCGACATGCCGGTGGAGGTCGACGTCGTCCAGGGGGACATCGACGTGGCGGGAACGCGGGCGGAGATGAACGTCCAGTCGGTTCACGGGAGCGTGACCGTCGTCGGCGGAACCGATGTGCAGGCGGAGTCGGTCCAGGGGAAGGTCACGGTGACGGGCGCGCGCGGACGCGTGCACGCGGGTTCCGTGAATCAGGGGATCGATCTCACGGACATCCGCGGCGACGTCCAGGCCGAAGCCGTGAACGGCCGCATCCGGATGCAGGGGATCGAAGCCGGGCGCGTCACGGCGGAGACCGTGAACGGATCGGTCAGCTACGAAGGCTCGATCCGGAACGACGGGTGGTACCGGTTCAGCACGCACAACGGATCGATCGACCTGACGATCCCGGCGAACGCGGGCGCGACGTTCACCGCGTCGACGTTCAACGGCACGCTCCATACCGCCTTCCCCGTCACGCTCCACGAGGCCAAGGAAGGCAAGGAGTTCACCTTCACGCTGGGGTCGGGCGGCGCGCGGATCGAGCTCGAGTCGTTCAACGGGACGATGTCGATCCGCCGGCCCGGTCAGTAGCCGCACGGGTTTTCGTCGGAATGAGAAAACACACCCATCGAAGGAAGCGAGGAGAGTGAGATGCACCCCATGCGCACGATCGCGGTCGCGGTCCTGCTCGTCGCGGCGGCCGCGTGCAGCGCGGCAGCCCAGGGCGAGGATACGTTCCGCTGGTCGGGTCAGCTCGCGGCCGGGAAGATGCTCGATGTGCACGGCCTGAACGGTGACGTCAACGCGCGACCTTCTTCGGGCCGGACCGTCGAGATCGTGGCCGTCAAGCGCGGCGACGACGACGACCCGCGCGAGGTCCGGATCGAGGTCAACGAGAGCGCCGAGGGAATCGAGGTATGCGCCGTTTACCCCGGTGACCGGGGCCGGGGGCGCAGCACCTGCGACTCCGACCACGATGACGACTGGGACGACAACGACGTGATCGTCGACTTCACGGTCTCCGTCCCCTCGGGCGTCCGGTTCGACGGCTCGACGGTGAACGGCGGGATCGAGGCGATGGGCCTCTCCTCCGAGGTCAGCGTGAGCACGGTGAACGGCGGGATCGACGTGTCGTCGAGCGGGAGCGTCGAGGCCCAGACGGTGAACGGCTCGATCCGGGCCTCCACGGGAGTCTCGAGCTGGAACGGGACGCTCGACTTCCAGACGGTCAACGGCTCGATCACGCTGACCCTGCCGGCCGGCGTGGGCGCGGCGGTCAGCGCCGAGACCGTCAACGGCGATATCGTCTCCGATTTTCCGCTCACGATCGAAGCCGGCGAATGGGGCCCGCAGAGCGTGAACGGCACGATCGGCGCGGGCGGCGGGCGGTTGAACCTGGAGACCGTGAACGGCGAGATCGAGATCCGGAAGTCGTAGTGGGTCCGGGGGCCGCGCCCGCGGCCCCCGTGCCTATCTCTCCACCGGCGTGATCGACACCGTCAGGGTCTCGTCGCCGCGCCGGACGACGGCCTCGACCGCCACGCCCGCCTCGAGCCCGGCGAGGATATCGGTGTAGGCGTAGACGTCGGCCACGGGGTTCCCCGCCAGCTCGACGATCACGTCGCCCGCCTGGAGGCCGGCCGCCGCGGCGGGGCCGTCCGGGCGCACGCTCGACAGAAGCAGGCCCCCCTCGGCATAGCCGTAATCGGGGATGACGCCGAGGCCCACGTGGAACGCGGCCGCACGGCGCTGCGTGACCGGCGCCTCCGCGTAGGGGATCTCGCGCCCGTCGGCGACCGCTTCGACGACGCGCGCGGCGAGCTCGAGGACCCGGACCTCGCCCGCCGGGTCGATCGTCTCGAGATCGTCGGTCGGTCGGTGGTAGTCGTCGTGGGCGCCCGTGAAGAACGCGAGCACGGGGATCCGCCGGCCGTAGAACGACGCGTGGTCGCTGGGACCGAAGCCGTCGGGCACGCGCGCGATCGCGGGCGCGGCCGGGTCCGCGGCGAGCGAATCGAGGAGCGCCGGCCAGACCGACGACGTGCCCGTCCCCTGGACGTCCAGCTTCTCGCGGAGCCGCCCGACCATGTCGAGGTTCAGCATCGCGACCGTCCGCTCGAGCGGCCACGGCGGGTCCTTCATCCACGCGCCCGACCCGATGTTGCCGAGCTCCTCGGCGCCGAAGGCGGCGAAGACGAGCGTCCGCGGCTGCGGATGCGCGGCGAACCACTCCGCGAGCTCGATCACGCCCGCTACGCCCGATGCATTGTCATCGGCACCGTTGTGGATCGCCCGCTCGTCGGGCGCGAGCGACCCGATTCCGCCGTGTCCCAGGTGATCGTAGTGGGCGCCGACGACGACCGCCTCTTCCGCGAGCGCGGGATCGGTGCCGCGGACGAGACCCGCGACGTTGGCGGACGTCAGGGTCGCGGTCGAATCGACACCCGGGCCGGAGTCCGGAGCGGCGTGCGGATCCGCGTGCGGATCGCGGAGGAGCGCGGAGGAGAACCCGAACGGCAGGAGGAAGCCGTCTTTGCCGAGGGGCTCGAGACCCAGGGCCTCGAAACGGGCGGCGATCCAGCCGGCGGCCCGGTCCGCGGACGCGGTTCCCGCCCGTCGACCCTCCATGGAGTCGTCCGCGAGCGCGGCGATCGAGGCGCAGACCTCACCCGCGGTGATGGGCGACGCCGCGGGCGGAGGCGCTAGATTGGGCGCGCAATGCGGGACGGCGGTCTGCGCCCCGGCGGGCGCGACGATCGCCAGCGCGGTCAGTCCCGCGGCCGCGAACGGAAATCGCATCCTCATCGATCCTCTTTCTCTTCGAGGTCGTCGTGAATATGCAACGTGAGACCGCTCTCGCCCTCGCCGCCGTGGGGTTCGCCGCCGCGTGCGCGACGGGCCAGCCCGGGATCCCCCCCGAGGCCGGCGAGGAGCCGTACCTCGGGAACATCCGTCAGCTCACGTTCGAAGGGCAGAACGCCGAAGCGTACTTCTCGCCCGACGACGAATGGCTGATCTTCCAGTCCACGAGCGGCTCGCTCGGCTGCGACCAGATCTTCACGATGCGCGTCGACGGCTCGGAGAGGCGCATGGTGTCGACCGGCGCGGGCGTCACGACGTGCGCCTATTTCGTCTATCCCGACGCGCACGCGATCGTGTACAGCTCGACCCACCTCGCGGATTCAACCTGCCCTCCGCGGCCCGACTATGCCCGCGGGTACGTGTGGCCGATCCATCCGGGGTACGACGTGTTCCGCGCGGCGCCCGACGGGAGCGGCCTCGTCCGGCTGACGGATTCGCCGGGCTACGACGCGGAAGGGACGTTCAGCCGCGACGGGTCGCGGATCGTCTTCACGTCGGTCCGGGACGGCGACCTCGATCTCTATACGATGGACGCCGACGGCGGGAACGTCCGCCGGCTGACCCATGAGGTCGGCTACGACGGCGGCGCGTTCTTCTCCTACGACGGGTCGCAGATCGTCTACCGAGCGCATCATCCGACGGACCCCGGGGAGATCGCCGATTACGAGGCCCTCCTGGCCGACGATCTCGTCCGCCCGAGCCAGATGGAGATCTGGGTCATGAACGCGGACGGCTCGGGCAAGCGACAGCTGACGTCGAACGGGGCCGCGAACTTCGCCCCCTACTTCGCGCCGGACGGCGAGCGGATCGTCTTCGCGAGCAACATGGCGGACCCGCGCGGGCGGAACTTCGACCTCTACATGATCGACGCCGACGGATCGGACCTCGTGCGGATCACGTTCGACCCCGACTTCGACGCCTTCCCCATGTTCAGCTCCGACGGGTCGAAGCTCGTGTGGGCCTCGAACCGGCACGGAGCGAAGGAAGGCGACACGAACATCTTCATCGCGGACTGGGTCGGGCCGCGCTGATCCCGCCCCCGCCGGGGCCGCCCCGGGGCTTGACAGGCGGGGGGGGCCCCGACCAGAGTTTAGGCATGTCTAAACTCGGGTCCGCCGCCCTCCTCGCCCTGGGACCTTTCCTGGGAGCCGCGCCCTCCTTTTCCCAGGAGCCGGAACCCCTCGTGACCGATCGCCCGGACTTCACCGAGAGCGCGTCCGTGCCCGGCGGCGGGCACGTCCAGGTCGAGGGCGGCTGGACGGTCGAGGGGGACGGCGACGCGCGCGCCCACGCGCTGGGCGAGATCCTCGTCCGGATCGGCCTGGGAGAGCGCTTCGAGGCGCGGGTCGAGCCCGCCACCTGGATCTCGTCGGACCCGGGCGACGGAGCGGACGACGTCTCCGGCCTCGACGACGGCGGGATCGGAGTCAAGGCGATGCTCTTCCGCGCCCGGCCCCCCGGCGTCCCGGCCGCCGCGCTCCTCGTGGGGACGACCGTCCCCACGGGGGACGCCGGGATCGGGGAGGAGGGCTGGCAGCCGGAGGCGCGTCTCGCGCTCGGGTGGGATCTGTCGGAGCGGTGGTCGCTCGGCGCCAACGCGGGCTGGGGGCGCCCGGAGGAAGGCGGGGAGCGGTTCGATCAGGCGCTCGGGAGCGTCGCCGTCGGCCGCGCGCTCGGCGCGCGGCTGGGCGCGTTCCTCGAGCTCTTCGGCCTCGCCCCCGCGGGGGCGGGGAGCGACGCCGACGCCGCGTACGTCGACGGCGGGCTCACGCTCGCGTTCGGCCCCGACGCCCAGCTCGACGCCCGCGCGGGCGCCGGCCTCACCGACGCCGCCGCGGACTGGTTCTTCGGTCTCGGCCTCGCGCGCCGCTGGTAGTCTCCTCTCCTTCGCGCCGCGCTGTTATTCTCTTCGGCGCATCGAAGTCGCGAACCGGGAGGGATCCATGCCGAGCAAGAGCGAACTCAAGGGGAAGGCGAAGCGCGCGGCCGGGAAGGCCCAGCAGGCCGCCGGCCGGCTCAAGGAGGCGGCGGGCAAGGTCGCCGGGAAGAAGGGCCTCCGCGTGAAGGGGAAGGCGCAGAAGGTTCGGGGGAAGGCGGTCGAGAAGGTCGGCAAGGCGCAGGAGTCCTACGGAAAGACGAAGCGCCGGACCGGCGAGAAGCTCGAGCTGGCCGGAAAGCGCACTCAGCGCGCGAGCGAGATCGCGGAGACCGCGATCCTGGCCGCGCGGAAGGCCGGGAAGGCCGTCGAGAAGGCGGGGAAGAAGCTCAAGAAGTAGTCGGCGGGGACGTCGCGACCGGCGTCACGGCGGTGGATCGGTCGAACCAGATCCACTCGTCGAACTGGAGCGGCAGGACGGCCTGGAAGTAGTGGCTCTCGAGCTCGGTCTCGGGGCGATAGATCACGCCGATCGCGCGCTCGAGCCTCGGCTCCAGCAGTTCCTCGCGCAGGGCTTCGCGACCCGGCTCCCGCAAATGAAGGAAGAACGCCTCCACATCCGTGTCGTGACACACCCGCTCGTAGCTGCGCTCGTGGGAGGGCCGCACGTCCTTGATCTCCACCGGCCCACCCCAGTCGGACGCGGCGGCGACGGTTCCGGCATGCGTTCCGAAGCCGACGTGAAACGAGCGCTCGCGGAATGCCTCCCGGGACAGCTGGCCGATGTTGAGCTCTCCACGGGAGCCCATCTCGGTGGCGGAGGCATCGCCGACATGCGAGTTGTGCGCCCATACCACGGCCCTCGAGTCCGGCCCATGGTAGTCGAGGAGCAGTCTCAGCGTGTCGAACATGTGGGTGTCGCGGAGATTCCAGGACTCTCGCCCGCCGTAGTACATCGCCCGGTAGTACTGCTCCGCGTTCGCGACGAGGCGCGCGTTCTGGACGGCGTCGAGGAACCGCGTGCCGTCGCGTGAGATGTACTCGAGCCGGCGCGAAAGCAGGTCCGCCAGCATGGCCACGACCTCCGACTCGCACGCGCGGTAGCGGCCGCTCAGGACCATGCGGCCGTAGATCGTCGGATCCGATTCCCAGGGCGAAAGGCAGCCGTATCGCCGCCGCGCGACGCGGGCGGCGTCCGGATCGACGTCCTCCAGGTATCGGAGCACCCGTTCGATCGAGGAGTGCAGGCTGTAGAGATCGAGCCCGTAGAACCGGGCCCGCTCTTCCTCGGGGAGATCCCGGTTCCATTCGCGCAGCCATTGAACGTGGTGATCGACCTCACGGTTCCGCCACATCCACGTCGGGAAGCGCTGGAACGCGGGCCGGCCGGCCGCCGGCGGGGCGTGCCGGATGAAGTCGTCGATCCGGGAGGCGTCGGGCCAGTCCGCCTCGACGGCGACGATCCGGAAGCCCCGGCGCTCGATCAGCTCGCGCGTGATCCGGTCCCGCAGGCGGTAGAACTCGGACGTTCCGTGCGAGGCCTCACCGAGGAGGACCACGCGGGCGCCGCCCACGCGCTCGAGCAGGGGCCCCAGATCGGCGGTTTCGATGTCGGCGAAGGGCTCCGCGGACTCGCGCACGATCGCGCGCGCCCCGTCTTCGGATGCGCCGCTCGGTCGGGTGAGCGCGCCCTGTGGCTCCTTCCATCCGGCCGCACCGATGAGCGGAACGAATCGAACCCCGCCCAGCTCCTCGCGCACGACCTCGTCGGGCGAGACGCGGGTGACGCGCACGAGCTCCTGGAGGCGCGGCGTGGGGCCGACGGGAATGACCAGCCGACCGCCGACGGCGAGCTGCTCGATGAGCGCGGGCGGAACCTCGGGCCCACCGGCCGCCACGACGATCGCGTCGTAGGGAGCGTGGTCGGGCCAGCCGAGCGTCCCGTCGCCGTGGAGCACGTGGACGTTGTCGTATCCCAGCGAGCCGAGCGCGCGGCGCGCGTCTTCGGCCAGCGCGCCGTGCCTCTCCACCGTGTAGACGTCCGCCGCGATCCGCGACACCACGGCGGCCGCGTAGCCGGAGCCCGTGCCGATCTCGAGCACACGATCGTCGGGGTCGAGCTCGAGCGCCGCGGTCATGAGCGCGACGATGTACGGCTGGGAGATCGTCTGCCCCTCGGCGATCGGGAGCGGGCTGTCCCGGTAGGCGAACTCCGCCGCGTCCTCCGGCAGGAACGCCTCCCTGGGCACCTCGTTCATGGCGTGGATCACGCGCGGGTCGCGAATCCCGCGGGACTGGACTTGCTCGCGAACCATCCGCAGGCGTTCGGCAAGGCGTTCGTCCATACCCGATGAATATCAGCCGCGCCCTCCGGCCGCTATTCCGATTTTCATGATCGGGGCCGGCGCCACTCCCGGCGCATGATCGGCCGCGTCGGCGAGCGCCGGTCCGCCTCGCGGAACCCGGCGCGCTCGCAGGCCGACGCGATCCCCGTCCACACGAAGGGGTCGGCCTGCGGACCCGCGCTCGCCGAAGAGCGCGACGACGTCGTCCCAGCGGTCCGCGGTCGCGGGATGGAAGGAGAGCGTCATCCGCGACGGGACGCGGCGCGAGGGGCGGGCGTTCATCGCGGGCCGGGCCCGAAGACCGATCCGTGCGGCCGCGCCGGGCCCGTCGCGCCGTGCGGCCATTCCGCGCGCTCGAACGACACCCCCGGACGGTCCGACCCGGGATCGCGGAAGCGCATGTCGAGCGCGAGCGCGCCGGTCGCCGGGTCGAGCAGGACGACGTGGATCCGCTCCTCTCCGTCCCCCCGATCCGCGACGACGATGCGGTGCGACCCTTCGTCGATCGCGAGCCAGTGCGGAAAGCTCCGCGCGCCGAGCTCGAGCCGCGAGACCTCGACGGGCTCGGCGGGCTCCGACACGTCGAGCGCGACGACGGCGTGCGCGTTCGGCACCGACTGGATCCAGAAGCGGCCGCGGACGACCGGCACCGCGCAGCCCCCGCCGTCGAACCGGTGGACGGGCTCGGCCCCGGGATATCCGCTCGCCAGCCCGGTGATCCGGTAGAGCCCGCACGTGAACGTCGACACGAGGACGGTGCGCCCGTCGGCGAGAACCCGCGGCTCGCCCGGCTGCTCGTCGCCTCCGCCGCCCGGCTGGAGCGGCAGGTCGATCGTCGCGATCACCGCGAGGTCGCTGAGCCGCCAGACCTGGACGACGTGCGTCCGGCCGCGGCGTCCGCCGCGCATCCCCATGTCCTCGCCCATGTCGTAGCTCGTGACGACGACCCGGTCGAGATCGGGGACGATCGCGAGGCTGTACGGGCGGAGGAGCGCGCGCGGCGCGGCGGGGTCGGCGGCGCTCGCCGACCGGACGACGGAGCCCGCGTCGTCGATCTCCACGAGACCGCCCGGGTCCGCGTTGTCGGGACCCGTGCCCTGGAAGGTCGCGAGGACGTGGCCGCCCGGGAGTCGCTCGTAGCTGTGCGGCCACGTGAATCCGGCCGCCTCCCCGAACGAGCCGAGGAGCCGCGGCTCGTCGGGATCGGTCAGGTCGAAGCGGAACGTGGTCCCGGGCATGAACCCGTTGGCGAACAGGATCGCCCCGGCAGGCAGGCGGTGCTCGGTGTGGTGCGGGTGGGTCCCCCGCCGCCCGACCGGGACCGTGGTCAGGACGGAGCCGTACCCCGGACTCGCGGGATCCGCGTCGAGGACCGCGAGGAAGTCGCTGTCCGCGCGGTCGACGTCGCCCGCCCAGACGTAGAGCCGGGCCGCGGGCGATCCCCCGCCCGCCGCGGTCGCGACCCGCACGGGGCTCCCGGCCCGGTCCGATCCCACCGTCCGCGGGCCCCGTTCGGACTCCCCGCAAGCGATCGAGACCGCGAGCGCGAAGGCGAGCGCCGCCGACCGTTGCAGGCGTCCGGGCATGACAGGCGATAGACTGGGGGCCGCATGAAGTTCCCGGCCGACCTCGCGCTCCTCCTCCTCCTCCTCCTCCTCGCCCTGGCCGCGACCGCGTGCGAGGACGACGGCAACGCGACCGAGCCACCCGACGACGGCGACCCCGCCCCCGTCGGCGTCGGGCTCGAGACCGTCGTCGAAGGACTCGACTTCCCGGTGTGGCTGACCGCGCCGCCGGGGGACCCGCGGCTCTTCGTCGTCGAGAAGGACGGCCGGGTCGTGATCGTCGCGGGCGGCGCGGTCCTGCCGACGCCGTTCCTGGACCTCCGGGGCCAGGTCTCGACCGGCAGCGAGCAGGGGCTCCTTTCGCTCGCCTTCCATCCCGATTTCGCCGCCAACGGCCGCTTCTTCGTGAACTACACCGATCCCGCCGGCGACACGCGCGTCGTCGAGTACCGCGTCTCGCCGGCGGATCCGGACCGCGTCGATCCGGGCTCGGCGCGCGTCGTCCTGGCGATCGAGCAGCCGTTCTCGAACCACAACGGCGGCCTCGTCCTGTTCGGTCCCGACGGCATGCTGTACGTGGGGATGGGGGATGGGGGCTCGGGCGGCGACCCGCAGGGGAACGGCCAGGACCTGGGAACCCTCCTCGGGAAGATCCTCCGGATCGACGTCGACGGCGGTCAGCCCTACGCGAGCCCCGACGACAACCCGTTCGTCGACACGGCGGGCGCGCGGCCCGAGATCTGGGCCTACGGACTCCGGAACCCGTGGCGCTTCTCGTTCGACCGCGAGACGGGCGACCTCTACGTCGCCGACGTGGGGCAGAACCGGATCGAGGAGGTGAACGCCGTGCGCGGCGCGGGCCCGGGCCTCGACTACGGCTGGAACGTGATGGAGGGCTCCGAATGCTTCGGGTCCGCGGGGTGCGACCGGGAGGGCCTCACGCTGCCGGTCGCGGAGTACGATCACGGCGACGGCTGCTCGGTCACGGGCGGGTACGTCTACCGCGGCGCCGCGATCCCCGATCTGCGCGGGACGTACCTCTACTCCGACTACTGCAGCGGGTTCGTGCGCGGGTTCCGGTTCGTGAACGGCCACGCCGGGGACGAGCGGCGCTTCGCGGAGCTCGAACCGGCCGACCACTCGGTCGCGTCCTTCGGCGAGGACGCGGCCGGCGAGCTCTACGTTCTGACCGCCGGCGGAGGGGTCCACAGGATCGTCCCGCGCTAGACGAGCTCGGCGAGTTCCTTTGCCCCGATCGCGCCGGTCGAGCGCGCGGACTCCTGCCCTCCCCGGAACACGATCAGGGTCGGGATCCCGCGGATCTTGAAGCGCGCCGACAGCGCCGGATCCCGGTCGGTGTCGAGCTTGACGACGAGGAGCTCCCCCGCCCGCGCGGACGCGAGGTCGTCGAGGAGCGGCGCCATCACCTTGCAGGGTCCGCACCAGTCCGCGTAGAAGTCGACGAGCACGGGAACGTCCGTTCCGCCGATCACGGAATCGAAATCCGCGCCCGTCACCTTGACCGGTCGATCGACGAGGAGCGGCCGGCGGCACTCCCCGCAGCGCGGCCGGTCTCCGACGCGGTCCGCGTCGATCCGGTTGAGGCGGCCGCAGAACGGGCACGCGATCGTGATCCGCTTCCCGGCGGCTTGGCGCGTCACGCGTTCCTCCCGTACGATAGCTCCATCGGATCGAATCTCCGCCTTCGCACGCGGACCGCAACGGGAAGGCCGCACTCGAAAAACGACAGGAGGCCCCGGGTGACCGAGACGATCATCGTCCCGCAGGAGAACGGACCCTACCACGTGAAGGGCGATTTCCGGATCATGCTGAGCGACGGGACCGAGCTCGAGGTCGAGGACGGCGAAACGTGGCTCTGCCGCTGCGGGCGCTCGAGCACGAAGCCCTTCTGCGACAGCACCCACCGGAAGGCGGGCTTCCGCTGCGGCAACGCGGAGATGGCGGCCCGGTCCGGCGCGTAGGCTCTGGTCGCGCGGGTCCCTACGGGGCCGGCACCTCGCCAACGATCGCGCTGCGCGTCGTCTCGACGATCCCGAACAGCTCCTGCTTCTCGGCGTCCGGGACGCTGTACGCGTCGAGGGCGGCGCCGAGGTGTCCGGCCAGCATGTCGAACTCCTCGTTCGTGATCTCCATGCCCGTGTGCACGGTCGCCATGTCGCCGCCTTCGTAGACCTGCGGGCCGCCGGTCGCCTGGCCGACGAATTGGACCAGTCGCGTCTTGAGGAGCTCGACGTTCTCCGGCGTCGCCTCCCATTCGTGGGCGGTACCCTGGCGGGTGAAGTTGAGCGCCGGGTCGGCCGCGGCGAGCGCCACGAACGTGTCCACGACGGCGGCGATGGCGGGCTCGCCGCCCAGCCGGTCGTAGAGGGTCGCGGCGGCCGGCGCCGTGTCGGCGGCCATGGCGAGCGTGTCGGCCTCGTCCGGTTCGCCGTTCTGCTGCTGGCAGGCGGCGATCGTCAGCGTCGACGCGAGCAGTGCGGGAATCGCGATCCATCGCTTCAAGGGGCACCTCTTCGCTTGCGGTTGGAGAACTTGGATCCGTGCCGTGCGGTGCGGAAGCTAGCGGGGGGCGGATGGATCCGTCGAACCGGCCAGCTCGCGATAGAGCGATTCGGTCCGATCGATCGTCCGCTCGATGTCGAAATCCAGGACCCGCTCGCGGGCGGCCGCGACGAGCCGTCTCGCGAGCGCCGGGTCGTCGAGGAGCCGGTCGACGGCGGCGGCGAGCGCGGCGGCGTCTCCGACGGGCGCGAGCAGGCCGGTCCCCTCGTGTTCGACCATCTCGGGAATCCCGCCGCCGGCCGTCGCGGCGATCGGCACGCCGGCGGCCATCGCGTCGAGGACGCTCGTTCCGAGGCCCTCGGTCTTGGACGACAGGCAGAAGACGTCGGCCTGGGGGAGGAATCCACGCGCCCCGGCCACGAACCCCAGGTAGCGAACCCGGTCCGCGAGCCCGCGCCGCTCGACCTCGGCGCGCATGGGCTCGAGGAGCCCGCCCGCGCCGCACACCGCCCAGCGGGTCGCCGGCTCACGGGGCGAGAGGCGCGAGGCCGCCTCGATCAGCGTCGGATGGTCCTTGTAGTCGGCGAGCGAGGCGATCGTGAGGACGACCCGGGCCCCCTCGGGCGCGCCGGCCCGCTCGCGGAGCGAGGGGCCCGCCGGGGGCGGCGGCGTCCGGATCTCGATCCCCGAGGGGATGAGCGCGATCCGCGCGGCGGGGATCCCGTCTTCGAGCAGGACCTCGCGCACGCGCTCGCTGATCGCGATCACGCGGTCGGGGCCGCGCGCGTACTTCCAGCGCGAGAGGGGGTGGGACCGGATGTGGAAATCGACCCGGCGGTGCCCCACGACGGCGGGACGCGGCCGGACGAACCGCGCGGCGACCGCGGCCGGCATCAGGCTGTGAGAGTCGTGGGCGTGGACGACGTTCGGCCGGTGGCGCGAGAGCTGGCGCGCGAGGCTCGCGTACCCCCGGGGATCGACCTCGCCGCGCACCGGATGCTCGAGGACCTCGAACCCCGCGGCGCGCGCGCGCTCGGCGAGCGCGCTCGCGCCGCGGGCGAGGATCCACTGGCGATGCCCGCGCGCGCGCAGCCCCTTGGCGAGGAGCCACAGCTGGTTCTGGCCACCGGCCCACGTGAGCCGGAAGTCGCAGTGGAGGATCGAGAGCGGCGGGTTCACGAGACCGGCGTCGCATCCCGCGCGCCGGGCCGGCGTCCTTCGAGCCAGGCCAGTGCTGTCTCGAAGACGACCTCGTCGTCGAGCCCGTCGATGCACGCCCACGGGTAGTACGGCGAGCGGCAGGAGCGTCCGCCGCACGGCGAGCAGGCGAGACCTTCCGCGCGGAGGACGACGTGCTCGACGCCCCACGGATGGTAGCGCGCGGGGTCGGTGGCGCCGAAGAGGACGACACACGGCACTCCGTGCGCGGCGGCGAGGTGGATGCCGAGGGAGTCCTGGGAGACGACGAGGCTCGCGCCGGCGACGAGCGCGGAGAGCTCGGAGAGGGGCAGCCCGCCGAGCACGCGCGCGCGGGGCGCCTCCTCCCGGGCGCGCGCGGCGAGGTCGGCCTCCTGCGGCGCGAACTGGAGCACGATCGCTCCTCGCCACGCCGCGGACAGCCGGTCGGCGAGCGCGAGCCAGCGCGCGATCGGCCATTGCTTGCCGCGCAGCGTCGTCGTCGGGAACAGGACGGCGCGGGGCCCGGTCGGGACGCCCGCCTCGCCCAGGCGCGCCGCGACGGCGCGCGCGGCGCCCGGATCGACGGGGAGCGAAAGGCGCGCGCGCGGAGTGGGAACGCCGAGCGCGGCCACGAGCGCGAGATGGTTCTCGACCGTGTGCGCGCGACGATCGAGGCCGAAGAGCCATTCGGCGCGCGGCACCCGCACGTCGTAGGCCGGCCACCGGAAGCGCGATTCACCGACGGACAGGGCCGCGCCGCTCGCCCGCGTGAGCGCGGCCGCGCGCGATCCGCCGTGGAAGTCGACGGTCAGGTCCGGCGCCCAGGCGCGGACCTCGGCCAGCGCGCGCGCCGCGGCCCGCGGCCCCTGCCTCGCGATCAGGATGTCGTCGACGAACGGCAGCAGGTCGAGGAACGCCGAGTACCCGGGCTGGACCACGACGCCCACGCGCGCTTTCGGGGCCCAGGCCTTGAAGGCCGCGAGCGCGGGCGCCATCAGGATCGTGTCGCCGAAGCGGCGCAGCCGCACGAAGAGCGCGCGGCGGACGACGTCGGGATCGAGCGGGAGCGAGAGGCGCTTCCGCCTCACGCGGGCAGGTCGGCGAACTGGAGCTCGTAGAGCTGTGCGTACCGCCCCTCCAGCGCCATCAGATCGGCGTGCGTCCCGCGCTCGACCACGCGTCCGTTCTCGACGACGACGATCTGGTCGGCGTGGAGCACGGTCGAGAGCCGATGCGCGATGACGATCGACGTGCGGTTCTCCATGAGGCGGGCGATCGCCTGCTGAACCAGCATCTCGCTCTCGGTATCGAGCGCGGACGTGGCCTCGTCGAAGATCAGGATCGGAGGGTTGCGATAGATCGCGCGCGCGATCGCGAGCCGCTGCCGCTGGCCGCCGGAGAGTCGCACGCCGCGCTCGCCGATCATCGTTTCGAACCCCTGCGGCAGATCGACGATGAACTCGAGAGCGTTGGCCGCGCGCGCGGCGTCCTCGAGCCGGCGCCGGTCGGGTTTCGCGCCGTACGCGATGTTCGCCGCCACGCTGTCGTGGAACAGGATCACTTCCTGGGTCACGATCCCGAGCTGGGCCCGCAGATCGCCGAGCTTGAGCTCCCTGAGGTCGACGCCGTCGAACAGGATCCGGCCCGCCAGCGGGTCGTAGAACCGGGGCAGGAGGTCGACGATCGTGGACTTGCCGCCGCCCGAGGGACCGACCAGCGCGAGAACCTCGCCCTTCGGCACCGTGATCGAGACGTCGTGCAGCACCGGGCCGGACTCGTCCTCGTAGGCGAACGACACGCCCAGGTACTCGATCCGGTCCTCGAACGATCGGATCGCGCGCGCGTGGGGAGCCTCTTTCACCTCGGGCTCGGTATCGAGGATTCCGAAGATCCGGTCGCATGCCGCGAGCGCGGGCTGCACGTCCTCGTTGAGCTTGGACAGATACTTGATGGGGCTCGAGAGCTTGAGCGCCGCCACGAGGAAGACGAAGAACGTTTCCGGCGCGAGCGTTCCCGACTCGAGGATCATCCGCCCGCCGATCCAGAGGATCAGGACCACGGCTCCCGCGAGCAGGAGCTCGGAGAGCGGCGTCCCCATGAGCGCGTATTTCTTCGAGCGCACGATGTTCCGGAAGTACCCGCGGTTGTCGCGGCCGAACCGGTCGCGCTCGTATCCCTCGGCTCCGAACGCCTTGACGACGCGGATCCCCGCGACGTTCTCCTGAAGCGTGCTCGTGACGTCGCCGAACTTCCTCAACCGCTCCCGGTTCACGCGGCGGAGCTTCTTCGCGATCGTGACCACGATCCACGTGATCGGCGGGAGCACGGCCAGGGCGACCAGCGTCAGCCGCCACGAGATCGCGACCAGGATCACGAGCGTGACCGCCGCCTCGAGCACGTACTGGCTCGCCTTGTAGAGGCCGGTCGAGATCGCGTCCTTCAGCATGTTCACGTCGTTGGCCATGATCGAGAGCAGCTGGCCCGCGCGCGTCCGCTGGTACCAGCGGAAGGACAGATGCTGGAGGTGCGCGAAAACCTCCTCGCGGAGGTCCTTGAGCGTGCGCTCGAGGACGATCTGCGGCAGAAACTGCTGGAAGTAACCGAGGACGGCCTTGACGAAATAGATCCCGAGGATGAGGAGGCAGACGTTGCTCAGCGTCCCGACCGGCGTCGGCTCCGAGAGCCAGGACCAGAGATCGTGCTTGAAGAAGTGCTCGGCGCGCGCGAATAGCCCGGCGTCGGCCGGGACCGGGGCCGCGGCCTCCGACGGTCCTCCGAAGAGGACCTGCAGGAAGGGGACGAGGATCACGATCGAGAAGCCGTCGACGAGCGCGAAGGCGATCATCAGCGCGAGCGACGCCGCGAGCAGCCCCGCATGCGGCCGCAGATACCGGAGTAGCCTGAGGTAGGTGCGCATGCTACCGTAAGATACATGATCGAGATCCTGCCGGGCGTCTGGCACTGGACGACCGTCCACGAGAACTGGAACCTGCCGATCCAGTCGGCGTTCTTCCCGAACGTCGGCGGCGGCGTCCTCATCGACCCGCGCGTCCCGGCGGAGGGCCTGGACTGGTTTCGCGAGCGCGGCGAGCCCGCGCACGCGATCCTCACGAACCGGCACCACTACCGGCACTCCGGGAAGTTCCGCGCGGCGTTCGGGACCATCGTCCATTGCCATGTGGCGGGGATGCACGAATTCAAGAAGGGCGAGGAGGTCGAGGCCTTCGAGCACGGCGACGCGATCGCGGGGATCGAGCTGCTCGAGGTCGGGGTCCTGTGTCCGGAGGAAACCGCGGCCCTCGTCCCCGTCGAGGGCGGCGTCCTGGCGCTCGGCGACAGCGTGATCCGCTACGGGGGCGAGCTCCGCTTCGTGTCCGACGAGCACCTGGGGGACGATCCGCCCGCGATCAAGCGCGGGATCTGGTCCTCGCTGGCCCGCCATCTCGGGCGCGATTTCCGGCACCTGATCTTCGCCCACGGCGACCCGGTCCTGGACGACGGCAGGGAACGCCTCGCGGCGTTCGTCGAGGAGGCCTGATCCCGGGCCCCTCGACGACGCGACCTTCAGAGCAGCAGCGACACCAGGAACAGGACGAGGAAGATCACGAACAGGATCTTGGCGATCCCGGCGGCCGTCCCGGCGATCCCCGTGAACCCGAGGGCCGCTGCGATCAATGCGACGATCAGGAAGATCAGAGCCCAGCTCAGCATGATTCACCTCCCGGTTGTCTCCCGCCATTCTAGCGGACTCCCACTCCCTGCGTAGTCAGGAATCGTACCGTCGGCCGGTTCTGATCGGCTTCGGCATCCTCCTGGGCGCCGTCCTCGTCACGCGCCTCGGTTTCGAGGCGCACCGACTCATGTTCGACCCGCGGGGACCGGTCGATCTCCTGCTCCTCAGGGAGCTGATCCGCGACTGGTTCGCCGACGTCCCGGTCTACGTGGACGGACGCGGCGCGGTCCACCCGCCGGCCTCGTTTCTGCTCCTGTGGCCGCTCTACGGCTGGGTCCCGCGGGGCCTCGACCGCTGGTTCTTCGTCCTGGTCACCGCGGCGGTGACGGCGGCGATGGTCGCGATCCTCCTTCGCGAGGCCCGGCCGGCCGGCCGCGCCGGGCGCCTGCTCATCGCGGCGCTCGTCGCCGGCTGCTATCCGGCGGCGATCTCGTTCGGCAACGGGCAGATGACGATGCACCTGCTCCTGGCCGCGATCGTCGCGGTCCTCGTCGCGCTGCGCGAGCCGCCGACGCTGCGGCGCGACCTGGCGCTCGGCGCCCTCTCCCTCTTCGCGCTCGTGAAGCCCAACCTGACCGTTCCGTTCTTCTGGGTGATCGCGTTCAGGCCGGGCTGGACGCGACCGGTGGCGTTCGCGCTCCTCGGCTATCTGGCCGCATCCGCCGTGTCGATCGCGCTCCACGGGACCGGCCTCGAGGCCGTCCGGGCGCTCGTCGAGGCGTGGTACCGGAAGGGAGAAGCCGGATTCGCGTTTTCCGGATACGCGAACCTCCACACCTGGCTCGGCGACATCGGACTCCGCAGCTGGATCTTGCCGGCGTCGGGAGCGGTCTTCGCGCTCCACGGGCTCTGGGCGTGGAGGCACCGCGGCGCCGACCCGTGGATCGCCATCGGCGTGGCGGCGATCGTGGCCCGGCTGTGGGCGTACCACCAGGTCTACGACGACCTGCTGCTGATCTTCCCGCTGATCGCGCTCTATCGTCTGGCGGGCGGATCCGAGCACTCGCGCGGCGCCGCGATCCTGTTCGCCCTGTCCGCGGTGATGCTCGCTGCGCCGATCACGCCGGTCGTCGAGCGCGCGGCCTGGGCCCTCGTGGCGCTATGGCTGGCGCAGCTCGTCTTCCTGGCGGCGCACGCCCGCGAGCCATCGCGCTCGCGGAGCGCGGGGTTGGTCAGCGCGGAGCGAGGGTAGCGACCGGAAGGATCAGCTCTTCGAGCGAGACCCCGCCGTGCAGGAACGCGCCGTAGTATCGGCTCTGGTATTCGCGCAGCTTGGTGGGGTAGACGAAGTAATAGTCCTCGACGGCGATCAGAGCCGCGACGTTCGTCCCCAGGTCGGGCAGCCCGATCGTGGCCAGCTCGACCTCCCTGAGCGCGGTTTCTTCCTTCTCGGCATGGATGTTGTTCCCGAACTTGTAGCGCAGGTTCTGCGAGGCGTCCTTCCGGGCGTAGACGGTCGCCGGTCGCAGGCAGTGGACCGAGCCGTGATCGGTGGTCAGGACGACGCGCGCGCCCTGCCGCGCGGCCTGCCGCAGCAGCTCGTAGAGCGGGGAATGGAGGAACCAGGAGCGGGTCAGTGATCGGAACGCCTCCGGGTCGGGAGCGATCTCGAGCAGGATCTCGGATTCCGAGCGCCCGTGCGTGAGGACGTCGATGAAGTTGAACACGAACGCGGACAGCCGGCTCTGGAAGCATTGCGGCAGCCGCCTGAGCGCCGCGTTCCCTTCGTCGGCGGTGAAGACCTTCTGGTACTGGACCGGACACGCCGTCCCGAGGCCCTTGCGCTTGAGCTGGAGCTCGAGGAGCTCCTTCTCGTGCGGGTTGAGCGAGCCTTCGATGTCCGCGTCGCCGACCCACAGCTCGGGATGCTTCTCGGCGATCCGGCGCGGGAACCAGCCGCTGAAGATCGCGTTCCGCGAATAGGGAGTGGCGGAGGGCAGGATCGAGCCCGCGAACGCCTCCTCGACGGAGAACAGCGGAGTCAGCGTGTCCTGGATCGCCATCCACTGATCGAGCCTGAGACAGTCGATGAGGATCAGGAACACCGGGCCCCTGTCGGCCTCGAGGAGGGGCCGCACGAACCGCTCGACGACGTCGGGCGAGAGGATCGGTCGCTCTCCGGTTTCGGCCGCGACCCACCCGCGGTAGCGCTCCCGGACGTAGCGCACGAAGTCCGCATTGGCCGCCTTCATGATCTCGCGCTGGCTGGCGAGCAATCCCCGCTCCCCGGCTTCGATCAGGCGCATCTCCCACGACAGGAGCTCGCGGTACAGGGCCACCCAGTCGTCCCACGACGCGCGGTTCTTCCGTTCCTCTTCGAGCTCGAGATAGCGGCGGCTGAACTCCTGGGCGATCGTCTGGTGCCGGATCTGGGAGCCCTCGAGCAGGCGCTTGAGGACCGAGAGCACCTGGTTCGGGTTGATCGGCTTGACGAGGTAGTCGTCCACCCGCCGGCCGATCGCCTGGTCCATGAGCCCTTCCTCCTCGCTCTTCGTGACCATGACGACCGGGAGCCGGGGATGGCGGTCGCGGATGCGCTCGAACACGGTCATTCCCCGCATGCCCGGCATCTGCTCGTCGAGCAGCACGAGGTCGTATCCGTTCTCGCCGAGCATCGCGAGCGCGTCCTGTCCGTTGGGCGCCGTCTGGACGTCGAATCCGCGGTGCTCGAGGAAGAGGATGTGGGAGGTGAGGCCGCCGATCTCGTCGTCGACCCAGAGGATCCGCTTGGGTTCGCTCATACGACACGAGTCTACCCGATTGCCTCCGGGCCGTTCCACGACTAGTCTCGTGCCGCGATGCTCCGGAACATCCTCAAGGTCCTCGGCGCGATCCTGGCGGTCGCTGCGCTCGGGGCCGCCTATGCCGCCCTCTACATGGGCGGGACGACCGCATTCGAACTGGTCGTCCTGTCGGTCCTCCTGCTCATGGGGATCGCGCTCGCCGCGCTCGTCCTCCACCTGCGCGCGCTCCACCGCGCGCTCTTCCAGCACGCCCAGATCGCGTACAAGGGGTTCATGCTGAACTTCTTCCTCGAGACCCGCGCGCTGATGCAATCCCGCGCCGGCGAGGCGGGCCCCGCCAACGACGTGATCTGGAATCTCCTCGAGGACTATTTCCGCAGCGAGACCGAGCTGTACAACACCGTCATCGAGGAGTTGTACGACAAGACCACCATGATGCACATGCTCGAGCGCGGGCGGATCCGCAAGGAGGGCGGGCTGGCCGACCCGCGACCGGTCGAGCCCCTGTACGCGGAGCTCCACGAGCTGCTCGCGCGCCTCCGCGAGGAGCGGCAGGCCCGCCACGAGGCGTCGCGGCGGCAGACCGCGAGCTAGTCTCTCCCCGAAATGGCAACCGTCTGCCCCGCAAGCATTTGCAGCGTCCCTTCGGAGGCCGTACCTTGACATCTGAATTCAACGCCAGGAAGGGCGGGCGGACATGACCGAAGACAGAATCGATGCGACGCTCCTGGAGCAGCCGGGCGCGACCGAGGCCGAGGTCGGCGCGGAGATCCGCGATTCCGAGGCCCTGCGCGAGCAGGTCGAGGCCGCGCTGGACACGATCCGTCCCGCGATCGCGATGGACGGCGGCAACGTCGAGCTGCTGGACATCGAGGCCGGTGTCGTGACGCTGCGCATGATGGGCGCCTGCGGGGGGTGCCCGATGAGCACGATGACGCTCAAGCGCGGCATCGAACAGCGACTGCGCGAGATGGTTCCGGGGATCGAGCGGGTCGACGCGATCTGAGCGCCGGGGCGTTCCGGACGTCCGAGAGAGCCGGGGGAGGGATCCTCCGGCTCTCGTCGTTCAGGGACCGGCTGTGGCCACTGGCCTACAACGGCCTCCTCGTCCCGGCCGCGCGCCTGGGACTGCGCGGGATCGCGCGCGTCAACCCCAAGCTCTCGCGCGGGATCGAAGCGCGACGCGGGCTCGAGGAGCGGTGGCGCGAGGCGTCACTCAGGGTCGCCGGCCATCGTCCGCGGATCTGGCTCCACGCCGCGAGCGCGGGCGAGACCCTGCAGGCGCGCCCGCTCGGCGACGCGATCCGCACCCGCCATCCGGAGGGCGCGCTCTTCTACTCGTTCTTCTCCCCGTCCGCCGAGCGGATGGCGGCGTCGTGGGACGCCCCGGACCACGCCGACTACCTGCCGTTCGACTGGCCCTCGGCGATGCGCGCGCAGGTCGAGGCGCTCGATCCCGACGCGATCGTTCTCGTGGCCGGCGAGCTGTGGCCGAACCTGATCTGGACGGCGGCCGAGCGCGGCGTGCCGCTCGCCCAGGCCTGCGCGCGTCTCGCCGGCGGAAACGCGCGGCTCGAGCGGCCCGCGCGGGCGCTGACCGGCCGGCTGTGCCGCGAGTTTCGCGCGATCGGGGCCGTGACCGGGGAAGACGCGGCGCTGCTCGACGAGCTGGGGATCCCGCGGGAAGCCGTGGCCGTGACCGGCGACACGCGGATCGACGTCACGCTCGCGCGCGTCGCGGAGGCCGCCGGGCTCCCCCCGGTCTGGGAGCCGCCGCGGGACGCGGGACCGATCGTGATCGCGGGAAGCACGTGGCCGGCGGACGAGGCGGTCGTCCTCCCGGCCGTCGCGCGCCTCCGGCGCCGGCATCCGGGGCTCCTGGCCGTCGTCGCTCCCCACGAGCCGACCGAAGCCGCGGTCGAGCGGATCGAGCGCGCCGCGGGGGAGCTCGGCCTTCCGGCCGCGCGCCTCGTCTCCCGCGGGCCGCAGGACGTCGCCTCGGGGCCGCCCGCCGTCCTCGTCGTGGACCGGGTCGGCCTCCTCTACCGGCTCTACGGCTTCGCGGATGCCGTCTGGGTCGGCGGCGCCTTCGGGGGTTCGGTCCACAACACGATGGAGCCCGCCGCGCACGGCGCGCCGGTCGCGATCGGCCCCGATCACGGCTCGCCCGCCGAGGTGCTCTCGCTGGAACGGGCGGGGGGCCTCGCGACCGTCGCGACCGCCGCCGGGCTCGCCGAGCGCTGGGGCGCCTGGCTCGACGATCCGGCCGCCGGCGCGCGGGCGGGGGCCGCCGCGCGCGCCGAGCTCGAGCGGGGACGCGGCGCGACCGACCGCACCCTCGACTTCTTCCGCGAGCGCGGCCTGCCGGTCTAGCTCGATCCTGCGTCCCACCGCGGGCGCCCCTCGCGGCGGTCGAGTAGAATCTGCCCGCGACCGACCGCCCATCGCCCGGCGACGGGCATCCCATCCAGAAGCGGAGGTTCTCCCATGGCTCCGAAAGACGTTTCGCCCATCGAGAAGCGCGGATACGCCCATCCCGAGGCGCTCGTGTCGACCGACTGGGTCGCCGGGCACCTCGACGACCCCTCGGTGCGGCTGGTCGAATCGAACGAGGACGTGCTCCTCTACGACACCGGCCACGTCCCGGGGGCCGTGAAGATCGACTGGCACGCCGACCTCAACGATCCACTCGTCCGCGACTACCTCGACGGCGAGCGGTTCGCCGCGCGGATGCGCGAGAAGGGGATCTCGCGCGACACGACCGTCGTGTTCTACGGCGACAAGAACAACTGGTGGGCGACGTACGCGTTCTGGGTGTTCAAGCTCTTCGGCCACGACGACTGCCGGGTGATGGACGGCGGCCGCGCGAAGTGGGAGGCCGAGGGACGGCCGATGACGACCGACGTGCCGAAGGTCCCGGCCGGCGACTATCCCGTGCCGGAGCGCGACGACGCGCCGATCCGCGCCTTCCGGGGGGAGGTCCGGTCGCACATGGAGGACGGCGGCCAGCTGGTCGACGTGCGGAGCCCCCAGGAGTACTCGGGCGAGCTCCTGCACATGCCGGAGTACCCGCAGGAGGGTGCGCTCCGCGGCGGGCACATCCCCGGCGCGAAGAGCGTCCCCTGGGCGCGGGCCGTCGATCCCGACAGCCACACGTTCAAGTCCGCCGCCGAGCTGAGCGCGATCTACTGCGACGAGCAGGGCCTCTCCCCCGACGAGAGCACGGTCGCCTACTGCCGGATCGGCGAGCGCTCGAGCCACACCTGGTTCGCGCTCACGTACCTCCTCGGCTTCGACGAGGTGCGGAACTACGACGGGTCGTGGACGGAGTGGGGGAACACGGTGCGGGCGCCGATAGAGCGGTAGCCGCGCGTTCCTTTCCTTCAGCCCGGGGGAAAACGTTGAATCGGATCCAGTTCGATGGTCTTCTGGTCGGGCTGATCGTGGCCTGGGCCGTCGTGTACGGGCCGGGCGCGGCGCGCGCGCAGGATGTCCAGGACGCGTGGGTCGGGCACTGGGCGGGCCAGATGGAACGCGAGGGAAAGCCCGCGGATCTCGCCCTCGATCTCGTTCGCAGCGATTCCGCACTCCAGGCCCGTTTCACCTCGCTCCGGCAGCGGGTCATGGAGTATCCGCTCGACGCGGTCACGACCGACGGGGACGTGATCCGTCTGGAGCTCGGAGGCGGCGCCCTCGTCTTCGAGGGGGAGCGCTCCGCAGATTCGCTGGAGGGGACGTTCGTCGAAGGCGAAGGCGAGGGCACCTTCGAGCTTCGAAGAACTCCTCCCCCGGACCATCCCTACGAGGTCACCGACGTCCGTTTCCGTAGCGGGGACGTCACGCTCGCCGGAACCAAGATCGTCCCGGACGGCGAGGGACCGTTCCCGGCCGTCGTTTTCGTCCACGGGGCGGGGCCCGAGATCCGCTGGGGAGCCGCGCGGTACTTCGCGGACCGCCTCGGCCGCCGGGGCATCGCTTCGCTCATCTACGACAAGCGCGGCACCGGAGAGTCGACCGGAGACTGGCGGGCGGCCGACTTCGAGCAGCTGGCGGGGGACGTCCTCGGGGCGACGGCGGTCCTCAGGGAGGATCGTCGGATCGACCCCTCGGCGATCGGGATCCACGGCCACAGCCAGGGTGGTTCGATGGCGCCTCTGATCGCCGTGCGCGCGGCCGGTGCCATCGCCTTCATCATCGCAGGAGCGGCAACCGGAGTACCGATGTGGGAGTCGGAGATCCACAGCCTCCGGAGCCAGGTGCGGGACCTGGGGATCGAAGGGGAGGCGCTGGCGCGGGCCGACGTCTTCGCCGAGCAGATGGTCGCCGTGGCCCGGGCGGGAGGAGAAGGGTGGGACGACCTGGCGGCCGAGGCGCAGAAGGCGCGCGAGCGCGGGGAGCCGTGGATCGACCTCCTCGACCCTCCGCCCCGCGACTTCTACTTCTGGTCCTGGTGGCCGTCCATCGCCGAGTACGATTCCGCGGAATGGTGGGCCCGGGTGGACGTCCCCGTTCTCGTCATCGAAGCGGAGAACGACACGTACGTACCCGTCGAAGCCTCGGTGCCGCGGATCGATGCCGCCCTACGGCGGGCAGGGAACGACGACTACACCATCCTCGTCCTCCCGATGGCGCCCCACAACTTCCTGCTGCGTCCGGGTCCGGGAGAGCCCTTCGACTGGCCGCGCCTCGCGCCCGGCTACACCGACCTCGTGGCGGCGTGGATCCTGTATCGTTCCAGGTCGCGGTAGGCCGGTCGCCTGCGGCTACGCCGTCGCCGGCTTGGCGGTGAATCCGACCGCCGCCAGGATGAGCCCGAGGACCGCGTGGAGCCCGATGTCCGCGCCTCCCAGCGGGATCAGCCCGAACGTCGTCGGGTCGACGACGCCGACGATCGCGAGCAGGATGTACAGGACGCCCGCGATCCGCGCGTACGCCCTGGCTCCGCCGAAGCTCCGGGAGGCGAGGATCCCCCAGATCCCGAGGATCAGGTGGGCCAGGTTGTGCAGGACGTTGACCGGAAACAGCCCCAGGATCGCGGGCGCGTCCGGACCCGCCTCCATACTTCCGCGCGTGACGAAGAACCCCCAGAGTGCGACGAGGACGAAGATCCAACCGAAGATCTGAGCGACTCGCTGAACGGTCATGGAACCTTCCTGGTGGAGGGTTGCCGGGGCCGGTTTCGGGCTTCCCGGAGAATAGGATTCCACCATGTTGGATGTGAGACAACCCCGGGCGGGGCCGGCGAGCCGGGGTCGCCGGCGCGCCGCGTCCGACGTCAGGCCGCGAGCGCCTCGCGGGCGTGCCGCTTCATCCGCGCGAGAATCGCCTGGAGTCCCCGTTCGCGCGTCGAGAGCCCGACGTTGCGCATAAGTCGCGAGACGAAATCGCCCGGGATCGCGAGGACGTCCTCGGGAGGGCGGCCGTTGAGGCCCTGCATGAGGATCGCCAGGAGCGCGCGGATCGTCGGCGCGCTCCGCGGCACGTCCGCGTAGAACCGGATCCCGCCGTCTTCGACCTCGCTGAACAGCGCCACGGGAGTCATGCACTCGTGGACCTTGTACGCCTCGCTCGACGCCAGCGCCGCGAAGCGGTCGGGGAGCTCCGGAAAGCGGTTCGCGTACTCGACCAGCGCCTGCATCGTCTGCTCGCGGCCGAGACGCGAGAAGAGCTCGAGCACGCGGTCGAGGTCGGGCGGAAGGGATCCGGTCACCGGACCCCGACCATCGTCGGAGCTCGCCGGTTTCAGCGCGAGAGGTTGACGATCACCGGGCCGCGCGGGACGACCGCATCGCGATCGAAGATGATGAGGATCGAATCGCCCGGCTCCACGCTCGCGCACCAGTCGATGCCGCCGTGGCCCACGCCGGCGCCCATCGCCGCGCCCGCGATCGCGCCGATCAGCGCGCCCCGCTTGCCGCCCGTCGCTCCTCCCACGCCCGCGCCCACGCCCGCGCCGAGGAGGATGTTCCGCATGCGGTCGTGGTCCCCGCGCGGGTGCTGGGTGACCGTGCCCACCTCGCCGCTCGTCCGCGCCTGGACCGGGATCACGCGCCCGTCCGGCGTCTCGATACGGTCATAGACGATCTCGATCGACGGTCGACGCAGAGGATACTCGCCGGGGTCGACGCTCTCGACCCTGCCGCGGACCGTGGAGCCCTCGGGAATCACGACCTCTCCGCCGACGACGACGGGCTCATCGGTGACCGCCTCGACCGGGTCTCCGGCCTGGCTCGCGTCGCTGGTGACGCGCGTCGAAGCCGTGATGAAGATCTGCGTGCGCCCGGCCGGCAGCGTGACCGACGAGGCCTCGCCCTCGGGCCGCGGCGCGGGGAGGACGGCGCCCGCCCCGGTCAGGTCGGCGTCGGACCCGCTCGGAGCCGGCGCTTCGGGCGGCTCGACGGTCGTCGTCTCGTGAACGACGCGCGTCCCCGACTCGGGCCGCGGGTCGGGCAGGATGACGATCTCCGGCGCGGCCTCCGCGCTGGGTCCGACCTCGATCCCGTTCCGCGCGTCGGCGCCGGCGGGCGCGGCCGGATCGCTGTTCCGGACGACGACACGGCGCGGAGAATCGGCCGCGGCCGTCTCCTCGTCACCGCAGGCGGCGGACAGGGCGGCCAGGGAGAACACGGCGAAACCGACCAGGAGACGGATCATGGGAGGGACCTCCGCTGAAGGCGCGATGCTGACGCCGGTCATTTCTGGATACGCCCGAGAGGGTTCCGGGTTCCGCGCCGGGGAGGAGGTCAGGCGGTCGCGGCGGCCGGCTGGCAGTCGGCGCACAGGCCGGTGAACTGGACGGTCCAGTTCTCGACCTGGAAGCCGCTCCCGGCCTCCTCGGGGGCGGG
>DATBJO010000031.1:0-34672 GCA_036556305.1 Gemmatimonadota bacterium
GAGCGCCACCATCGAGACGATCACGACCGCCGGGTTGTCGAAGCGCGACAGGAGGTCGACCGGGTCCCACGGCGCGCCCTCGACGACGAGGACGTCCCGGAACCGGAGCGCGCCCGCGCAGGTGGCCGCGATCCCGATGAAGGCGAAGAGCGTCATCGTCGTCGGGAGCCCCAGGACCTGGCCCCAGAGCTGGTCGGCCTGGTTCCGCGCGTAGCGGGTGAAGTCGGGGATGTTGAGCGACAGCGTGGCCCAGAAGCCGACCATCGCGGTGAGGCCGGGCAGGAACAGGAGCAGGAACCCGTGGCGGCTCGCGCCGGCGTCCGCGCGCGCGACGAGAACGGGCGACGATCCCCCCTGCGCGTCCCGCACCTCGGCCGCCACGAAGGAGGGCCCGGCGGCCGCGGCGCCGGCGGGTGGCAGGGCGATCGGGTCCGGCGAGTAGGGCGCCCAGGCCGCCGCCGACAGCGCGGCCCGCGCCTCGGCCTCGGTCCCGCCCGTGCCGATCCGCGCCTCGGACGCGCGCGGCGCGCCGTCGTCGGAGAGCGCGCTCAGCCTCGCGCGCCCGTCGGCGACGGCGAGCGAGGGGCGCGAGAACTGCTCGCTGAACGCGAGCGCGCGCCCGAGCCCGCCCGGCACGGTCATCGACCATGCGAGGAGCGCGAGGCCGATGACGAGCAGGAGCGGCGCGCCCCACGCCTCGAGCCACTTGATGCGCTCGGTCCCCGCCCACGCGATCCACACGTTGAGCGCCCAGAAGGCGAGGAACGCGACCAGCTCCCAGACGTTGATCCCCAGGAATCCGATGCCGGGAGCGTCGGCGATCCAGGGCCAGATCACGCGCGCGAGGGCATACAGGGCGTGGCCGCCGATCCACGTCTGGATCCCGAACCAGCCGCACGCCACGAGCCCCCGCAAGAGGGCCGGGACGTTCGCGCCGAGGATGCCGAACGGGGCGCGGAGGAGAACGGGGAACGGGACCCCGTACTTCGTCCCCGCGTGACCGTTCAGGAGCATGGGGACGAGGACGATGAGGTTGCCGGCGGCGATCGTGGCCAGCGCCTGCCACCACGACATCCCGCTCGCGATCAGGCCCGAGGCGAGCATGTAGGTCGGGATGCAGACGGCCATCCCGATCCACAGCGCGGCGATGTTCCAGCGCGACCAGCGCCGCTCCTCCGGCGCCGTCGGCACGAGATCCTCGTTGGCGTAGGGTGATTCGAGGAGGCGCGCGCGGTCGGGGGTCGTCACGTCGACGGTTCAGGCGCGGTTCATCTCGAAGCTCGCGGTCACGGCGCCCGTGCACGGCGAGTTGCCCGAGTAGGTCCCGGTGAGACGATCGCCCCCGTTCGAGATCGACGCCGACCCGGAGAACGCGCCGACGCAGGGCGTCGCCTGGTTGATCGTGAAGGAGACCGTCGATCCGCTGATCGTTCCGGTGACCGTGCCACCGGTTCCGTCGCTCGTCGAATAGGTGCCCGTCACGCCGTTCAGGTACTCGTTCAGCGTGAACGTCACCGTCAGCGTGAACGGGTCGCCGCTCGCCGTGCCGTTCACCGTTCCGCTGTAGCTGCCCGTCAGCGAGCCGTCGCCGTCGTCCGGCCCCGAGCTGTAGCCGTTGCACGCCGCGAGCACCGCGGCGGCGAGAACAAGCGCACGCAGTCGAATCATGATCGCCTTCTTCCTGACCCGCTGGTTACCGGCGTAACGCGCCGGACCCTCGCGCGCCCCCAGTGCCCGCCCCAGATCGAACCGGCACGTGGAGGGCGGCGAGCACGTCGTCTCTGCTCCGTCCGCCCCGACGGCTCAATGGCGGCCGCCTGCGCCGGCCGTTCCGCGAGCCACGCGGTCGTTCCACGACTCGCGCGGCAGCCCCCGGTCCACCTCGACCATCGTGATGCACCCTTCGACGGGGCACACGATCTGACACAGGTTGCACCCCACGCACTCGTCCTGCTTGATGCGCGGCACGCGCGTCCCGGCCGGCAGCGCGATGCACTGGTGCGCGCCGTCCTCGCAGGCCGCGTAGCAGAGCTGGCACCCGATGCAGAGCGCGGGGTCGATCTCGGCGACGATCTTGTAGTTGAGGTCGAGGTCGCCCCACTCCTCGTAGTTGGGGAGCGCGCGGCCGCGGAACTCCTCGACGCGCGCGTACCCCTTCTCGCGCATCCACTCCTCGAGCCCGCGGGTCATCTCCTCGACGATGCGGAAACCGTAGTGCATGGCGGCCGTGCAGACCTGGAGCGACGACGCGCCCATCAGGAGGAAGTCGAGCGCGTCCTCCCACGTGTGGATCCCGCCGATCCCCGAGACCGGGAGCCGGAACTCCTCCGCCTTGCCGAGACGCGTCACCATGTGGAGCGCGATCGGCTTGACCGCGGGACCGCAGTAGCCGCCCGAGGTCCCCTGCCCGCCGACGGACGGGATCGGGCTGAACGTGTCGTGGTCGATCCCGATCACGCTCTTGAACGTGTTGACGAGCGACACGCCGTCGGCGCCGCCGTTCTGCGCGGCCATCGCGGGATCGAGGATGTCGGTGATGTTGGGCGTCAGCTTGACGAGCACGGGGATCGACGAGAACTCGTCCGCCCAGCCGGCGATCTCCTCGAGCACGCGCGGCTCCTGCCCGACGGCCGAGCCCATCCCGCGTTCGCACATCCCGTGCGGGCAGCCGAAGTTCAGCTCGAAACCGTCGCAGCCCGTATCCTCGGTCCTCCGGATGATGTCCCGCCACTCGTCCTTCGTCCCCACCATGAGCGACGCGATGACGGCGTGCCCCGGATAGAACCGCTTGACCTCGGCGATCTCCTTGAGGTTGACCTCCAGCGGACGATCCGTGATCAGCTCGATGTTGTTGAATCCCGCCACGCTCCGGCCCTGGTACTCGATCGCGCCGTAGCGCGAGGCGGTGTTCGTGATCGGGTCGCCGAGCGTCTTCCAGACCGCGCCGCCCCACCCCATGTCGAAGGCGCGCATGACCTGGCCCGCCGTGTTCGTCGGCGGACCGCTGGCCAGCCAGAACGGATTCGGCGAGCGAATCCCGCCGCAGTCGACCGACAGGTCGATGGCGCGCGCCGGCCTCCGCCCGTTCCCCGGCGGTCCCCCGTTTCCGCGAGCGTTCGTCGTGCTCATTCCCGTCCTCCGTTCCGGCCGATCGACGCGTGGATCGCGCGCGCGGCCCGCTTGCCTTCGGCGGCGGCGTTCACGACCTCGGCCCCGCCGTTCGCGAGGTCGCCTCCCGCCCAGTACCGGGGGTTCGACGTGCGGCCCGTGTCCGGCTCGACTTCCACGCGCCCGCCGTCGCGGCGGATCCCCCCCGGAATCGAGTCCAGCAGCTCCTCGAGCCGGCCCTGCCCGGCGGCGATCGCGACGAGGTCCGCCGGCACCGAGTACGGCTCGCCGACCGGGTTGAAGCCGCGGTCGACGGTCGCCAGCCGCACCGCCTTGAGCGTCCCGTTCCCCTCGAACGCGAGCGGCACGGCGCGCCACGTGAACCCGACGCCCTCCGCGGTCGCGTGCTCGCGCTCGTGCGGGTAGGCGGGCATGCTCTCGGGGCCCCGCCGATAGACGACGCGCACCTCGGGGACTCCCAGGAGCTTGAGCTCGCGGGCGGCGTCGATCGCCGTGTTCCCGCCGCCGATCACGACCGCCGAATAGACCGACGCCGGATCCAGCCGGCGGCCGGTCTTGATCGCCTCGATCAGGGCGGTCGCCCCCCAGACGCCCGACAGGTCCTCGCCCGGGATCCCCAGCGGCGAGTCCCCGCCCAAGCCCGCTCCGAGGAACACGGCGTCGAACTCGCGCTCGAGATCGGCCCACGACACGTCGCGTCCGACTTCGACGCCGAGCCGCCATTCGATGCCGATCTCCGAGAGCCAGTCGACCTCCGCCAGGCTCTCCTCGGCCTGCATCTTGTAGGGCGCCACGCCGTCGGTGTTGAGCCCGCCGGGCCACGGCGACTTCTCGAAGATCACCGCCCGGTGACCGAGCCGGACGAGCTCGTGCGCGCAGGCGATCGACGCCGGGCCGCCGCCCACGCACGCGACCGCGCGGCCCGTCGATTCACCCGCCTCGAACAGCTGGATCCCGGCGTGGACCACGTGATCGGTCGCGTGGCGCTGAAGCCGGCCGATCATGATCGGCGGCTCCCCCTTGTCGTTGTAGACGCACTCCCCCACGCACAGGACCTCGACCGGACACACGCGGGCGCACGAGTGCCCGAGGGCGTTGGACTCGAAGATCGTGCGCGCCGCGCCGACCGGGTTGTGGGCATGGATCTGGCGGATGAACATCGGGATGTCGATCCCGGTCGGGCAGGCCGCGATGCAGGGGGCATCGTGACAGAACAGGCACCGCGCGGCCTCGGCCCGCGCCTGGGCCTCGGTCAGCGCGGGCTTGTGGTCGGAAAGCCGGGTCTCGACGCGGTCGGTTGCCAGCGGCACGAAAGGCCTCCGGACAGGGTTCTTCGACGGATCGAGTCTAGCTCCTCGCCGGCTCCGCCGCCTTCTCGTGCGGGCCGGAGATCTCCGGCCGGTTCCCCTTCTCGATCTCGGCGTGCTCGCGGACGATCATGACGATGATCACGAACCAGATCAGGATGATCCCGAGGTTCACCGCCGCGAAGCCCTTCGTCCCGAACGTGAACACCGCGGTTCCGAGGAACACCAGCGCCGCCGACCCCACGTCGCCCGCGCGCTGCATGAAGCTGTCGGTGACCTGCTTCGCCTTGTACTTGATCTCCCGGGTCGTCGGCAGGAAGAGCATTTGGAGCGTCGTCTTGTTGATCGAATAGTCGGACGCGTTCTCCGCCATCTTGCCGAGGCGCGCGTAGCGCAGGATCGGCACGAAGAAGATCAGCGCGTAGGTCCCCAGCGCGATGATCGGGAGCCACAGGAGGCCCGCCCGGATCCCGCCGTACTTGACCAGCCTGCCCACGACGAACAGCTGGAGGAACATGCCGAGCAGGTTGACCCAGAAGAAGAACCGCGCATAGAAGCGCCCGATGAGGTTCCCCTCGATGTCCTCGCGCGTCTGCTCGTCGGCGGGGTCGCCGAAATCCTGGCCCTCTATCGACGCCGTCGTATTGGACGCGATCGCCGCCTGGATCACTTCATCGGCGGTCTCCTTGCCGTAATCCACGACCAGGCTGCCCATGATGTATTCGCCGGTCGTGTTCACGAGATTCAGGAGCAGCACGATCAGGGCGATCAACCCGATGTACTTGTACCGGAAAAGCATGTCGAACCCGAGGCTTTCCTTGGGCTTCGGCCCCGCCGCCTCCTCCCGCTTCGCCTTCGCGCTCAGCTCGCGCTGACGGGCCTCCATGACGGCCTTCCCCCAGACTTTCCGCGAGATGACGTTGGTCAGGACGACGCACAGGACGAGGACCGCGCCCGCCACCAGCATCATCTCGAACAGGCTGATGAAGCGCAGCAGCCAATCCGCGATGTAGGCGCCGGCGAACGCGCCGAACGAGCCGCCGAACGCGACCAGAGGGAAGAGTCGCTTCCCGGATTCGTTGGTGTAGACGTCGTTCGCGTACGACCAGAACTGGGCCACGACCATGACGCTGAAGATCCCGACCCAGACGAAGAACACGTAGCCCAGATACGGGACGTTCATCCGGCTCAGCGCCCAGAACACGACGAGGCACACGATGAAGATGCCGGTCACGATCGTGATCAACCGCGTCCGCTCGTTCCGGTTAACGAGCTTGGCGTAGGCCCCGACGAGAAAGAACAGCACGACCGCCATCGCGGCCGCGAGATAGGACTTCGCCTCCGCCCCACCGCTCGAGAGGATCAGGGCGTCGCGCACGGGCTTGATCAGGTAATACGAGGTCAGCAGGAGAAAGACGTTGAGGGCCATGATCAGCGTGATCGGGCCCTCCCCGGCGCGGACTTCGGTGAACAGGCCGAGGAACCGCTCCAGAGGGCTCCGCGCGGCGGCTGCCTGATTCATGTGAGGGCCTCCCGACCGAGTTGGGAACGACCGATCCGCGGACGCTCGAGCGTGTCCGGCCGGCTGTCAGGAAAAGTCCAACCTATGCAGGCGATTCGTGCGCGGAAAGGGGTGGGGGGCGAAGGGCGACGTCTCCGCGGGCGGAACATGTCTCTGCCCGCGGCCGCGGGAAAGCAGTCGCGATGGCTTCAGGGCGCAGCGCCGACCGTCTCGTGCTCCACTTCGGCGACCGCCCGGCCTGACCCGTTCCCGTTGGTGGAGCCGGCGGCGCGGCGCCCCGTGAGCAGGCGGTTCAGATCGATGCCCTCCGCCTCGGCGAGGCGGGCCAGGAACAGCCAGGATCGGGGAATCTCGCCGCGCTCGTACTTGCTGATCGTCTGCTGGACGGAGTCGACGGCTTCGGCGAACGTGCGCTGATCGCGGCGGCCGCGGATCTCCTGGAGCCGCTGGCCGACTTCCTGTCGCGTTTCCTTTTCGGTCATTATGATGTCTCCCCTATGTCATGTAAGCGAAGTCGCCCGACCCGATTGTAGGGGTCTGGCGATCATCCCCGCCGTCAGCAATCGAACATCGGGTCTACCCCCTGTATTCTTGAGAAACCCCCGAGGGATCCGGACGTTCCGGGGAGGGCCGCTTTTCCCTCCGCCCGGATCGGGCTAGATTCGCTCCCCGTATGGCGATCAGCGCGAAAGCGGGCCCCGTCTCGACCCGGATCTTCACCGGCGTCCTCGCGCTCCTGTTCCTGTTCGCCGGGGCGGGGGATGCGTGGGGCGCTCACCACTGCCCCCACCACGACGGACCGCGGGCGGCCCCGACCGGCGCCGCCACGGACCATGGGCACGGGGCGCCCCCCCACGGCGAGGACCACGGCCCCTGCACCTGCGTCGGGCGATGCCACGCGGGAGCGGCGCCTTCGCTGGGGGACCCGGCCGAGCCGGCCCCGCTGCCGGTTCCGCCGTCGCCGCCGTTCTCGTCCCCCGCGCCCGAGCCTCCGCCGCGGGTCGCGCTCGTTCCCTTCGCGATTCCCTGGAGCAACGCCCCACCCACCCTCTGATCGGCTGGCACGTCGGGCGACGCACTCCCGCGTCGCCGTCATTCCGGCACCCCGATCGGAGGTACTCCATGTTCCGGCTCTTCCAGCATCGGATTCGGCCCGACCGCCTCGGTCGGGTGGCGGGCGCCCTGGCGTTCGCGCTCCTCGCGGCGGCGGCTCCGTCCGCGGCCCAGCAGTCCCCGCTTCACGGCGTGGTCGTGGATCCCGACGGCGTCCCCATCGCGGGCGCCAGCGTCTCCGACGGGCGCGCGGTCGCCGAGACGGGTCCCGACGGGACCTTCTCGCTCGACGCGCGGGGGCAGGGGCCCGTGCGGCTCGACGTCCAGCGGCTCGGCTATGCGTCGCGCTCGCTGTCGGTGATCCTTCCCGCCTCGGAGCCGGTCCGCATCGCCCTAACGCCGCGGCCGATCCTCATGGAGGGTCTGACCGCGATCGGGAGCCCCGGCGAGCTCGCCGAGGTGCGCGCCCGCATGCGCCAGGTCCCGGGCGCCGTCGATCTCGTCGAAGAGCAGGATCTCGAGCGCACCCGGCAGACCAACTTCTCCGACATCCTGCGCTTCACTCCCGGCGTCTACGCGCAGTCCCGTTTCGGGGCCGCGGACGAGACGCACCTGTCGATCCGCGGGTCGGGGCTGAGGAACAACTTCCACCTGCGCGGCGTCAACGTGCTCGTCAACGGGATGCCGTACCGGAACGCGGACGGCTTCACGGACTTCGAGTCGCTGGAGCTCCTGACGGCCTCGAACGTCCAGGTCTACAAGGGCGGCAACGCGCTCCGCTACGGCGGCAGCACGCTGGGCGGGGCCATCAACCTCGAGACCCGGACGGGGTACACGGCCGAGCCCTTCCAGCTGTACGCCCAGGGCGGGTCGTTCGGCTTCTTCAAGGGCCAGGTGTCGAGCGGTGACGTGATCGACGACATCGATTACTACGCGAGCTACGCGCGCACGAGCCTTGACGGGTTCCGCGATCACTCCGCCCAGCGGCGTGACCGGGTCAACGGGCATCTCGGGATCGTGCTCACTCCGGACGTCGATCTGCGGACGTTCTGGTTCTTCGCCCACGTCGAGGAGGACCTCCCCGGGTCCCTGACCCGCGCGGAGATGGATGCGAACCCGGAGGCCGCCACCCCGGCGAACGTCGAGAACGACTGGGGCCGGGACTACGACCTTCACCACCTCGGCCTGCAGCTCCGGGTCCAGCTGGGTCCCGAGCAGCGGCTCGACGTGGCGCCGTACTTCCAGTACCGCGACATCGTCCATCCGATCTTCCGGGTCATCGATCAGATCAGCCGCGACGTGGGCGTCGAGGCCCGCTACGAGAGCACGGTCCCGCTCGGCGCGCACGACAATCGGTTCGTGCTGGGCGTCCAGCCGACGTTCGGCAACGTCGACGACAAGCAGTTCGAGAACGTGGGCGGCGAGAAGGGCGACCTCGCCAAGGACCAGCGCGACGAGGCCGGCGGACTCGCCGTCTACCTCGAGGACGTGCTCTCCTTCGCCCCCCGGCTCTCCGCCGTGGCCGGCCTGCGGTATGACCGGTCACGCCGCGCCGTGGAGGACGACTTCCTCTCGGACGGCGACCAGAGTGACGAGCGCACGTTCGAAGCGGTCCAGCCCAAGATCGGGTTCCTGGTCGAGGTCCCGGAGATCGGCGGGCAGGTGTTCGGTAACGCGAGCCGGATCTACGAGCCGCCCCTTCTGCTCGAGCTGAACAGCCTGACGGTCCCCGGCTTCGTCGACCTCGACGCCCAGGACGCCTGGCAGTTCGAGGTCGGGACGCGCGGGAGCATGGGGCCGTGGCGCTGGCAGCTGTCTGCATTCGACATCGAGATCGACGACGAGATCCTGAACGTGAACGTGCGACCCTTTCCCGACGCGCCGTTCACGGTGCCCACGTACCGGAACGCGGACGAGACGCGTCACCGCGGTCTCGAGGCGGGCCTCGAGCTCTCGGCGCCGGTGAGCTTGCTGGGGAGCGAGGAGGGGGGCGAGCGGGCCGGGTTCCGGATGGCGTACACGCTGTCCAGCTTCGAGTACGTGTCGGATCCGGACTTCGAGGGGAACGAGATCCCCGGCATCCCCGATCACGTGTTCCAGCTCGAGGCGGAGTACGCGCATCCGGTGGGACTGTCGATCGCCCCGTCGCTGGAGTGGGTGCCCGGGGACGTGTTTGTCGACAGCGCGAACACCGTCAGCAGCGACGGCTGGTTCACGTTCGGGTTGCGCGGGGAATGGAGGATCGACGCCGTCGGAGCGGTCGCGTTCGCGGAGGCGCGGAACCTGACCGACGAGGTGTACTCGCCGACGTTCAGTATCGACGACGCCGCGGGCCGCTTCTTCCAGCCCGCCGACGGGCGCTCCCTCTACGCCGGGATCCGCTGGGTGCCGTGACGCTTCGACGATCGCCGCGGGTCGTCCTCGGCGCGCTCGAGGGTGTCGCCCTCGTCGCCGCGGCCGGAATCGGGCTCGCGGCCGTCGTCCACGCGCACCTCGTCTCCTCGTCGCCCGCGGACGGGGAGGCGCTCGAGACGCCGCCCGCCGCCGTCCGGCTCGTCTTCTCGGAGCCGATCGAGGCGGGGCTCAGCCGGATCGTCCTCGTCTCGGCGCGGGACTCGATCGTGGCCCGGGTGCATGCGGACTCGGCCGACGTCAACGCGCTGATCGGCGAGCTGCCCCGGCTGGCCGCGGCCGGATACCGGGTCGACTGGCGGGTCGTCTCCGCGGACGGCCATCCGGTGGAGGGGAGCTTCGCGTTCACCGTCCTCGCCCCCCCGGGGGCGGACACGGTCCGGCCCGTCGCGCCCCCGCCGCCGTCGGCCCATCCCGCCGGTCACGCCCACGCCGGGCCGAACGTCCCGGCCGGCGTGTCCGCCGTCTTCCGCGGCCTCGCGATGTTCTCGCTCCTCGTCTGGACGGGGTGGCTGATCCAGCTCGTCGCGCTCGGCGGCGCGCCGGTCGGGGCGCGGCGCGCGGCGGTCGCCCTGGCCGCGACGACGACGGTCTTGCTCGCCGCCCACGCCGCCGCCTGGCTGTGGCACGTGGCGCCCGCCGGCCGGCCCGACGTCGCGGGCGCGCTCGGCACCGGTCCGGGCAGGGTCGAGGCCCTGCGGGTCGGCCTCGCGCTCCTCGGACTCTGGGCGATCGGCCTCGCGCGCCGGCCGTGGATCGCGCTCGCGATCGCGCTCGCGGCCGTCCTCGCGAGCGGCGCGACCGGCCATTCGGCGGGGATCTCCCCGCGCTGGTCGATCCCGATCAAGTCGCTCCACCTGATCGCGATCGCGGTCTGGACGGGAGGCGTCGCGTGGCTCGCGGTCGCGGCGCTCGAGCCGGCGGCCTTCCGGGAATCGACCGCTCGGGTCTCCGGCCTGGCGCTCGGGGCGGTGGCGGTCGTCGGACTGACGGGGATCGCGCAGGCGGCCCTGTTCCTGCCGGGTCTCGACGCGCTCTGGGGCTCCGCCTACGGGCGGCTCGTCCTCGCGAAGGCCGCGGGGCTCGCGGGGCTCGTCGGCTGCGGAGCGTTCAACCGCCGTCGACTGATCCCCCGGCTCGCCGCGGACGGGGATCCGTCGGCGCTCCGCCGCTCCACGCGCCGGGAGCTCGCGCTCATGCTCCTCGTCTCGCTCCTCGCGGGGGTCCTCGCCTACGTCCCGCCGCAGTCCTGACAACTCCGATCATGGAGGGCGCGTGACCGTTTCCGGAATCCGAGTCGCGATCGGCCTGCTCGTCCTCTTTCCGGCTGCGCTCTTCGCGCACGCGGTCGTCCACCCGGGCGTCGCGCCGCCGGGCGCATATCAGAGGTACGTCCTCACGGTGCCGACCGAGCGCGAGGTGCCGACCACGCGCGTCGAGATCGTCTTCCCCGCCGAGGTCACGGTCGTGTCGTTCGCCGACGTCCCGGGATGGGCGCTCGAGGTCCGGACCGACGGCGCCGGCCGGATCGTCGGCGCGGCGTGGACGGGGACGCTCCCGCCCGAGCGTTTCGTCGAGTTTCCGTTCGTCGCCGTGAATCCCCGCGCGGAGGCCACGATCGCCTGGCCGGTGACCCAGACCTACGCCGGGGGCGAGGTCGTCGAGTGGGCCGGGCCCGAGGGCTCGGACACGCCGGCGTCGGTGACGCGGGTGACCACCGGCGACGGCCGGGCGATGGGCGCGTGGCTGGGTGCGGCGGCCCTCGTCGTGGGCCTCGTCGCGCTGGGTCTCGCCCTCCGCCCTCGTCGCGGCTAGCGGCGGCGCCACTCCTCGTCGCGAGTCCGGGTCGATTTCAGCGGAGGTTCGGAGATCTCCCGGGCGGGCGACCGGGGGGAGACGGCCGTCCGCCCGCGAAGATCCGTGTCAGGACGTGAGGAGGAACAGGAGCGTGAGGAAGCAGGCTTTCCACATGCTTCCGCGAAGTGGCAATCCTCATGCCACACCGCGCACGCGCCTGTCCGCGCACGGTACCCGCGCGGAGTGGAAGTGGAACGGAACGCATTCTGACAGGACGTCTCGCACCGCCCGGACGCGGCCGTCGCCTCGTTTCTTCTCCGCTCGCGGAAGCCGACGACCGCGACCGTGCCATCGCGCTTCCGCCACCGCGGCGCGGCGCGTCCCCGCTTGCCCGCGTGGACGTCCGGATCAGATTCGAACGGCGATGCCCGAGCTGCCCGAGATCGCCGCCTACCTCCACGCGCTCGGACCGCGCGTCCTCGGCGCCCGGCTCGACAGGGTGCGGGTCGCCTCGGTCGCCCTTCTCCGGACGTGGGACCCGCCGCTCGACGCCGCGGAAGGGAAGCTCGTCGAGGGCGTCCGCCGTCTCGGCAAGCGGATCGTCCTCGCGCTCGAGGACGAACTCTTCCTCGCGATCCACCTGATGGTCGCCGGGCGGCTCCGCTGGTCCGTGACGCCCTGGTCGATCCCGCGCAAGGGCGGACTCGCGGCGTTCGACTTCTCGACCGGCTCGCTGCTGCTGGTGGAGGCGGGCACCAGGCGCCGGGCGCGGCTGTACCTGGTGCGCGGCGAGACGGCCCTCGCGGCGCTCGACCCCGGCGGCATCGAGATCGACGCCGCGGGGGCCGCCGACTTCCGTGCGGCCCTCTCCCGCGAACGCCACACGCTCAAGCGCGCGCTCACCGATCCCCGGCTCTTCTCGGGGATCGGCGGCGCGTTCGCCGACGAGATCCTCCACCGCGCGCGGCTCTCGCCCCTCCAGAGCACCGGGAACCTGTCGGGCGAAGAGGTCGAGCGGCTCCGACGTGCGGCGCGGGATACACTCGAGGAATGGATCGCGATCCGGATCGCCGAGACCGGCGACGGCTTCCCCGAGAAGGTGACCGCGTTCCATCCGCGCATGGCCGTCCACGGGAAGCGCGGCGAGCCGTGTCCCGTCTGCGGGGCGCCGATCCAGCGCATCGTGTACGCCGACCGCGAAACGAACTACTGTCCCGGATGCCAGACGGGCGGGCGGATCCTCGCCGACCGCGCGCTCAGCCGGATCCTGCGCGAGGACTGGCCGCGAACGCTGGAGGAGCTCGAGGATCCGGAGCGACCGGCGACCACCGCCCCCCCGCCGGCGGCGAACCCTTCGACGAAAGGCCCGCGATGAGACGAGCGCTCTGGATCGCCCTTCTTCCCCTCTTCGCCTGCGGCGGTTCCGAGCCCGGCGATGCGGCACCGGACGGCGCGCCCGACGGAACCGCGGATTCCGCCCTCGCGACGGCGTCGACCGCGACCGTCGACTCCGTCCGCGCGCAGGTCGTCGACGCGAGCGGCCGCGGGCTGGGCGCCGTGATCCTGAGCGACGCGGGCGCCGAGATCGAGCTCGCCGGCGCGCTCATCGGCCTCGCGCCGGGCGAGCACGGATTCCACATCCACGCGGTCGGCCGCTGCGAGCCGCCGGGGTTCGAATCGGCCGGCGCCCACCTGTCCCCGGAGGGAGTCCCGCACGGGTTCATGACCGAGGGCGGCCCGCATCCCGGAGACCTCCGGAACCTCGTGGCCGGAGAGGACAGCATCGCCACCGTCGACCAGTCGGTCCCCGCCGCGGGCCTCGGAGGCGGGGTCTCGGCGCTCCTCGACGAGGACGGCTCCGCGCTCGTCGTCCATGCCCTGCCCGACGACTATTCCACCCAGCCGGCGGGCGGCTCGGGGGATCGAGTGGCGTGCGGAGTCATCGAATAGCGATCTCGGCCCAACCCCGACCTGTCGCTGGAGGGCGTTCAGAACGATCCAGATGCAGGGCGGGCGACGAGACCGAGCGAGGCCGTTCTCAACGCCCGATTACTCGAAGCGCGGCGTGTATCCGTCCAGGGTCGAATAAGGGTCGGGCCAGGGGAGCCTGTAGCCGAGCCGCCAGGCGGCGTTCCGCGCCCAGTAGGGATCCCACAGGTGCGCGCGCGCGAGCGCGCAGAGGTCCGCGCGGCCGGCGGCGAGGATCGTGTTCACGTCCATGAACGACGAGATGTTGCCGACCGCCATCGTGGGCACGTCGACCTCGTGGCGGATCCGGTCGGCGAACGGCGTCTGGAACTGTCGCCCGTAGCGCGGCTTCGCGAACGGGACCGTCTGCCCCGCCGAGACGTCGACGAGGTCGACGTCGTGCGCCTTCAGCATGCGCGCGACTTCGAGCGAGTCCTCGATCTCCTGCCCCCCCGGCGCCCAGTCGACGGCCGAGATGCGGACGGAGAGCGGCTTCTCCGCCGGCCACGCCGCGCGCACGGCGTCCAGGACCTCGAGCGGGAACCGCATCCGGTTCGCGACCGATCCGCCGTACTCGTCCTCGCGCGCGTTCGTGAGCGGCGAGATGAAGGTCGCGAGCAGGTATCCGTGGGCCATGTGGACCTCGAGGAGGTCGAAGCCCGCCTCCGCGGCGCGTCCGGCGGCCCGCACGTGGTCGCGGATCACGGCGTCCATGTCCGCGCGGTCCATGGGCCGCGGGACGGGGTTGGCGTCGGTCCACGGGATCGGGCTCGGTGCGAGGACGTCCCAGCCGCCCGCCTCGAGCGGCTCGTTGTCCCCCTCCCAGGCGAGCTTCGTCGATGCCTTCCGGCCCGCGTGGCCGAGCTGGATCCCGATCTTCGCCGGGGTCCATGCGTGGACGAAGTCGACGATCCGCTTCCAGCCCCCCACGTGCTCGTCGCGGTACAGGCCCGCGCAGCCCGGGCTGATCCGCCCCTCCGCGCTGACGTCGGTCATCTCGGCCATGACGAGCCCCGCGCCCCCGACCGCGCGGCTCCCGAGGTGGACGAAGTGCCACTCGTTCGGCATCCCGTCCGCGGCCAGGTACTGGCACATCGCCGAGACGACGACGCGGTTCGCGAGCAGGAGGTCCCGCAGGCGGAACGGCGTGAAGAGGGGCGGGGGGGGCGGGTCGAGCGGCACATCGACTCCGCTCTGCCTCGCCGCCCCGGCCGCGAACCAGCGGTCGACCTCGGTCGTGAAGCCGGGGTCGCGGAGCTTCAGGTCCTCGTGCGTGATCCGGAGCGAGCGGGTGAGGAGGTTGAAGGCGAACTGGATCGGCTCGGTCTCCATGTAGCGCTCGGTCCCCTCGAACCACTGGAGGCTCGCCTGCGCGGCGCGCTGGAGGCTCGCGACCTCGGGCCTCCGCTTCTCCTCGTAGGCGGCGAGCGCAGCGGGGACGTCGCGCTCCGTGCCGAGCGCGTCGACGAGCGCGATCGCGTCCTCCATCGCGAGCTTGGTTCCCGAGCCGACCGAGAAATGGGCCGTGTGCGCGGCGTCGCCGATCAGGACGACGTTCTCCCGGCTCCAGCGCGTGCAGGTGAGCGTCGGGAACGAGCGCCAGATCGAGCGATTGGCGACGAGCCGGTGACCTTCCAGCCGCTCCGCGAACAGCGTCTCGCAGTACGCGATCGTGGCTTCCTCCGAGGCGTCCGCGAGGCCGCTCCGGGCGAGGGTCTCGTTCGTCGTCTCGACGATGAAGGTCGAGCCCGTGTCGCTGTAGCGATACGCGTGGAGCCGCCACAGCCCGTGCTCGTCGCGCCGGAAGTCGAACGTGAACGCGTCGAACGGACGCGTGGTCCCCATCCAGACGAACTTGTTCGGCCGCCAGTCGATCTCGGGTCCGAAGTCCCCCCGCCAGCGCTCCCGCACGCCGCTGTTGACGCCGTCGGCGCCGACGAGGAGGTCGGCGTCCCGATGCTCCGCGGGGTCGACGATCTCGCTCTGCGCGCGGACGTCCACGCCCAGCTCGCGCGCGCGGCCGGCCAGGACCTCGAGCAGCGCGCTCCGCTCGAGACCGCTGAAGCCGTGCCCGGTCGACGAGAGGACGCGCCCGCGGTAGTGCACGTCGATGTCGTCCCAGTGGTGGAACCGGTCCGCGAGCCGGGCGAAGGTCTCCGGGTCCGCGGTCGCAAGCCCCTCCATGGTCGCGTCCGAGAACACGACGCCGAACCCGTATGTGTCTCCGGGGCGGTTCCGCTCATGGACCGTGACCGAATGGGCCGCGCCGGCGCGCTTGAGCAGGATCGCGAGGTAGAGGCCGGCCGGCCCGCCGCCGACGACTACGGCCTTCACGGGCGCGTCACGGGCTGCCGCCGACCCGCATGGAGGCTAGAGTATCGACCCATGGAAGCCCCCAATCTGCCGCAGGTTTCCGTCGTCATCGAGGGGTACAACGAATACCTCTCGTTCGAGGACATCGACACGTGGGACGGTCTGCTCTCCCAGCGCTATCCGCTCGATCGGGTGGAGGTCATCCTCGTGGGAAGCGCGGTCCAGGCCGCCCGCTGGAAAGAACGGTTCGCCGACCCCGCTCCGTTCCGGCGCGTCGTCGCGATCGCGGTCGACGACCCGTGGTACTTCGAGATGAAGAACCGCGGCGTCCTGGAGGCGGCCGGCGAGATCGTCGTCCTGGCGGACGCGGACGTGGTCCCGGACCCCGACTGGCTCGCGGCGATCGTCCGGGGGATCGAGGGCGGCGCCGATGTGGTCGCGGGGATGAGCCTCTTCCGGACCGACCGTCGCGGCCCGGACGACGCGATCATGCAGGTCGCCGCGTCCATCTCGTGGGCGCTTCTCGGCACGTCGGCTCACCCCGACAGCGACGACGTGTACTTCCAGTCTCACAACGTCGCGTTCCGGGCCGCGGTCGTACGCGCGCATCCGTTCCGCACCGACATCCGGCACCGGGTGGCGGGCGTCTTCCTGCCCGCCGCGCTCAAGGACGCCGGGGCCCGGCTGCGGTTCCAGCCCGGGCAGAAGGTCGCGCACTCGTTCGATCCCGGCTGGTGGTTCCGGCTGCATGCGCGATTCGGGTACGAAGTGTACCGGCTGCGTCGCGAGCACGCGCAATGGCCGCACCGATGGGTGCGCCGGACGTGGATCCTCGAGCCCCCGCTGACGGCGGGCTGGCACGCGCTCCTCGACTGGCCGCGGTGGTTCGTCTTCGGGCGCCTCATGGGCGCGAGCCTCGCGCGGCGGATCGCGCTCGCGCCGGTCCTCCTCGCGATGTCCGCGCTCGCGCGCACGACCGAGATGGCGGGGATGTACGCGACGATGGTGGCCCCTGAGCGCATGAAGCGGTTCGCGGCGTCGGTCTGAGGTGGCCGACGGGGCGGCGCCCCGAGGCCGCTCAGCCCCGCCCGGCTCCGCGCGCCCGCGCGATGAGCTGGCCGGCGATCACGAGCCGCTGGATTTCGGTCGTCCCCTCGTAGATCCGGAGCGCGCGCACCGAGCGGTAGAGGCGATCGACGGGATGGTCGGCGAGAACGCCGCGGCCGCCCAGGATCTGGACCGCGTCGTCGACGATCCGCTGCGCCGCTTCGGTGGCGTACGACTTCGCCATCGCGGACTCGAGCGTGACCCGCTCCGCGCCCCGGTCCTTCGCCCACGCGGCCCGGTAGACGAGGAGCCGGGCGGCGGCCAGCTCGGTCGCCATCCGCGCGAGCCGCTCGCGGACGAGCTGGAACTCGGCGAGCGGCTCGCCGAACTGCCGGCGCTCGAGCGCGTGGCCCAAGGCCTCCTCGAGCGCGCGCGCCGCCATCCCGCACGCGGCCGCGCCCACGGTCGCGCGGAGGAGATCGAGAGTCGCGAGCCCCAGCTTGAAGCCGTCGCCCGGGCCGGCCAGGCAGGCCTCGGCGGGAACGCGGCAGGCGTCGAGCCGGATCTCGCCGAGCGGGTGCGGCGCGGCGAGGACCTGGGCGCCCGCGAACACGAGTCCGGGCGCGTCGGCCGGGACGACGAAGCACGCGATCCCCTTCGAGCCCTTTCCCGGCTCGGCCTGCGCGAAGACCGTGTAGAAGTCGGCGATCCCCGCGTTCGAGATGAACGACTTCGCGCCGTCGAGGACCCAACCGCCGCCGTCCCTGCGCGCGGTCGTCGTCATCGAGGCGACGTCGGAACCGGCGTCGGGCTCGGTCATCGCGAAGGCGCCCATCGCGCGCCCCGCGACGGCCTCGTCGACCCAGCGGGCCGCGGCCGCGTCGGCGGCGAGGAGGATCGGCGTCGCGCCGAGCGCCTGGAGCGCGTACACGGCGTCCGCGAGCGGCGAGGCGGCGGCGATCGCCTCGCGCGCGAGCGCGATCCTGCGCAGGTCGCGCGCGGCGATCGGTGCCAGCCAGCCGTCCGCGCCCAGGACCGCGAGGATCTCGCGCGCCTCGATGCGCGCCGCCCGGTCGTCCGCCGGCTCGCGGCGCGGCCGGAGCGCGTCGCGAGCGAAAACGTCGACATCCGTCGCGAAATCGATATGCGCGTCGTCGAGGAAGGCGCGGATCGTGTCGACGTCGGGCATCGGCTACTCGAACCGCGGCGCGCGCTTCGTGACGAAGGCCTCGTACGCCTCGCGGAAGCTCGCGCTCTGCATGCACGCGGCCTGCGCGCGCGCTTCGGCGGCGAGCGCGTGCGCGAGATCCATTGCCGCCTCTTCCTCGAGCGCGCGCTTCGTCACGGCCAGCGCTTCCGACGGACCCCGGGCGAGACGCGCGGCCAGGTCCAGGGCGGCGCGAAGGACGTCGCCATCCGGAACCACGCGGTTGTAGAGCCCGATCCGATGCGCCTCCGCCGCGTCCAGGAACTCGCCGGTCAGTAGGATCTCGGTCGCGCGCCCGAGGCCCACGATCCGCGGCAGCAGCCAGGCGGCGCCCATGTCCGCGCCCGAGAGCCCGACCTTCGTGAACAGGAACGCGATCTTCGCGTTCCCGGCCGCGATCCGGATGTCGCACGCGATCGCGATCACCGCGCCCGCGCCCGCGGTCGTCCCGTTCAGGGCCGCGATCACCGGTCGGCGGCAGGCCCGGATCGCGGCGACCAGGTCGCAGGTCGTCGTCGTGAATTCGAGGAGTCCCGCCGCGTCGCGCGCGAGGAGCGGCCCGATGATGTCCTCGACGTCGCCGCCCGAGCAGAATGCGCGGCCCTTCCCCGTGATGACGACCGCGCGCACGCCGGGCTCGGCGTCGAGCGCGCGGAACGTGCGCTCGAGCTCGGCGTAGACCTCGAACGTCAGCGCGTTCAACCGATCCGGGCGGTTCAGAGTGATCGTCGCGACGCCCGCGCCTTCGTCGTGCTCGTAGAGGAACGAGGTCGGCGCGATCACGATGGCTCCGTCGGCGGCAGGACCGCGGTCGCCTCGATCTCGACGACCGCGCCCGGATCGAAGAGCGCCCGGACCTCGACCAGCGCCATCGCGGGGTAGTGGCGCCCCATCGCGGCACGCCAGGCCTCGCCCAGCTGCGACCGCTCTGCGCGGTAGATCGCCATGTCGGTCACGTAGACGGTCATCCGCGCGACGTGCTCGGGCCGGCCGCCGGCGTCACGCACGACCGCGAGCGCGCGCGCGAGCGCGGCCGCGAACTGCGAGACGAAACCACCCGCTCCGGGCGCGGTCTGCCCGGCGACGAACAGGACGCGCCCTCCGGCGGGCGTGACGATGCCGTGGCTGAAGCCGGTGTGTCGACCGATCTCCTCGGGGTTCACGTACTCGAAGCGCGTCATGCGAGAAGCCCTCCCCCGTCGATCACGATCGCCTGGCCGTTGACGCCGCGCGCCTGGTCCTCGCAGAGCCATGTCACCGTGCGCGCGACCTCGTCGGGCTCGATCAGCCGGTGCTGCGGCGAGGTGGCGAGGATCGCGTCGCGCGCCTCGGCCTCGGTCATGCCGGTGCGCTCGACGATCCGGGCGATCGACGCGCCGGTCAGGGCTGTGTCCACGTAGCCAGGGCACACCGCGTTGACCGTGACCCTGCGTGGCGCCGCCTCCGCCGCGATCGAGCGCGTGAACCCCACGACCGCGTGCTTGGACGCCGCGTACGCGCCGATGTACCTGGCGCCCGACAGGCCCGCCACCGAGGCCAGGTTGACGACCCGGCCCCATCCGCGCTCCATCATCGCGGGGAGGAAGGCCTTCGTGACGAGGAACGTGCCCGTCACGTTGACCGCGAAGACTCGCTCCCAGTCCTCGAGCGTCTGCCGGCCGAGGGGCGCCGAATGGGCGATCCCGGCGCTGTTGACGAGGACGTCGACCGCGCCGAGCCGAGCGCGCGCCGTTTCCGCGAGCGCGTCGACCGAAGTGGGATCCGTGACGTCGACGCGCGCCGGCCAGGCCGCGCCGCCCTCGCCGACGATCTCCTTCGCGACTCCTTCGACCTCGTCCGCCGTCCGCGCGGCGACGACGACCCGCGCCCCCGCCGCCGCCAGCGCGCGCGCGACCGCCGCCCCTATCCCCCGACCGCCGCCGGTCACGACCGCGCCGCGACCGTCGAGCTCCCCGTTCACGCGTCCCCCTCCAGCGCCTCGACGACCGCGTCGGCGAGGATCCCGCCCAGGGCGGCGATCGTCGCGCGCCCTTCCTCGGCGCTCGCCGCCGCGGGGTCTCCGAAGTACGCGCGCGGCCCGCCGGCCTCCTCGAACGTGCGCTTGCCCTCCGCGATCGCGGTCGCGAGCGAGAGCGGATTCGCGGGGAGGCCCCGCCGCACGTCATCCCTGACCAGCCCGGGTCGCGCAGCCAGGACGATCGAGCCCTCGAAGCGGCCCGCGTGACAGGCGCCGCTCCGGAACTCGTCGGTCAGCCGGCTCCCCCATGGCTTCGTCGTCAGGTCGGGGAAGACGACGGGGAAGCCTTCCGCGTCCGCGACGGATCTCCGCGCTGCATGGAGCGACGCGAGATGCGCCGGGTCGAGGTGCGCGTTGGCGATCGCGAGCGCGCGGTAGCCGTGACGGCCGAGCGCGCGCGCGACGTCGGCCACGAGCGCGGTGACCGCCTCGGCGCCGATCGAGATCGTTCCCGGAAAGGCCGCCGCGAAGCCGGCGGTCGTGTACGGAAGGAGCGGCAGGACGACCGCGGGGATCCCGCGCGCCTCGAGCCGCACCGCGCCGGCCCGCGCCATCGCCTCGGCGATCACGCCGTCGGTCGCGAGCGGGAGGTGGGGCCCGTGGGCCTCGATCGCTCCGACCGGCAGCACGGCCACGGTCCGCGCTCGATCGAGGTCACGGGCCTCTTCCCACGTCATCTCCGCAAGTTGCCGGGCTTCGCGCGCCTCGGGTATCATCCCGCTCCATGCCGTTCGAGCCGCCGGAAGAGTTCAACATGGCCGACTGGTTCCTGGACGCCCGGGTCCGCGAGGGGCGCGGCGATCGGGTGGCGCTCCGGACCGACGAGCGGAACTGGACCTACGCGGAGGTCGCGGCGCTCGCGGCCCGGTACGGGAGCGTCCTGTCGGACGCCGGCGTCGAGCCGGAGCAGCGTGTGATCCTCGCGCTGGACGATGGACCCGAGTTCGTCGGCGCCCTGTTCGGCGTCCTCAAGATTGGCGCCGTCGTGGTCATGGTCAACCCGCGCCTCCCCGACGACGCGACCGGGTACTTCGTCCGCTACACGCGCGCCAAGGCGGCGATCGTGGAGCCCGGGTCCGCCGCCGCATTCCATCGCGCGGCCCCCGATGCGCCCTGCTTCCGGACCGTCCTCGTCACGGGTGGACAGCCCGGCGAGCGTGACCTCGACGACGCGCTCGCGCGCGCGCCGGATCACCGCGCGACCTTTCCCACACACCGCGACGACTCCGCGATCTGGCTCTTCTCGGGCGGCACGACGGGCCGGCCCAAGGCGGTCCTCCAGACTCACGCCTCGTACGCGAACACGACCGAGTGCTATGGGAAGGGCGTCCTCGGAATTTCCGCCGACGATGTGACGATGTCGGTCCCCAAGCTCTTCTTCGGCTATGCGACCGGGTCGAACCTGCTGTTCCCGTTCTCGGTCGGCGCCTCGGCGGTTCTCTTTCGCGAGCATCCGACCGCCGACGTCGTGTTCGAGAAGATCGCCCGTCACCGGCCGACGATCCTCGTCAACGTCCCCAAGATGGTGGCGCTCATGGTCGATCACCCCGACGCCTCCGAGCGGGACCTTTCGTCGCTCCGGCTCGTGACGTCGGCCGGCGAGGCGCTGCCGATCGAGCTCCACCGCCGCTGGGACGCGGCGTTCGGCGTGGACCTCCTCGACGGCCTCGGGACCGCCGAGATGTGGCACATCTTCCTCTCGAATCGTCCGGGCGACGTGCGCCCCGGCACGCTGGGCAAGGTCGTGCCCGGCTTCGAGGTCGAGGTGCGCGACGACGCTGGCCGGCCGCTCCCCGACGGCGAAGTGGGGTGGCTGTGGGTCCGGGGCGGCTCGCGCGCGATCGGCTACTGGCAGCGGATGAAGCGGACGCAGGAGGCCTTCCGCGGCGAGTGGTACGTCTCGGGCGACATGGTCTCCCGCGACGCCGACGGCGTGTTCACCTACGCGGGCCGGGCGGACGACATGCTGAAGGTCTCGGGAAAGTGGCTCGCGCCCGGCGAGGTCGAGAGCTGCCTGCTCGAGCACCCGGACGTCGCGGAGGTCGCGGTCGTCGGCGTGGCGGGCGAGGCCGGCCTCACGGTGCCGCGCGCGTGCGTCGTCCGGCGGAACGGCGCCGGCGACGCGGGCCTCGCCGACGAGCTCCGCGCCTGGGTCCGCGAGCGGCTCGAGCCTTACAAATATCCGCGTGAAGTCGTGTTCTACGAGTCTCTGCCTCGCACCCACCTCGGCAAGGTCGACCGCTCCGCGCTGCGGGGGTAGTTCTCCCGCTCGCCGTTCTCCCCGCGTGCGACGGGCCGACCGGGGCCGGGGCCGCGATCGGCTGTGCGGACCTCATCCCGCCGTCCCCAGGTCACGGATCGTCTCGGAGAGCAGGCCGATCGCGTCGGCGATCTGCCGGTCGCTGACGTAGGGCGCGGGCCCGACGCGCAGCGTCGTGTCCCGGTGGTCGGTGAAGACGCCGCGCCCGTGGAGCTCCCGGCGCAGCTCTCCCGCCCGCGGACACTCGAACGCGAGAAACCCGCCGACCCGATCGAGGGGCACGGACCGGTCGCGGTCGATGGCCGCGGGATCGAGGTCGAGCGCGTCGAACCGCTCGGCGATGAGCCGCACCTGATGGCGGTACGACTCGGCCAGCACGTCCACCGTGAGCCCGCGCTCGGCGAACCAGTCGAAGACTTCGCTCGCGCGGTAATGGCTGGTCGGGTCGTACGTCGCGCCCGCGAAGCGCGAGGCGATCGACCCCCACGCGACCTCGTTCGGGCGGTGGCCCGCGGCCAGCGCGTCGAACTCCGCGAACCAGCCGGTCACGACGGGCTCGAGCTCGTCGCCCGGCGGGAGCCTCAGGAATGCGTTCCCCTCGCCGAGCTGCACGTACTTGTAGCCGCCGCCGGTCACCGCGGCGCGCTCGATCCCCCAGGCGGCGAGGTCGAACGGCATGACGTTGAGCGCGTGATACGCGTCGACGAGGAGCCGCGCGCCGACCCGCTCGCACGCGGCGAGCGCGCGGTCGAGCCCTCCGGACACGTGCGCGTTCCTGTAGAAGACCGCCGAGACGAGCGCCGCCGCGGTCCGGTCGTCGACCGCGGCCGCGATCCGTTCCCCCACGGACGCCGCCGGGAGCGCCGCCACCTTCACGACCTCGAGCCCGGCCTCGTTCAGCCGGTCGAGCTGGCGGCGGAGCGCGTGGAACTCGAGATCGGTCGTCACGAGCCGCGGACGCTCGCGGAGGGGAAGGGCCGAGATCCACTTCACGAGGAGATCGTGCGTCGCGGGACCGAGCGCGATCGGCCCGTCGGCGCCCCCGAGGAGCCGGCGATACCCGTCCCGCACGCGGTCCGCCCGCTCGAGCGCGTGGGACCACTTCTCGTCCACGTGCTCGGCGGCGTCCAGCCACGCCCGCTGCTGGCCCTCGAAGCCGCGGTCCGGCCACGCCTGATGCGAGTGGCCCGAGAGGAGGAGGCGCTCCCCGACCCGGAACCGGGAATAGTCGGGCGCCAGCGGGCTGGGATCCGCACGCAGGTCGGCGGCCGTGAGGCCGGCGGCTCGCTTCCCCGCCGCGGGTTCCGGCCTCGCGCTCATAGCTCCGACCGGATCGCCCAGAGGTCCGGGAAGAACGGGTTCGAGAGCGTCGTCCTCAGGTATTCGGCGCCCGCGCTTCCGCCCGTGCCCGTCCGCCCGCCGATCGTCCGCTCGACCATCTTGACGTGGCGGTAGCGCCACTCCTGAAGCCCCTCGTCGAGGTCGACGAAGCGCTCGAGGAGCTGCGCGTCCAGGTGCGCGGACAGGTCGTCGCCCCGGTAGACCGCGAGGAGCGCCCGCTGGACGCCCTCGTCCGGCTCGATCGACGTGGTCACGTCCCGCTCGAGCGCCGCCGGGGGGATCGGATACCCGCGGTCCGCCAGGTAGACGAGGAGCGCGTCCCAGATCGTGGGCCGCGCCCAGCGTACCTCGAGCCGCCCGCGCCACGGCGTCCCCTCCGCAAAGTGCTCGAGCATCCCGCGCCGCTTGTGCCCGAGCGCGAACTCGAGCTCCCGGAACTGGGCCGACTGGAACCCGCTCGCGCTCGCCAGCCGGTCCCGGAACGAGAGGAAGTCCCGCGGCGTCATCGTCTCGAGGATGTCGAGCTGGGCGACCGCGATCTTGAGGATCGTCAGGATCCGCTTGAGCGTGTGCATGGCGGCGCCGGTGTCCCCCTCGGACAGCCGTCCCGCCAGCCAGTCCGCCTCGTGGAGGAGCTCCTTGAACCACAGCTCGTAGACCTGATGGATGACGATGAACAGGATCTCGTCGTGCTCGTCCGACTCCGGCCGCTGGAGCCCGAGGAGCTCGTCCAGCGCCAGGTAGCTGGCGTAGGTGAAGGCCTTGTCGGGGGCGTGGGGGTCGGTCGGGATCCGCTCGTCGCTCACGGGCGCCCAATCTACCCGGGCGGGGTTTGTCCGCCCGCTGACAGTCGCGACCCCGGCCGGAGTCCTATCTTGGCGCCGATCGGCACAGGGACTCCCAACCGAAGCGAGGGGGGACATGGGTACCTGCGTGAACTGCGGAAACGAGTACGACAAGTCGTTCGAGGTCGAGCTCTCGGGAGGCGAGCGCCACACGTTCGACAGCTTCGAGTGCGCCATCCACGCGCTGGCCCCGACGTGCCAGACCTGCGGCGTGAGGATCATCGGTCACGGCCTGGAGAGCGACGGCCGCTTCTTCTGTTGCGATCACTGCGCGGAGAGGAGCGGCGTGAAGGGCCTCAAGGACCGGGTCTGAGCGCCGTTCCCGCGGTCACCGGCGATCGGTCCCGGGTCTCGATCCGCCGAGAAGGACGAGTCCGGCTCCGGTCGCCAGGGCCGACAGGCACGAGACGAGCAGGGCGAGCCGGAGGTCGTGCTGCTGACCCGCCACGCGCCCGCAGACGATGACGTGCACTCCCATCGCCCCCACGAACCAGGCCGGCGACGGGGCCCCCCGGGGACCGGCCCGCCGGGACGCGATCGCGGCGGCGACCGGCATCCCGACCATCCCGAGGGCCCCCACGATCGACGGCGGTCGCGCCGCGCCGTCGGCCAGCGCCACGAACCCCAGCACGCCGGCCGCGAGCAGCATCCCCTCCCATCCGAGGCGGATCCTGAGCCCCGGCCAGAGGCACGGAAGCAGCGCCGCGGTCACGCCCATGGCGACACCGGCCCGCTCGGTGTCCGGGACGGCGCCCCAGACCCCCAGGACCCAGAGCGCGAACGCGGCGCCCGCCGCCCAGGCGGGGACGTCCCGCGCGAGCGTCCGGAAGGCGAGCGCGACGGCGAGGACGGCGACCGCCGCGGCGTAGGGGGCCCAGGCCGGGGAGGAGGGGCTCGCGCGCAGGAATCCGGACGCGCTGAGCGCCACGACCGCGGCGATCCCCCAGAGCAGGAGCCATCCGGCCTTCCGGACGAGCAGGAGGGCGGCGACCGCGAAGAGCCCGCAGACGAGCCCCGTCTGGAACTCCTCCCGGGTCAAGAGATCGAACAGGGCGAGCGGGTTCAACCGTTCTGTCCCCCTTTCGGGAATCGACTATACTGTCTCCGGTCGGATATGCGCCCCGCTCTCTTCCTCTTCTGTCTGCTGCTCGGTCCCGGCCTGGCGTGGCGGTGCTCCGCCGAAGGGCCGGACGATGCCGTCGAGGTCACGGCCTTCGACCTCCACCGCGCCTTCCGGACCGATCCCGACTCGGCGCGCGCGGAGTACGACGGCAAGGATCTGCTCATCACCGGAGAGGTGGCCCACGCGGTCACGCGCTTCCGCGGGACGACGATGAACGGCGAGGTCGAGATACCCGCCAAGGTCATGTTCCGGACCGAGCTGGACACGCTCCCCCACGACATCAAATACGTCGAGGTCGAGGGCAGCTTCGACGTGCCCGACTCGCTGAGCCTGTGGGCTCTCGATCCGCGGATCCGGGAGGGCGGGACTCTACGCGTCTCGTGCCCCCGCGCCGAGATCCGGTGGACCGATCCCGGCCTCTACATCTCGGACTGTCTGATCGCGTCGGATTGAGAATCGGCCGCGGCCGCGCGCCCGCAGCTACTCGAACAGCCGGAGCGCGGACGCGAGCAGCGCGTCGAGCTCGCGCGCGCCCGGATCGGGTCCGTCGTCGACCGACGTGTTGAAGACCATCAGGAAGGCGACCCGCTTCTCGGGATCGAACGACAGGAAAGCGCGGAAGTTGGCCTGGCTGCCGGTGTGCCCGATCACTCTGCGCCCCGAACGGCGATCGATGAAGAACGACAGTCCCACGTCGCTCCATGCGGTCCCGGTCCCGTCCTCGGCCACCGACATCACCGGCTCCCACATCTCTTCGAGCGTCGCGCGCTTCAGGACCAGATCGTAGCGACGTGAGCTCTCCGCGTCGGGAGGCGATCCCGTCAGGAAGACCGCGTAGCGCGCCACGTCGTCGAGCGGAGCGTTCCATCCTCCGTTGGGGATCGTGATCCCCGGATCGAAGTCCGCGCCTTCGTCCACGGCCGTGCGCCGTCCGCTCGCGCCGTCGGCGCGGAGCTCGTAGTTGTGCGAGCGGTCTCCCGCGAGGTAGTACGGCGTGTTCCCGAAGTAGCTCCGCGAGAGGCCGAGGGGCGCGAAGATGTTCTTCTGGACGTAGGCCTCCCACGGATCGCCCGAGATCAGCTCGACGACCCGCGCGAGGTAGATGAAGGCCGGATTCGAGTAGGAGTAGCGGGTCCCCGGCTCGAAACGGAGCCGCTGGTAGGGCATCATCGCGACGAGCTGGTTCCAGGTCGTGGGCTCGAACGGCTCCCACGGCTCCCCCTCGTCCCACGGCCAGGTCGGATTCTGGAGGCCGGCCGTGTGGGACAGGAGCATGTGCAGCGTGATGGCGTCCGGCGAGCCGTACGGATCGCTGACCGCGCGGAGCTCGGGGACCCAGCGGGTCACCGGATCGTCGAGCGAGAGGAGCCCGCGATCCCGGAGCTGCAGGACCGCGATCGCCGTCAGCGTCTTCGTGATCGACCCGTAGTGGAAGATCGTGTTCTCGTCGACCCGTCGCCCCGCGTCGCGGTCCGCGAAACCGACGTCACGGCGCGCCACCACCCGCCCGTCACGCACGACGAGCACGCTCGCCCCCACGATCCCCCCCGCCTCCACGTACGCGTCGAAGTCGCGCACGAACGCGCCCCAGGCCGGCGGCGGCGCGGGTTCCTGGGCCTCGAGCGGCGCGACCGCGAGCAGGAGGATCGCGAGGCCGCGCCGGAACCGCGGCAACGGCAGGAGCGGCGGCACGCGTCGCGAGTACTCGGCCCAGCGCTCGCCGAACACTCCCCGCAGGAGCTTCTCCTCGAAGCGGATCCGGATCCAGGTTCCGATGAGGTACAGCGCGACCGCCGGGGCGAGCGCTTCGATCGTCGAGAACGCGAAACCGGTGGCGATCAGGAGCCCGAGGAAGGCGGTGTAGATCGGGTGCCGCACGATCGCGTACGGTCCCGTGGCGACGAGGTCGTGATCCTCGACGAGACGCGGCATCAGGCTCCACTGCTTGCCGAGGGCGCGCACGGCGGCGACGACCGAGACCGCCGCCGCCCAGGCCAGGACGACCGCGACCGCGGCGAGACCCCAGGCGACCGGCTCCCTCATGGTCATGAACGATTCTCCGCCTTCCGCTCTCCAGCCCCAGGCGATCCCCATTCCGGCCGCCTGGAGGACGATGCCGAGAATGCCCCACGGATCGCGGGCCCGGGGTTGCCCGGCGCGCCCTCCGCGCCGCCCCGACACCAGGGCCGTGGCCGTGATCGGCCAGGCCAGGAAAACCCCGATCTGCGTGAACGTCTCGATCCTCATGGATTCCCGTCGATCCGGTCGTCCGCACTTCCCTCGGGTCGAGCCCAAGGAGCCGGGGCGCACGACGTCACGCCTCGCGGGCGGTCTCGTGTTCGGCTGCGGGTGGGGGCTCCTCGGGGCCTGTCCCGGCCCGATCTACGCGCTGATCGGAACCGGCGCGACCGTCCTCGTCGTCGCGCTGGCGAGCGCGGTCGCGGGCGCGTGGACGTACGGCCACCTGCGTCCGAAGCTCCCGCACTGACCCCGGATCCCGAGCTTCCGGCCCGTCATCGCCGACGGGGTTCAGGTCTCCCGCAGATATCCCCAGCTGTGCAACCGGTCGTGGTCCTCGAACCAGCGGTCGCCGATGTCGGTGCGGTAGTACATGTTCGGGATCAGGACGTTCTTGATCCGGTTGTAGGCCTGCGCCTGGGCCTGGCGCATCGTCGGCCCCGTGCCGCACACGATCAGGACGACCCCTGAGGTTCCGGTGACCACCCACTCGCCGTTGACCAGCTTGACGTCCTCGATGTGGATGCCCGAATAGTCGGGCTTCTTGAAGATGATGACCCGTTCCTCCGAGTGGGCCTCGAAGGTCTTCGGGTCGTCGTACGGGAACGGGGGCACGACGATCCGGACGCCGACCTGAAAACCGGCTTTCGGCCTCAGATCGACCGGCTCGCCGCGCGCCAGCCCGGCCAGGATCTTCCCCATCGGGGCGTTCAGCCCCTCCTGCTGGATGCTGATCGTCGGATAACCGAACCGGGCGGTGAACTCGAGCGGGTAGATGCCCTGCGCGTTCACGATGCAGTTCAGGTCGATGTACCCGACGTAGCGCTCCTCGCGGAGCTTCTTCTCCATCTTGGCGAGGGTCTGGTTGAAGATCTTGTTCGGCGCGCCCCAGTACATCGCCGTGCCCATCTCGCCCGTCGACGGCCCGATGTTCCCCGGGAACAGCTTCTTGTGCTCGAAATTGACGTTGATGGGCGAGATGAACTCGTGTCCGTTGAAGAACGCCCCGACCGCGATCTCGACGCCCATCCTGCGGCGCTGGAGCTGGAAGGACCGGACCCGCTGGGAATACACCTTGTTGTAGGACTCCAGCACGTGGACGACGTCGGTCCCGTCGTCGTCTTCCCCTACGAAGAGCAGCCGCTTGATGTTCTGGGCCTCGCCGCTCGGCTTGATGACGTAGCGCGCCGGATTGGCCTTGACGAACGCGATCGCGTCGTCGAACGAGGTGAACTCCTCGAAGGGTATGATGTTGATTCCGAAGTTCTTGAGCTCGGTCTGGCCGAAGCCGCGGTCGTCCTCCAGCCGGTCGGTGTAGGGCGTCCCGCCGACCACCGCCTTGCCGGCGCGACGCAGCCGATCCGCGTCTTCGCCCATTCCGAGCACGTCGTCGAAGACGACGATGTCGGCCCACTCGGCGTCGGCCTTCCAGTCCTTCGACATGGGTACGAACCCCTCGCCGACGGAGCGGGCCTTCTTCTCCCGGATCCAGTAGCGGACGTCGTGACCTTCCTTGACGACTTGCCACGCGATGTCGGTGATCAGCGCGTCGAAGGAGACGAAGAGGAACTTCGTCTTCTCCATTCACCCTCCACGATCGAGGCGAGTCGGGTTTCCGGGACCACGGCCGCTAGATGGCTAGTCGAGGCTGCCTTGCGACGCAACCGCGCGATTCCTCTATGTGGGCCACAGCCAGCCGAACGCTCCGCCAGTGAGCAGGCCGTAGATCAGCGAGTCGAAGTTCGACTTCAGGGTCGTGCTCCACGCGATCTTGTACCAGATCGAGTGCTGCCAGAGCGCCAGGCCGTAGCCGATGAACGCGGTGGCGCTGGCGAACCGGAAGACCGACATGTACTCCGCGCCGGGCCCCAGGGCCCGGCCCGTGATGTAGGCCACGAACACGCCGACGACGAGGCAATAGACGAACCACTGCGCGAGGTTCTTCCCCATCGAGGCATCCCTCATCACGGTGAGGACCGCGATCGGACCCTGCTTCCATTTCTCCTGGAACGCGGGGTCCTTCATCCCCGCCATGCCTCCCGCGTGCGGGAACATGTAGTTCCCGGGCGGCACTCCGATCCGGCGGAGAGACTCCATTACGGCGTCCTCGGAAGGGACCTTGCGGAAGTCCGAGCGGTGATAGGGGAGCACCATGTGGATGATCGCGCTCGCGATGAAGACGAGCACGGCGGACAACAGGATCGGAGCCCACAACGACATGATCGGCACCATTGCGTCCTCCCGGCTGGCTTTTCCGGCGTCTGGTGGGGCGACTGTATTCCTGGTCAGGCACGATAGGGCTCGCGCCGGCTCCCGGCAACGCTCGCCGGTGACGGGAGGCGCGACGACTGGCCTGGCGCCCCATTCGTCGTAAGCTTGGCTCGTTCACCGTCACGATTCGACTTCAGCCCGGAGAGCCGAGGATGGCCGTCTGGGGAGAGAAATGCGTGCGCTGCGGTAAGAAGCGCACCCGCGAGACCTACGAAGGCCTGCCGACCTGCGACGATTGTCGCGACGCCCTGACCGCGAGAGTCAAGGCGGATGCCGAGGATCGCCGCCTGTGTCCGCTCGACGGCGTGGTCATGTCCAAGGAGGTCGTGCTCAACGTCGTGCTCGACCGCTGTCCCGCGTGCAAGGGGATGTGGCTGGATGGCGGAGAGCTCGAATTGCTGCGCGGAGGAATCGAAGCGGGTATGGCCGCGGACCTCGGCCACGCCCTCTTCGTGCCGCCGTTCTAGGGCGCCCGGCTCAGCCGGCCGGCGTCAGCTCGTCGTATCCGCGACCCCGGAACTCGAGCATGCAGAACCCGTGACCGAAGGGGTCGGCGAGGCGGGCGATGCGGCCCCACGCGTAGGACCCGGTCTCGCCTTCCACCACGGCTCCGGCCGCCCGCGCCCTCTCGACGGCGGCGTCGAGATCAGGGACTTCGAAGTCGAGATGGACGGGAGTCCAGTGGCGGCGATAGTCGCGCGACGGGGCGCTCGCCATGGGATTGGCGGGCGTTCCCGCCGGGCGTCCCAGGAGATCCAGCGGAACCGGCCCACCGAGGAGCTCGACCCACCCCGCGTCGAAACGACGCCCCACCTCGAGACCGATCCCCCGGGTATAGAACTCGATGGCGCGTTCGACGTCCGGAACGTCGATGCAGGCGCGCAGGCCGTCGATTTCCGCCATGCCGATGATTTCGCCATATTGACGCTCATGGGCAAGGGCCGTCTCGAAGCCTTCACCGACGGCGTGATGGCGATCCTCATCACGATCATGGTCCTCGAGCTGCGGATCCCGGAGGGAGGCGGGCTCGGCGCCCTGCGCCCACTCGTCCCGGTGTTTCTGACGTATGTCCTCAGCTTCGTCTACCTCGGCATCTACTGGAACAACCATCACCATATGTTCCAGCTCGTCGATCGGATCGACGGGAAGATCCTCTGGGCGAACCTGCATCTTCTCTTCTGGCTCTCGCTGATTCCGTTCGCGACCGGCTGGATGGGCGAGAGCCATTTCGAGTCCCTTCCGAGCGCGATCTACGGAATCCCGCTCCTCATGGCCGGGCTCGCCTGGACCATCCTAGAGAGCCGGATCATCTCGCTCCAGGGGCCGGGATCCGCGCTTGCCGCGGCGCGGGGTGGAGGTGGCAAGGAGTGGAGCTCGATCGCGGGCTACTCCCTCGCTATCCCGCTCGCTTTCGTCGACCCGCGGATCTCCCACGCCCTCTACGTCTTCGTGGCTCTCCTCTGGCTCGTCCCGGACAAGCGGGTCGAAGCGCACATCGATCGTGACCTGTCGCGAAGGAGATCGACCGGGTAGATCCGCACGTGTACGTGTCTCTACGCGCTCTCCTGCGGTCGGAACACGAAGGCCGCCAGGATCGCTCCGAGGCACGGCGCGACGATGTACAGGGGCACGTTGACCAGCGTGCCGCCGCTGACCGCGGCATGGACGAGCGCCGGTCCCACGCCGACCGCGGGATTGAACGCGCCTCCCGAGATCGGTCCGCCCGCGATCGCGCCCACGCCCACCGTGAAGCCGATGGCGAGACCGTAGTACGAGTTTCCGGCCGTCTTGGGATGGGTGGCCGTGTTCAGGACGACCAGGGCGAGCGCGAACGTGAACAGGATCTCGACCAGCCAGGCGGCGAGCGTCGTAGCCTCCGGAGCCGGCGCCGGCGCGAAGGTCCGACCGAGGATCGTCCGTACCGCGAGGGTCGCGAGAACGGCGCCGGTGAGCTGCGTGATCCAGTATGGGACGAGATCCCGCTTCTCGAGCTTGCCGGCGAAGGCCAGAGCGAGCGAGACCGCGGGATTGTAGTGTGCGCCCGAAACGTGCCCGCCCATGTAGACCATCACCATGAGCACGGCGCCGATCGCGATCGCGCCCAGCGGAGCCCCGCTCAGCGAGACGAGACCGACCGTGAGGACCAGGAAAAAGGTGCCGATGAGCTCGGTCATGTACCTGGTCATGGTGACACCAGCCTAGGAACGGTGCCCGGATGCGTCGAGAATACCGTTGGCAGATCCAGGTCCTTCCAGTCCCAGCCCCAGCGGCAGACGCCTGTGGTGCATCATCGCCGAGAGATCGGACAAATCACGTCGCAATACCTTCGTCCTGGCGAACCTGTACAACCGTCTCGCGATCGTCGAGCTGTGGATCCTGCTGATCCGCCTGTATGCACGACGGTTTCCAGGGACCCTGATCTCGTAGCGCAGCATTCGACCACTGCCGGGCACCTGGACCGCGAAGCCCAGGGACTTTCCCTCGCCGATGGCGCCTTTCGTCACCTCCCACACCGTCGCGTACAGGGCCTCCCGCACCGACAGAGTCAGCGGACCGTCGGTCTCGCGCATCAGGTCGAACTTCGCGAACCGGTAGATGCGGTTGATGGTCTGAACCACGTGGCGCTCCTTGTTCTCGTAGAAGCGAACCCGTGATCCTTCGCCATGCTCGAAATGTCTCAGGAGAGTGGACGGGAACGATCGCCGCTCGACGCCGACAAACTCGAAAGCCTCGTAGAGGTCGACGTCTTCCTCGCCCCATCCCTCGTAGACCTCGTCGTAGCCGTCCACGCGCTCGAAATCCGCGCGCGCGCATATGACCGTCCCCATCAGCCCCCACTCGCGAATCGGTTGCGGGGTGTAATAGCGTCCCGGCTCGAGCCGGGGGAGCACGCGGGCGGCGAATCCGCGATCGAACAGGACGTCGCAATCGCAGAAGCAGATCCAGGGTGAATTTTTCACTGCCCGGCTGCCCGCGTTGCAGGCGCGAGATCGATTGAAGACGGTCCTCCCCGGAACGCGCACGACCCGGACGTCCGTGTGATTCGCCTCGACCCATTCGCCGCAGCGCTCGGGACAGGAGTAATCGACGACTACGCAGCTGGTATCGGGCTGACCGACGATTCGACCGAGAGTCCGCTTCAGATTGTCCAGGCGTCCCATGCACGTTGTCACGAAGCACAGCTGGGCCATTTGTCTTCTTGTGTCCCGGGTTCAGCCAGTCGATCAGAGCGCCACGCAGAGGTACCGACGAGATCAGCCTAGGCGTCCGTCTCGAGCATCGTCAAGAGCGTTGTGCCGCCCGAGAGCCCGCGCGTTGCCTTCCAGGAGACTTTTGGCCAGACTTCCCGCTCCTTCATCGAGAACCGAGGCGCTGGTCCGGATGAACCGATCCACGGCCATTCTGTTGTTCCTCAACGTGGCGATCGCCGCGCATCCCGTTTCCTCCCGCGGACAGGTCCCCGCCACCGACGAGGAGATCGGCAACCGGCTCCGCCGCCTGGGCGAGGAGATCCGCGACCTCGAATCCATACAGCGGAGAATCGAGGCGGAGGGATACATCGTGCTCCTCGGGGACCGAGGCACCGCGCTCGTGAGCCCGGAGCAGGCGGCGGGCTTCGAGCAGAACCAGAAGCTGCGAGCGGACACGAAGACCTTCCTCCAGACCCAGCTCCTCCCGCAGCTCGACGCGGCCCGGAAGGAGCACGCGCGCCTCACCTCCCTCCTCGGTCAGGACCCCTCCGAACGGCCGTCGCTGCCCGCTGCCTGGACGCTGCCGGCCGCGGGGGGAGAGACCGTGTGGCCGGATCCCATGGACTGGACCATGGTCCGCGGGTCGTGGGCCGGAAGGTTCTGGATCGGTTGCGGCGGCGAGGTGGAGGGCGTCGAGCGAACGGGACCGTTCCGGCTCGTCCTCGAAGGGAACGGCCGGGTCGTCGGCACGTTCGAGGAGGGCGGGCTCGCGTGGCCCGCCCCGGGCACGATCGTGGCCTGCCGGGGGAGCCAGATCCGCTGCCTCGACATGGCCGACGGGTGGGCGTCGGGCGAGGGCGGCGGCCCCGACGGAGGCACCTACCGGTGGGACGTCGAGCTCGGGCGCGGCGGCGCGGCGCTGACGCGCGTGAACGGATACTTCGTCTACGAGGACCTGGCCGATCGCTGCACGGACCACGACGCAGGAGACATCTCCGACGAGGCTCGATGATTCCGGCCCGTGAGGCGTTCGAGCTCCTGCGCGACGGGAACGGGCGCTTCGCGGCCGGCACTCCGACTCATGCGGGGCTCGGAGGTCCGACCCGACGCGACCAGCTGATCGGCGGTCAGACGCCGTTCGCCGTCGTCCTCGGCTGCTCGGATTCGCGCGTGCCGGTGGAGATCGTGTTCGATCGGGATCTCGGGGACCTGTTCGTGATCCGCGTCGCCGGGAACATCGTGGCCTCGTCCCAGATCGGGAGCGTCGAGTTCGCGGCCCAGCAGTTCGGCACGCGGCTCGTCGTCGTCCTCGGCCATTCCGGATGCGGCGCCGTCCTGGCTACCCTGGAGGAGCTCCGGCGTGCTTCGGATAACCGGTCTCCGGGCCTGCGATCGATCGTCGACCGGATCCGACCCACCGTCGAAGAGCTCCTGGGAACCCACCTGGCGATCGACGAAGACGCTCTCCTGGAACATGCCGTCCGCGCGAACGTGCGGGCCTCCGCGAATCACCTGCGCCACGGATCGGAGATCCTCGAGCGGTCGATCCGCGACGACGGGCTCGTCGTCGTGGGAGGCCTCTATTCGCTCGAGACCGGAATCGTGGATTTCTTCGACGGCGCGCCCTGAGC
>DATBJO010000032.1:0-21596 GCA_036556305.1 Gemmatimonadota bacterium
TCCTGCCCGTGTCCGGCTTCACCGAAGGGACCGTCAACGACGCGGAGGAGAGCCGTGGGTGGGGACTCCGCCTGGTCGCCGCCACGCCCGGTCAGCGAGGCCGGGTCGAGGCGGGCTACAGTCGCAATCGATTCGACAATCCAGCGGATCCATTCCTCTCTCAAGGAGCCGACCTCGTCGCGATCGAACCGATGACCCGAGGAGCCCGATATGTCGAAGCAAGCTTCGCCATCGTCCCCGCGTGGGCGATCACACCCTCGGTCCATGGGCTTCTCACCGCGACCTACCGGCACGAGCGCGTCGAGCCGCTCTACCGGACCATCGGGGCCTTCGTTCAGGCCGACCGGTCGAATCATGCGTTCGAGATGAACGGCGCGATCGGCGAGATGAGCTTCCTGGTCCTCCACCAGCGCTATCGCGACAACCTCGACGAGGTGCCGTCGATCCTGATCACACGGGGTCGTGACTTCGCGACTCAGACGTCCGTGCCTCTCGCTTTCCTCTTCGGAGCCTCGAGCCGTCCGTTCTGGCTTCCAACCCTGAGCTACCACTATCAGCGGGTGCACCAGGAGGGGGAGGGCGTGCCCGACAACTCCGGCGCGCGGCCGACCTTCGTTCCCGACCAGGTGAGCGCGATCCACGGCCTTTCCCTCGACTGGCAGGGCGGGCGCTGGCGTGCGTCCTGGCGGATCGATCGCTCAAGTCAGGACAACCGGCAGCCCGAGCGCGAGAACGCCGACTTCTCCGACCGGGTGCAATCCTTGAGCCTCGGATTCACGCCGCTGCCATCCCTTTCTCTGAGCGTCGACCTCTCGTCCGATCGCGCCCGGAACGAGGAGCTCGACCGCACGGACCGGACGCTGCGGATCGGATGGGGCACCGACTGGCAGGCGACGGAGACGATGTCGCTCGGGACCCGCTGGTCGAAGACCGCCAGCGAGGACGACACGCACGGCCGCGAGAACGGCAACAGCGACCTGAGCGCCCAGGTCACGCAGCGCCTCGATCGATGGAAGGTCGCGAGCTGGCCGCTGCCCGGGCAGATCTACTTTCGCTTCGGTCGGCAGACGGCCCGCTCGCTCGATCACGAGTTCCAGTTCGACGATTCGCGACGGAACTGGGCCATCAACACCGGCTTGAGCCTGACGGCGTTCTGATGCGACCTCGCGCCATCATGGCGGTGCTTCTCCTCGCGTTCGCCCGGCCGGTGGCGGCGCAGATCGGCGTGGATCCGCCGGGGGTGAACGTCAACGCGCAGGGCGCCACGACCGTCTTCCTGACGTTCGGCGGCCTGCGGCCCGATCAGACACCGGTCGAGGCCTTCTGGTGCGGCGAGCTGATCCCGGCGCCGGCGCCCGCCATCGGCCTTCAATGCGACCCCGCGACGCTCTTCGGACAGCTTCCCCTCCGGTACGATCGCTCGCAGGTCCAGGGAGCGGCGTTCAGCGACGTCATGTCGATCCCGCCCTCCGTCTCCCGCCGGGCTTACCAGGCGGCGGTCGCGGGCGAGAACTCGGCCTTCTTCTACGTGCGGCGCTTCGTCAGCGAATCCGGCGGACCCGACGAGTACGTGGCGGTGACCTGTCGCCTGTCGAGCGGCGGCGCCCGCACGCCGTTCGCCCTGACCGACGTCGAGCTCCGGTTCGCGGTCGACACGCCGATCCTTTATCTGCGCCCGGGTGAGACCCCACCCCGATTCGAGGCCGAGATCGCTCACAACGGCACGGGCCGGCTCCAGGGCAGGTGGGAGGTCGTCCTGCCGGGGGAGGATCCGCCGACGGACCACGACCTCCTGACGGAGGCGACGCTACCTCCCGAGGAGCGGGGCTCACAGCGCCGGTTCACGCAGCTCGCGCGGTTCAACGAGTACCTCCCACCCTTGGGCCGCTTCACGCTCCCCGGACCGAACCCGGCGGATCTCCCGACCGACGCCGAGGGATCGTATTTGATCCTCCTCAGGATCGAAGCGGCGAACGACAGGGAGGCAGAATCCAGCCGCGAGCGGGCGGGGGCGGGCGACGGGGTGGTCCGCGCGGGGGCGGTGGCGGGGTTCCCCATGCCGGTGCTCCGCTACGTCGTCGCGCGAGGCGGCGGGAGCGAGCTCGCGGAGAGGGCGGGGACCGAGGAGGTCGCCCTGCTGGAGCCCCTCGAGGGCGTCGCCGCTCAACCGGGCGCTTCGGTCCGCTTCCGCTGGCAGGCGGACGCCCGCGCCTCGTACTACCGGCTCGAGGTCGAGGACTCAGAGGGTCAGCCGATCCTGGCGGCTGCGCTCCCCGCTGGAGTCCTCGACTATCGATCACCGCCCTGGCTGGCGGAGAGAGCCGCCGCCGGAGCGGTGCTCTGGCGGGTCGTGGCTCTCGATCTCGGCGGCGAGCCCGTCCGCCAGACGGGCTGGCGCGAGCTCTGGTTCGCAGCCGCTGACTCCACGGAGCCCTGAAGGGTCGCGCGACGTCCCTGCCGAGGCTGTCGGCGAAGCGCCGTCACCCGGAAATCGTGAACACCTTGAGGAGCGCACGCATCTGCCGGCCGGAATTCGTGGCCGTGATGACCGAGCACGTCGATGGCGCAACCACGGTCGTGCCGATGTTGAACGTGGCGGAGAAGGCGCCGCCCTCGACCGGGGACAGCTGAACGCTGGCCGGAACCGTCACCGCCGGGTTGCTGCTCGAGAGCTGAACGGTCGAACTCTGGCCCCCGGCGAGGGTGGCCCTGACCGTGCCCGTCAAAGAGGTCCCTCCCGCGACCGAGGTCCTCGAGAGCGTCAACGTCGCCGTCGACTCGGGCGAGACCGGCGGCTGGACGAAGAGAAGCTTGGTCTTCGACGGAGTGAACCCGACCTTCGCCGAGATCTCCGTGCAGCCCGCGGCGCCCGATACCGAGAGGACCTTGAAGCCCGCCTGTCCGGCCTTGACGATGATCGATGACGGCACGGTCGCCACTGTGGGCCTGCTGCTCGCGAGCGTTACCCTCGTGTTGGGCGGGGAACCCGCGCTGAGCGTCACGGTGCCGATCGACGACCCGCCGGACGCGATGTCGTCATCGGAGAGAACGAGCGAGGACACGTCCGCCACGCGAAGGAAACGGCCGCGAACGCGGGAAGGGCGAGCGCCGCGCGCGCAGCCCGGCGAGAGGGCCGTCCGTTCGCGTGTTCTTCTCTGAAGACACGAAGCATCGCTTCCTCCTTGGCTGAAGTACGCCGACGTCGATGACCCTGCATGCTGTTCGTGGTCGATAGCCCGCCGATCGGAGCTGGCAAGGTGTCGTCGCGGCTCGGGCGGGCTGCGATGCGAGCCCGGAGACGCACGGTCCTAGGAGTCGCCTGCAAGCCGGCTTGCGTTTCCGACGGGGGTCGGGCACAATGAGAAGGTTCAACGACGGGGCCGATGATCGTCGCGATCCCCGGCCCGCTCCCCGGGAACGACGCCCTCGCAGAAAGCCAGGTACCCGTATGAGTCTCGAAGCCCTTCGCAGCACCTCCCTCGTCGCGGGCGCGATCGCGTTCTGCCTGCTCCACGTGTCGACGGCTCTCGGGCAGGGAAGCGGCGTGATCAATCCCCCGCAGGTCGAAATGCCGATGATCGCCACGCAGACGAAGGCGACCGAGGCGGACGGGACGGCGATCGTCAACCTCCAGGTTACGATCGCGTTCCAGAACCCGTCCAGTGCCAACACCTGGGACAGCCAGCACCCGCTGACGATCGGGTTCACGACCGAGAACGGCACGGCGAAGGCCGGGACCTGCGGCACGGCCGGCGCGGACTATGTGGCTGCGAGTAGCAGTGTCACGTTCACCGGCCAGGCCAGCCAGACCGCGAGCATCCAGGTCTGCGGCGACGCCCTCAGCGAAGGGGACGAGCAGTTCGGCCTGCGATTCACCGCTACCGAGAACCACGCGAACTTCTTCATCAGCATCAAAACCGGCAATCCGACGAGCCTCACGATCACCGACGACGAGCCCCTCCCGTCCCTGAGCATCACGCCCGAGGTCCAGGTCTCCGAGCCGAGCTCCGGAACCGCATCCGCCACGTTCACGGTTTCCCTGACCGGCCCGATCAGCCAGAGGCCGGTGACCGTCGATTTCAACACGTCCCCGGGGACCGCCGGGGCCGGAACCGCGTGCCCGAAATCCACGGAGAACGTCGACTACCTGACGAAATCCGGGACGCTGTCCTTCGCGCCACCGGCCAATCTCCTCCAGAGTCCCCAGATCCCGAGAACGCAGCAGGTCTCGGTGTCGGTCTGCAGCGACAAGAAGCCGATCGAGGGGGCGGAGACGTTCTTCGTCAACCTCTCGCGGCCGGTCAATGCGGTCCTGGCAGGGGCCGGCGGCCTTCCGCCCAACCTGACGTCGCCGCCAACGCTCACGGTGATCAAGGGCACGGCGACCATCAAGTGAGCTAGAACGCGCGCGCGCCGGAGCCCTGGTAGGCGTAGCGGATCGTCACGCAGCCGGACACGGCCTCCGGGCAGTAGTAGCTGACGATCTCGAGCTTGGCGTAGCGCCCGTCGGCGGTGCGGATCGCGTAGACGATCGGCCTGGGCTGGAGCAGGTGGCTGGTGAAGCCGTAGTCGTACCAGTCGTCGAACGCGGGGTTCGTCGAGTCGCGCCCCGCCTCCGAGGGCAGGTAGCCCGTCTCCGGCACTTCCGCGAGCGAGTCGAAGACGACGCCCTCCAGCGCGATCGCGCCCCCCTCCCCGGCGAACCCCGGTCCCCCGTTGACGAGGACGTGATGGCGGCGGAAGCCCAGGTCCCAGTCGCGCGGGCCCGGCGACTCGACGACGGCGTCGCGCGAGAAATCGAACCAGCGCCAGCGGCGCTCGTCGGTCGCGTCCACCGTCTCGAGCCGGGGACCGACGAGCGAGTCGCCGACCGGATGCGGATTCGGCTCGCCGGGCACGAACGACGGCGGCTCGGGCCGACGCAGGGACCCGACCACGAACGTGGCGGCCAGGATGGCGACCGTGGCGAGCAATACGCCCGGCAGGATCCAGGCGCGTCGCGTGGCGGGCCGCACGGGGGGTCTCTCGGTCAACGCACCGTCCTCCTCCGGCGATTCGCCTCGATGATAGAACGAAGGACGGGCGGAAGGCGAGACGACGGACGAGACTGGAGGGATGAACCGGGAGGCGACGCCGCCGAGAGCGGATCTCCTCGCGTTCCTCGACCGCCTGCGGGAAAGCGCGCGAGCGGTGCGGCGCGTCGAGCCCTACCGGCGTCGCGGCTGGACGGCCGCCCAAGTCGCGACCGCGGCAGATCAGGTGGCCGGCCGGCTCCGCGCGCTCGGCGTCGGGCCGGGCGACCGGGTGGCCCTCTGGCTGGGTGACGGCCCGCTGTGGCCGGCGGCGTTCTTCGGCGTCCTCCGGGCGGGCGGCGTCGCGGTTCCCCTCGACGTCTCGCTCCCGCCGGCCCGGGCCCGCGACGCGATCGCGGGGCTCGGAATCGTGGCCTGGTGCGACGAGCCCGGCGTGCCGCGCCTCGACCTCCACCTCCCGCGAATCGAGATCGACGAGTCGCCGCCGATCCGACCGTCCCGCGACACGTCGCCTCCCCTCCCACGCGACGACCCGGACCGCCCGGCCGAGATCGTCCTCACATCGGGAACGAGCGGCGATCCCCGTGCGGTCACGGTGCGGCACGCGAATCTGCGCGCGGTCCTGGACGCGCTGGACACCGGCATCGGCGAGTACCGGGGCTGGCTCCGGCTGGCCCCGCGGCTCCGGATCGCGTGCGCCCTGCCCCTCTCCCACCTCTACGGGCAGGTCATGGGCGTCTTCGCGCCGACTCTCCTCGCCGCCGACTCGGCACTCCTCGCGCCGATGCCGGCGCCGGATCTCGCGCGCGCCCTCCGGCGCGAGCGCGCGTGGGCGCTCGCCACCGTTCCGCGGACGCTCGCGCTCCTCGCGAGCTGGCTCGCGGCGCGGGGCGCGGAGATCTGGGGATCGAAGGGCTTCGAGGCGCGGCGCGCGCGGGCCGCGGGGCGCCGCTGGTGGGCCCGCGCCCTCGTCTTCGCCCGTCTCCGTCTCGAGCTCGGACCGCGGCTCGTCGCCGTCGTCTCGGGGGGCGCCCCGCTCGATCCGGAGGTCGCGGAGTTCTGGCGCGCTCTCGGGTACGCGGTCGTCCAGGGCTACGGCCTCACGGAGACCGCGCCGCTCGTGACCCTCGATCACCCGTTCGATTCGCGACCCGGCTCCCTCGGCCGCCCGCTGCCGGGCGTGGGGGTCCGGATCGCTCCCGACCAGGAGATCCTCGTGCGCGGAGCGAACGTCGCCGGAGGAGTCGACGCGGAGGGCTGGCTCCACACGGGCGACCTCGGGCGCCTCGACGCGGAGGGGCGGCTCTGGTTCCTCGGCCGGAAGGACGAGCGGATCGTGACACCGGCGGGCGTGAACCTCGATCCCGCCTCGCTCGCCGGGGCGCTCGCCGCGCAAGCGGGGATCGTCGACGCCGTCGTCCTCGAGCGGCCGTGGGGCGAGGCCGGGGCGGTCTGCGCGGTCCTCGTCGTCCGCCCGGGCGCCGACCCGGCTCGCGCGGTGGCGGCGGCCAACGAAGGGCTCGCCGACGCCGCCCGGATCCGCGCCTGGCGGGTGTGGCCCGACCCGGACTTCCCGCGCACGCGGACGGGCAAGCCGCGCGTCGCCGAAGTCCGCGCCTGGCTCGCGGGCCCGGGTCGCGACGCGGCGGTGGCGGAGCCCGGGCCGGACCCCGCGCGGCTCGATCCCGTCGCCCGGATGGTCGCCGAGATCGGCGGATTCGACGCGCGGGCGCTGGTTCCGGAGACCCGCCTCGGCGACGCGCTCGGCTCCCTCGACCGGGTCGAGCTCGCGACCCGCATCGAGATGACCTACGGGGTTCCGCTGCCGGCCGAGGCCGCGGCCCCGGAGCGACGTCTGGGGGAGCTCGCCGCCGCCCTGGCGGGCGCGGCGACGCGGACCCAGACGCGGTCGCGGCCGGGCGAGCCCGCGGGACCGCGGCTCGTGCCCGAGGCGGGCTGGCGGCATCGTCGTCCTGTGCGGGCGCTCCGGTTCGCGCTCGCGCAGGGAGTGCTCCGACCGCTCTGGCGCTCGCTCGTCGACCTGGACGCGGCGGGGATGGACCGGCTCGAGGGACTCGAGCCCCCGTTCCTGATCGCGGCCAACCACGTGAGCGAGCTCGATCCGGGCGCGGTCCTGTTCGCGCTTCCCCCGCGGCTCTCCCACCGGATCGCGACCACGGCGATGTGGGAGCATTTCGAAAACGCGCGCGGAGGCCGTCTCCAGTATGCGCTCGCGGTGTCCGGCCTCGACCTGATCCCGCTCCTCCAGACCGGAGACTGGCGACCGACGCTGCGGATCGCGGGCGAGGTGGCCGACCGCGGGGGCTGCCCGCTCGTCTACCCGGAAGGCGAGCGCTCGACCGACGGCGCGCTGCTCCCGTTCCGGACGGGGGTGGCGATCCTGGCGTCGGACCTGCGGCTCCCCGTCGTGCCGTGCGCGGCCGCCGGACTCCTGACGGTCCTTCCCAAAGGCGCGCGCTGGCCGCGGAACGTGTGGTGGAGGCGGGCGCGCGTCGCGGTCCGGTTCGGGGCTCCGATCGACGCGCCGAGGCCCGGGGACGACCCGGCGGCCCTCGTCGACGCCCTCCGGGCCCGGATCGGGGAGCTCTCGCCGGGAGTCCGCGCCGCGGCGGGCCGGCTCTAGCGCGAGGCGGGCCGCCGCAACGGGCGGCCCGCGGAGCGCGGACGGATCAGAGGGCGGGAACCGGAGACTGCACGGGGCTCGGAACCCACACCTCGCGGGCGGGCTCCTTCGGCTCGCGCCGGCCGAGCATGAGCCGGGCGAAGAGCGCCCACAGGTACGCGACCCCGTTCAGCAGATGGAGCGCCGGGATCAGCGCGACGAGGCCGATCGCGGTCGCGATCCACGCCTCTCCCTGAGTGTCGGCCACCCACCACGGATCGATCTGGATCGTGCCGCCGAAGGCGAGCGCCACGGGAGCCGCGATGAACCCCACGACGACCGACAGAACGACGACCGCGAGGATCCAGCTCGCGAGGCCGAGCGGGAACTTGAGGAGCTGGAACGCGAGACCCTTCCAGGTCACGGGGTTCCCGAGCACGCTCTTGACCCACGGCCATCCGCCCTCGGCGGTCGCGGTCGGCGGGGGCGGAGGGACGTCCGCGCCGAGCATCGCGTTGGCGAGCAGGCGCTCGAAATGCGCGAACGCCCACGCCGCGAGGATCAGGAGGAACAGGATCACGAGCCCGATCCCGAGGATCGACAGCCCGGCGCCGAGCGCGCCGCCGGTCACGTAGAAGACGAAGTACGCGAGACCGATCGGAAAGCCGAGCATGAGGTACGCCAGATTGAGGTAGGTCCGCGGCCAGGCCAGGATGCCGAAGATCCCGCGGACCGGATGGGTCGAGAACGACGCGTACGGGCTGGTGCGCATGGGTGTCCTCCTTGTCTTGCCTTCCCTACGCGCGCGCCGGTCCGCCGGTTTCGGCCCGGCGGCCGGGCCCCGTCCCTGCGCCGGCCTCGAGCGGCGGCCGGCGCCCGGCCCAGGGGCGGGCCTCCTCGAGCGCGGCCGCCACCCGGACCAGCGTCGCCTCGTCGCCGGTGCGCGCCGCGAGCTGGACGCCGATCGGCAACCCGGCGGCGTTCCAGTGGAGCGGCAGGCTGATCGCCGGCTGACCGGTGACGTTGAAGAGCGGCGTGTAGGGCACGAACTCGCTCGCCCGGCGGAAGACCGCCATGGCGTCGGGGGACCGACGATCGAAGGTCCCGAGCGGGACGGGCGGCTCGGCCAGGGTCGGCGAGAGCCACAGGTCGCACGCGGCGAAGAACGCCGCCACCTGGCGCGCGATCCGCTGGAGCGCCGTGACCGCGAGCAGGTAGTCGGCCGCGCGCACCTCGCGGCCGATCCGATGGAGCGCCCACGTGAGCGGCTCGAAGCGGTCCGGATCGGGCTTCCGCCCGGTCGCCCGCGCCATCCCGTCGATGCCCCACGCGTGCCCCGCCAGCCAGACCGCGAGGAAGGAGTCGTAGAGGAGATCGCCCTCGACGGCGGGGGCTCCCTCCTCGACCTCGTGGCCGAGCTCCTCGAGGAGCGCCGCGACCTCTTCCACCGCGCGCACGCAGTCCGCATGGACGGGCGCGCCGATCGGGTTCGCCGCGCTCCACGCGATCCGGAGCCGGCCGGGGTCGGCCCCGACCTCGTCCCGGAGCGGCCGCGCCAGCGGCGGCGCGACGTAGGGGTCGCCGGGCGCGGGGCCCGCGGTGGCGTCGAGGAGGGCGGCGGAATCGCGCACGGTGCGGGCGAGCGCGTGGTCGACGACGAGTCCGCCCATGATGTCGCCGAGGAGCGGCGCCTGGGTGATCCGCGCGCGGGTGGGCTTGAGTCCCACGAGCCCGCAGCACGAGGCCGGGATCCGGATCGAGCCCCCGCCGTCGTTCCCGTGCGCGATCGGGACCATGCCCGCGGCGACGGCGGCCGCCGAGCCCCCGCTCGAGCCGCCCGCGGTGCGGCCCGGGTCCCACGGGTTCCGGGTCGGGCCGAACAGCGCCGGCTCGGTCGTCGGAAGGAAGCCGAACTCGGGCGTGTTCGTCTTCCCCAGAAAGACGAGGCCCGCGGCCCGGTAGCGCTCGACGAGCACGCTGTCGACCGGCGCCACGAAGTCCGCGAGGAACGCCGAACCTGAGGTCATCCGAACGCCGGCCCAGGCGGCGGAGAGGTCCTTGAGGAGAAAGGGGACGCCGCGGAACGGGCCGTCCGGGAGCTCTCCCCGCGCCGCCTCCCGGGCCCGCTCGAACGTAGGAGTGACGACCGCGTTGACGGCCGGGTTCGCGCGCTCGATGCGCTCGATCGCGGCGTCGACGAGCTCGAGCGGCGTCACCTCGCCGCGGCGGACGAGGTCGGCCTGGGCCGTGGCGTCGAGGCGCGTGACGTCCCGCATGCCGCCGAGGCTAGCGCCGGGAGACTCGTCGGGCGAGGCTTCGCCGGCGAGCGGTACGCGATCTCAGTGGCTGTTCGTCGCCGGAGCTCCCTCGTCAGGCTCGGTCATGATCGCGTCGAGCCCCTGAGGAGCCACACGGCCCAGAGGAAAAGCGCCGCCGCGATGCCGGTGAAGAGGACGAACCAGGGGTCCCCCGCCAGAGACCGCTCGCCGCCGACGACCCGCCAGACGTGCACGAGGGACAGCAGGCCGAACAGCGCGCCGGTCGTCATGACGTACGCCTTCACGCGCTCACCGCCCGGAGCTCACGACCGCATCGACCTCCGTCTCGACGAGCCAGTCGGGATCGATGAACCGGCTCACCTGCATGATGGTGTTGACCGGGCGGATCTCGCGGAAGAGCTCGCCGTGCACCTCGGCGACGGCCTTCCAGTCCTCGATCCGGGTCAGGAGGACCCGGGTGCGGATGACGTCCTCGAGCCGGGCGCCCAGCTGCTCGAGCGCCGCGCGCGAGATCTCGAAGCAGCGCCGCGCCTGGGCTCGAGGGTCGCCGACGCCGACGGTCTTCCCGTCGGGCCCGAGCGGCGCGGTTCCCGCGACGACCACGAGATCGCCGATCCGCACGGCGCGCGAGAGACCGACGATCGGCTCGTAGGGGCTGCCGGTCGAGACGCTCTCGCGATTCATCGCGTCTCGATGTCCTGCCCGAAGCAAAGCCGATCGCCGTTGCCGTCCTCGACGTCGAAGTCGCGGCAGCCGTAGGCGGCCCAGGCTTCGCACTCGGGATCGGCGAGGCGGTTGCGGCGCATGCCTCCGGACCCGCCGACCTGGCCCGACATGCAGTGCGCCGTCCGGACCACGTCCTCCACGATGAAGCAGGGCGCGATCCCCCGGCGCGAGGATCCCGTGCCGTCACCCGTCATGGCGGCCGGATATACCGCCGAGTCCCGGGGCCGACCAGGGACCCCGAGCTGCTGCATGCCGCGCAGCCGCGCGCGACGCTGGTGCGTTTCGAGGACGTACGCGCGATCGCGCGCTGGATCGAGGATCTCGATCGTCAGCGGCGGCCTTCCGGTCAGTTTGACCGGGAAGCCGCGGGGCGGGTAGCGTTCGGGCCGGCGCGCGAAACGTCATCCCGCCATCGGAGAGCCGGGTCCATTGCGCTACGCGTTCGTCATCGATCAGGGACGCTGCATCGGATGTCACGCGTGCTCGGTCGCGTGCAAGGCCGAGCACGACGTCCCGCTCGGGGATTACCGGACGTGGGTCAAGTACGTCGAGAAGGGCGCCTTCCCCGACGTGCGGCGGTTCTTCACCGTGCTCCGCTGCAACCACTGCGAGGCCGCGCCCTGCGTCGAGATCTGCCCGACGACGGCGCTCTATCGGCGGGACGACGGGATCGTCGACTTCGATCGCGACGCCTGCATCGGCTGCAAGGCGTGCATGCAGGCCTGCCCCTACGACGCGCTCTACATCCATCCGGATCGCGGGACGGCCGAGAAGTGCAACTTCTGCGCGCACCGGATCGAGATCGGCCTCGAACCGCCGTGCGCGACCGTGTGTCCCGCCGAAGCGATCCTCGTCGGCGACCTGGACGATCCGACCACCCGGGTCGCGCAGATCGTCGCCACGAAGAAGGTCGACGTGCGGAAGCCCGAGAAGGGGACGATGCCCAAGGTCTTCTACCTCGACGGCGAGCCGCGCGCGCTCGTCCCGGGAGCCTCGTCGCCGGTGGGAGGGTACCTGTGGGCCGATCGCGCGCCGGGGGCGGCGACGGAGAGCGTTCCGCGCGGCGACGGGGCGCGGATCGGAAACGGGGCGCACGCGGGCGACGAATCCGCGCGGCCCGCCGCGAGGCGCGCGCCCGAGCCGCCTGCGGCGTGGCTGGGGAGCGACCTGCCTCCTCCGGCCTTCGCCCAGGCGATGACCGCGGACGACTTCCCCGACGCCGAATTCTTCCGCGGAGTCTGGGCCGGCCTCGCGCCCGCGCGGACGACATACGACGTTCCGCACGCGCTTCCGTGGGGCTGGAAGGTGTCGGGGTATCTGTGGACCAAGTCGATCGCGGCGGGGGCGTTCCTGATGGCGGCCCTCGCCCCGTGGCTCGGGCTCCCCGGCAGCCCGCTCGTGCGACTCGGCCTGCCGCTCGTCGGCCTCCTGTTCCTCGGCCTCACGACCGCGCTCCTGGTCGGGGACCTCAAACGCCCGGAGCGGTTTCTGTCGATCCTGTGGCGCCCGAACTGGAGCTCGTGGCTCGCGCGGGGCGCATTCGTCCTCGTGGCATTCGGCGGGCTCGGGGCGGCGTGGTTCCTAGCGTCCTGGTGGGCGCCGGCGAGCAGCGGGCTCGCGTGGCTCCGGTGGCCGCTCGTCGTGGCGGCGGTCGCCGGAGCCGGCTACAGCGGCTACCTGTTCGCGCAGGCCAAAGGACGGGACTTCTGGCAGAGCCCGCTCCTTCCCCTCCACTTCGTCGTGCAGGCCGTGGTCGCGGGTCTCGCGGTCGCGGCCATCCTCCTGGTGGCCGGGGGATCGACGGACGTCCGTGGCCTCGGCACGGTGGCCGGCCTTCTCTGCGCGGGACTCGCGCTCCATCTCTGCTTCGTCGTCCTCGGCGAGATGGGCGTGACCCACGCCACGCGCGATTCCGAACGGGCGTCGCGGACGCTCAAGCGCGGGGCGTTGCGGCCATGGTATTTCGCCGCGCTCGCCACGGCGGCGGCGGGGGCGCTCTTCTCGCTCGCGGCCGCGGTCGTGGACCTCCCTTCGGCGGCGCTCAGGCCCGCCGCGCTCGGCGCGCTGGCGGCGCTCTGGATCTGGGAACACGCCTGGCTCCGCGCGGGTCAGAGCGTTCCGCTCAGCTGAGGTGAGCGCCGTGCACCCTCCGCGCGAAGGCCGCTATCCGGGCGGCGGCGAGTGGATCCTCTCGAGCGCGCCGGGGCCCGAGCAGTGGGACGACTGGGTCGAGTACGACCCGGCGGCCTGGCCGCGGAAGGTCGAGCGCCGGTACAGTCTCGTCCCGACGATCTGCTTCAACTGCGAGTCCGCCTGCGGGCTCCTCGCCTACGTTGACAAACAGAGTGGTGAAATCCGTCGCTTCGAGGGGAACCCCATCCATCCGGGGAGCCGCGGCCGCACCTGCGCCAAGGGGCCCGCGACGATCAACCAGGTCGAGGACCCGGAGCGGATCCTGTATCCGCTCAAGCGTGCCGGCGCGCGCGGCTCGGGCCGGTGGGAGCGCGTGTCATGGGACCAGGCGCTGGACGACATCGGCGGGCGGATCCGGACGGCGATCGCCGAGGGCCGCGGCGAGGAGGTCATGTACCATGTCGGCCGTCCCGGCTACGACGGCGCGATGGATCGTGTCCTCAAGGCCTGGGGGATCGACGGCCACAACTCGCACACGAACATCTGCAGCTCGGGCGCGCGGCTCGGCTACGCGCTCTGGCACCAGAGCGACCGCCCGTCGCCCGACCACGCGCGCGCGAAGTTCATCCTGCTCCTCTCCGCGCACCTCGAGGCCGGCCACTACTTCAATCCCCACGCGCAGCGGATCGTCGAGGGGAAGGCGAAGGGCGCGAAGGTCGCCGTCCTCGACCCGCGTCTCTCCAATACGGCTTCGATGGCGGACTGGTGGCTCCCCACCTGGCCGGGGACGGAAGCCGCGGTCCTCCTCGCGATGGCGAACGTGATCCTCGACGAGGGACTCCACGACCGCGAATTCCTGCGCCGGTGGGTGAACTGGGAGGCCTGGCTCGAGGCCGCGCATCCGGAGGCGGCGCGGCGGGCTCGCGATCGGGGAGGATCGGCGCCGGGCGCCTCGGGCGTCGACGAGTTCGTCGCCGCCGCGCGCGAGACCTACGCCGAATTCACGCCCGAATTCGCGTCGCGGGAGAGCGGGATCCCGGCGGCGACGATCGTCGAGGTCGCGCGGGAGATCGGCCGCGCGCGCGGCGCGCTCGCGACCCACGTCTGGCGCGGCGCCGCGTCGGGAAACCTCGGCGGCTGGCAGGTCGCGCGCTGCCTGGAGTGGCTCGTGGTCCTGACCGGGAGCGTCGCGACGCCGGGCGGGACCACACCCGCCGCGCGCGACAAGTTCGTCGCGACGATGCCGCTCACCCCGCCGCCCGGCGAGCGCTGGAACGAGCTCACGTTCCCGCCCGAGTATCCGCTATCCCACCACGAGCTGTCGTTCCTCCTGCCCCACTTCCTCAAGGAGGGGCGCGGCCGGATCGAAGTGTACTTCACCCGCGTCTACAACCCGGTGTGGACGAACCCCGACGGCCTGTCGTGGATCGAGGCGCTCCGCGATCCCGACAAGGTCGGATGCCACGTCGCGTTGACCCCGACCTGGAACGAGAGCGCGTACTGGGCCGACTACGTCCTGCCGACGGGCCACGGGCCCGAGCGGCACGACCTCATGAGCCAGGAGACGAGCGCGGGCGCGTGGATCGGCTTCCGACAGCCGGTCCTGCGCGCGTTCCGCGAGGCGGCGGGCGAGACGATCCGCGACTCGCGCGACGCGAACCCGGGCGAGGTGTGGGAGGAGGACGAGCTGTGGATCGACCTCTCGTGGCGGATCGACCCCGACGGAGCGATGGGGATCCGGCGCTGGTTCGAGTCCCCGTCCCGGGCGGGCGAGAAGCTGACCGTGGACGAGTACTACGGCTGGATCTTCGAGAACTCGGTCCCGGGCCTTCCCGAGGCGGCCGCTGCGGAAGGGCTCACGCCGCTCCGGTACATGCGGCGTTACGGCGCGTTCCGCGTGAAGAGCGACGACTACCGCTTCTACGAGAAGCCCGCCGCCGCCGACGCGAAGGGCGTCGACGTCGACGGCGTCCGCGTCGCGGGGTTCGACACGCCGTCGCGGAAGCTCGAGTTCTGGTCCCCCACGATGGGCGAGTTCGGCTGGCCCGAGCATGCCGTGCCCGGGTACGTGCGCTCCCACGTCCACTGGTCGGAGCTCGACCGCGCCGGCGGCGAGGCGCTCCTGCTGCCCACGTTCCGACTGCCGACCCTGATCCATACGCGATCGGCGAACGCGAAATGGCTGGTCGAGATCTCGCACCGGAATCCGCTCTGGGCCCATCCCGTCGACGCGCACCGGATCGGGTTCGAGAACGACGACCTCGTCCGCGTGAACACAGCGATCGGATGGTTCGTCGTGCGGGCCTGGGTCACCGAAGGACTGCGTCCCGGGATCGTCGCGTGCTCGCACCACATGGGTCGCTGGCGGCTGGGGTCGAATCCGGGCGTCGGCGGCTGGACGGCGGCGCAGGTGTCGCTGGAGGAAGAGCGCGGGGACGGCGGCGGGGTCTGGCGCATCCGACACGAGCGCGAGGTCGAGTCGTTCGACTCCGACGATCCCGACACCGCGCGCATCTGGTGGAGCGACGCGGGCGTCCACCAGAACCTCGCGTTCCCCGTCCAGCCCGATCCCGTCTCCGGGATGCACTGCTGGCACCAGAAGGTGCGCCTCGAGCCCGCGCGTGAGGGGGACCGCTACGGCGACGTCGTCGTCGATACCGCGAAGAGTCACGCGATCTACCGCGAATGGCTCGCGAAGACGCGGCCGGCCAAGCCCGGGGGGCTCCGCCGGCCGCTCTGGTTCTCGCGCCCCCTGCGACCGGCCGACGCCGCGTATCGCCTGGGGATGCGGGAAGAGGCGCCGCCCGCCTAGCTCTCCACCTCGTCGTGGCCCTCGTGATCGCGACCCTTGCCTTCCCGCTCGCGATGCTGGCCGTCGCCGTGGTGCTCTCGTCGGAGGGTCGCGAGCTTTTCGCGCTGGGTCTCGGTCAGGACCGCGGCGAAACGGTCGTGGAGCTCCTCGCGGAGCGCATGCAGAGCATCCCGATCCTCGGCTTCCTTCAGCTCGCGGAACTTTTCGCTGTGCTCGGCGAAGATCCCGCGCATCTGAGTCACCTGCGCGTCGCTGAGTTCGAGCGCCTCGCGAAGGTGCTCGATCCGCTTCTCCACGTCGTGCCCGCCCTCCCCGTGATGCCGCTCGTGGACCCGGGCTTCGGTCTGGGACTCGCCCGGGGCCTCGTCCTGCGCCAGCGCCGGGGTCGCGATCGCGAGCGCGAGCACTCCGGCCAGGGCCCCCAGCCATCTCGATCCGTTCCGCATCCGTGCCTCCATTCGATGGTCGTGATCCGGCCGTCGCGATCCGACGGCCGCATGCGTTCGTGAATGGACGGCGAGCCTCCGCCCCGCGTTAAGCTGCGTCAGGACATCGGCTCGCCGCCTCCGGCACCGTGCCGGGCGTCGAACAGGAGGCTGAGACACGTCAGGCTCCCTTCGGCCTTCGCCAGCTCGCTCACGTCGATCAGGCGCACTTCGTGTCCCGCCCCCGAGACGCGCCCGGCCGTCCGTGGACATCCCTCCTGGAGCAGGACCGCGCCGCCGACCGTGACCGCGTTCGCGGCCCACGGCTCGTCGGCGGCCACCTCCACGACGCGGGTGGCCGCGAAGGCGGACGCGTCCACCCATGCCGGGTTGAGCAGGATCGTCTCGTCGTCGAGCGCGGTGCATGCCGACTTGAGGTGCAGGCAGCCGGCGACGTGCACGGGGACGACACGGTATCCCAGGTCGAGCGTCGCGGCCGAGAGTCCCGCGATCCCCTCGCCGTCGGTGCGGCCCGTCCGGCCCACGTACAGGGTCCTTCCGAGGCGCATGACGTCGCCGCCTTCGGCGCGCGCTCCCTCCGGCATCCTCACGACCTCGCGCCAGCGCTCGAGCTCGGCCGCGATCCGCTCCGGCTCCCCGGCCCGGCTGGCCACGCCCATCGGGAGCAGGATCGCGACCTCGTCGAGGACGATCGCGACGTCTTCGACGAACACGGCGTCGGGGAGATCCTCCAGGGCCGGGAGCGCGATCACCTCCGCGCCGGCCTCGGCGAGGGCGCGCCGGTAGGCCCGATGCTGGCGACGCGCCTTCTCGACGTCGATCGGCTCGTGGACGCGAAACGTGCGCTCACCCTCGGAGAGCGAGGACGACGGTTCGCGGGTCAACGCGACGAGCACGCTCAGCCCCCCGAGGTCGCCAGGGCGTCGAGGGCGTCGCGGACCGCCCGCGCGAGGTCGATCGCGCGGCCCCGTCCCTGGAAGTGGACGAAGTACAAGCGCGGCTCCTCGCCCGCCAGAGGGTCATCGATCGAGAAGATGTCGATCCCACCGGCGCGCAGGGCGCGCAGCACCGGCTGGAGCTCGGCCTGCGTCACGGCGAAACGCCCGCCCGCGCGTGCGCGCGCGTCGCTTCCGGCGAAGGTCACGCGCGTCGAGATCCCCGACGCCGCGTCCAGATCGTATCCGTCGAATCGCGTCGAGCGGGGCAGCGTGAACTCGTACGCGCCCTGTCGCCGCTGACCTCGCAGGCGCAGCACGCTGTCGACCGCCGCCGGGCTCAGCGTCGTCGTGGCATCGAGGACGGGCGGGGTTTCCCGCGGCTGGCCCTTCACGTCCTCGAGCGTCCGGAGAACGGCGCCCACGCCCGCCGCGAGGCTGTCCGTCTCGCCGATCCCCGCGAGGTGGAGATACCAGACTCTGGGCTCGTCGCGGGCGAAGTGCGTGTGGAGGCCCGTCACGGCCAGGTTGTGGAGGAGCGCGGCGGAGATCACCGGATTCACCTCGTCGACGAGCATCGGCAGCTCGGCGGTGAGAACGGCCCCGCCGGGCACCGGCACGAGCGTCACCCGGCCCTCGAGGTCCGTCCCCGGGGCGAGAGGACTCCCGTCGACGGTGACGACGAGGTCGTCGCGCGGGATCGACAGGCGGTAGGTGCCGGATTCCCGGTCGAGGACCCCGGGAGCGCCCGGCAGGGTGTCGACGGCCGCCGTATCGAAGCCGTCCGGCGCGCGCGCGCCCGGGCGGGCGCCGTCCGCCGGCTCGTCCCCCGGCGCGCGGCCGCAGTCGATGGCCGACAGCGCGAGAACCGCGGCGGCGCACACCGTCCCGAGCCGGGATTTCGTGGCTCTCATCCCAGGAGGCCGGGGTGGGGCCGGCCCGGCATGTCCGCCGGCGTGACGCGCCCCAGCAGCGCCAGGAGCGTGGGCGCGAAGTCGACGAGCGACAGATCGCCGACCGGACCGCGTCCGCCGAGGCCCGGTCCGGCGGCGGCGACGAAGCCCGTCAGCGTCTCCTCGCTGCCGGGGCAGAAGGAGGGTCTCCGCTGCCGGAGCTCTCCGCGCGGGTGACGGACGCTCTCGAGCAGCTCGGTCCCGGGCTTCCATTCGACGAAGAGGTCGGGGAGCCTGTGCGGAGGCTCGCCGCCGTAGACGTCCACCGTGCGGACGATCGACTCGATCACGGCCGCGCCTGTCTCGGGGTGCACGAGCGTCCGGAGATCGGCCTCCAGGCGATCGAGCACCGAACCGTACTCCTCGCGGGCCACGATCCCCGCCGGCTCGCGTCCACGGAGGTTGACCCGGATGAACCCCGTGTAGAGGGACGGCAGCGAGAACGCGGTCGTGCGTCCCCAATCCGTGCCGTTGGCGAAGAGATCGGCCAGCAGAGCCTCCTGACGCCGTCCCGGGAGGCGCTGGCTGATGGCGACCCGCCACCTCTCGGGGATGATCCGGCGCGCGACGTCGATCGGACGCGGCCGTCCGCCGCTCCCCTCGCGACGGAACTGATACCCGAGCGCGCGGCACAGGGCCTCGTTCATCTCTTCGGTCGGATACTGATCCTGCATGCCGAAGAGGCTGAACACGACGACGTCGGCTCCTTCGCCGATCCGGTCGAGGAGCCGCCCGAACTCGCGGTCCACCGCCTCGTATACGGAGCGGATCGCGTTACGCAGGGTGGCGTCGCCCGCGGCGCCCTCCGCCGCCCCCGGACGGTACCGCCAGTATCGATGCGAGGCGGTGTGGGACTCGTCGAACGTGACGACCACCAGTTCGGGGTCGCCGAGCGAGAGCACGTGCCGGCAGAGCTCCCCCTTGGTCCGCACGCTGTTCAGGAACCGGTCGAGGTCGTGACGGTCCTCGTCCGGCGTTCCGTTGGCGGTGTCGCCCAGGATGTCCGGCGGCTCCCCGAAGCGATCCCGAACGTCGTTCAGAAGCTCCGGCGGCTCGGACGCGTGGGGCGCGATGTTCAGATCCGCCTGATGATAGCACCAGTTCACGAGCTGATGACCTCGGACGCCCGGGGACGGCGCGATCTCCGGCACATCGATGACGGCGACGCTGCCGTCGAAGACGTCGGGTCGGGCCCAGAACGGCCGCACGCCCACCTGCCCCGCTCCGTACGGCGCCAGCCTGTAGCTGCCGGGAACGAGCTGGCGGAAGTAGTAGTAGCCGTGCCGGTCGGCGGGCACGCCGGTGAACAGAGTCGTCGCCGATCCGTGCTCGCAGAGCCGCTCGGGACCGGCGAGCCGCCCATGGCATCCACGCTCCATGATCGAGCGGATCACGGGCAGGTGGCCCTCGGCCGCCCAGCGTTCGATGCTCGCCGGATCTCCGACCTTCATCCCGAGGACCACGAGCCGCCGGCCTGGGTCTCGACTCATCCGGACCTCCTCGGGAGCGCTTCCCGTGTCATGGGCGACCCAGAGTATAGCCGCCCATCCGTCCGAAGCCCGGGCGTCCGCGCGCCGTCCGGACGCGCGCCGCGAGGCCCTCGAAATCGACGAACACGGCGTACAGGACGATGTGCTGGAAGAAGCCGACGTTCATCGTCAGGAACGTGACGACATGGAAGGCGACGCCCGAGATCAGGATCAGCGGACGCGTCCGCGGGACGAACACCGCCAGCGGAAAGGCGAGCTCGAGCGCGATCGTCGCGATCGAAAGCGCCACGCACAGCTCGTGCTGCTGCGCCAGCCACAGGCCGAGCGGCCGGTTCCACTGGATCGACGTGTACAGGAGGCTCTCCTGGAGCGTGTACCCGTTCATCCACTGCGTGCCCGAATAGGAGAGCTTGGCCATCGCGTTCGAGAAATAGCTCCACGCGAGGAGGAGCTGCGTGAGCCTGAGCGGCCAGACGGCTGCGTCGGTCTCGGTCGCGGGAGGACCACGGCGCCGGGCGTCGATCGACAGGCGGCGGCCGCAGGGCGAGAGCGCGAGAAACAGAAGGAACATCGCGAGGACGACCTCGGTGTGATGGACCTCGCCGTAGGACCCGTCGTGCGAGGCCAGGAACCACGTCCCGAGCGCGAAGATCGAGGCCGACAGGCGCGTCCACACCCCGATCAGCGTCGTCAGCCCGGCGCCGATCATCACCGGGTACACGACGCGCACGAGGCTCGACCAGACGGTTTCGTCGAAAGGGATCGCCGCCGCGAGAGCGGCGATCATCCACTGGGGGTGATCGAAGGCCCCGGCGTGATCGATGACCGCGACGTGCTCGGCCGGCGTCGTCCCGAAGAGGGGCACGAACACGAACAGCTGAGCGCCGACGACGAGGATGCGACAGACCGCGAGGTCGAACCCGGTGTCGAGCGGAAACCACCATCGTTCCCAGCGGGCGATCATGGTCCGGTCGTGAGCCGCCGCTCGGTCACGGCCTCGTGCAGACTGTCCCCGACGAGCGTGTAGGCGCCCTCCACGCCGACGATCTCGCGAACGGGCGTGCGCCACCGACGGCCGAGGAGGCCGGCGAGCTCCGCCGCCGCCGCGGAATCCCCCTCCGCGATCGGGACCTGGAAGTAGCGTCGGAACGCGAAGCGCTCGAACCCCGCGTCCTCGGGACCCACGGGCCGAACGTCGTCCGCGGTCACCGCGACGACCCGGTGCACGACCGCCTCGACGGGCGGTTCCCCGAAATGGCGATACATCCCCCAGGCGAGGAACGGCCACAGCGTTTCACGGGCACCGTTGAACTCGCGGGCGACCGGGACGGCCTGGAGCCCGAGGACCGCGAGGATGAAGGCCGATCGGGCCCGGACGCTCAGCGGGCCTCGACCCGTGCCTGGAGGCCGCCCCACGGACGCAGCGTGATCCCGCCATAGGGCTCGACCCGCTCCGGGGCCTCCACGCGGAACCTCAGTCGCGGCAACACGCGGAGCAGGACGCGCACGCCTTCCAGGCGCGCGAGATGCTCGCCGATGCACTTGTGAGCCCCGTCGCCGAAGGGCAGATAGGCCGAGCGCGACGGGCGCGCATCCGCGAACCGGTCGGGATCGAATCGGTCCGGGTCCGGGAAGGCGCGCGGGTGGCGATGGAGGACGTACTGGCAGAGGAGCAGCGTGTCGCCGGGACTCACGGTGCCTCCGATCGGGAGATCGTCGGTCTCGACCGGCACGCGTGCGAAGATCCAGGTCGGCGGGTGGAGCCGCAGGACCTCGGCCAGGAGTCGCTCGGCGCGCTCGGCGGCCCCGGGCGCGATTCCGCCGCCGTTCCCGTTCGCCAGGGTCTCGAGCAGCCGGCCCTCCTCGTCGGGATGGAGGGCGAGCCGATACCACGTCCAGGTCAGGGCCTCGCCGAGCGTCTCGTACCCGGTGCTCGTCAACGTCAGGATCTCGTCACGGACTTGCGCGTCGGTCATGCGCGATCCGTCGGCATAGGTGGCGCCGAGCAGACCGTCGAGAAGGTCCCCGTCTCCTTCGTTCGCCTCGGCGACGAGCCGCGCGCGGCGGCGCGCGAGGATCGCGAACACCTCCCTGTCGATCGTCGCGATCGCGCGGCGGTTCGCGCGGAGGAACCGGGTCGGGAGCCGATCGCGCCACGGCAGCCTC
>DATBJO010000033.1:0-69840 GCA_036556305.1 Gemmatimonadota bacterium
CCGAGATCGACGTGGAGGCCTTCTGCCTGACGACCTTGAATCCGAGCGCGCCCATGATCCTCCTGAACGTGGAGATCGACGATTTCGGGATCGTCGAGCGGCGGTCTTGCGGATGCCCGCTCGAGGAAGCGGGATACGGCCTGCACCTGCGCGGGGTCCGGAGCTACCGCAAGCTCACCGGGGAAGGGGTAACGCTCGTGGGGAGCGACATGGTCCGCATCCTGGAGGAGGTCCTTCCCGCGACGTTCGGCGGCGCTGCGCATCACTATCAGCTCCATCAGCGCGAAGACGCGGACGGGTTCTCGCGCATGATCCTGGTCGTCGATCCGGAGATCCGGCTGCCGAGCGAGGACGCGGCCCGGAAGGTCGTGCTCGACACGCTGGCCGGGCGGAGCGGGATGGAGGACTTCGCGCGTTCGCTCTGGCAGATGGCGGGCACGTTGAGCGTCGAGCGACGCCCGACCGAGTGGACCGCGCGGGGCAAGTACCCGTCGCTGGTCGTCCGTCGCGGATGAGAGCGCCGGGATCCGCCGTCCCCGTGCGGCTCTTCGCGTTGGCGATCCTCGCGGCCTGCGGTTCGAAGGCCGAGCCGGTTCCCGGTCCGGATGCCGGCCAGGCCATGACCGTCGAGCTCGGCATCCGCCCGTTCCTCCAGAACGCGCCGGTCTTCATCGCCCTTGAAGAGGGCTATTTCGCCGACGAGGGACTGGACGTCCGGGTACATGTCCTGTCCGGCCATTCGGCGACGTCGCTCGTCCTGCTCGAGCACGGCGACCTCGACGTGGTCACGGGATCGATCTTCCTGGGCCTCTTCAACGCCATCAACGCGGGGTCCCTGATCCGGGTCGTCGCCGACAAGGGTTATCTCGAGGCCAGAGGATGCAGTCCATACGCCCTCGTCGCGCGGCGGCAGATCGCGGCGACGCACCGCACGCCGGGGTCGCTCGACGGTCTCAGGATCGACGTCAACCCGTCCCTCGCGGAGGGCTACTTCGTCGAAACCTGGCTCGCGCGGGACGGCCTGTCTCTCGAGGATCTCGACGTGCGCTCGATTCCGCTGGCCTCGAGGCCGGACGCGATGAACCGGGGCCTGATCGACCTCAGCGCCACGTCCGAGCCGTGGCTCAGTCGGCTGCTCTCCGACGGACACGAGGTCATCCTGGGCGCGGCCGAGATCGTTCCCGGCCTGCAGTACGGGCTCCTGTTGTTCGGTCCCGGGCTGCTCGGAGACCGGCGGGAGGCCGGTCGGCGGTTCATCGCAGGCTACCTGCGCGGGGTCGAGCAGTACAACCGCGGCAAGACGCCGCGAAACATCGAGATCCTGAGCCGGGCGCTGGAGCTGGACCCGGCGACCCTCGAGCGGGCCTGCTGGGTCAGCGTGCGGGACGACGGCATGATCGAGACCGACGGCATGCAGGAGTTCCAGCGCTGGGGGCTCGAGAAGGGTCTGGTCGACAGGGTCATCGATCCCGAGGAGTATTGGGATCCCTCGTTCGTGACCGAGGCGGCGGGGAGGGCGGCTCGATGACACGCGTGTCCTGCCACGAAGTCGGCTTCCGGTACCTCAACGCCGGCCACGGGATCGCGGCGCTCGAGGGCGTTTCCTTCGCGGTCGGGGGGCACGAGATCGCGAGCGTGGTCGGACCGAGCGGGTGCGGCAAGACGACGCTGCTGAAGCTCCTGGCCGGGCTGCTGACACCGTCGTCGGGAGAGATCCGATTCGAGGATGCGAACGTGCGGAACGGGCGTCCGCGGAACGCGCTCGTCTTCCAGGACCACGGCGTTTTCCCATGGCTGAAGGTCGTCGACAACGTCGCCTTCGGCCTCGAGATGCAGGGCGTCGGAACGACGGAGCGGCGCGACCGCGCGCGGTCGTTCCTCGAGCGCGTGGGTCTGCTGGACTTCGGATCCCGCTATCCGCACGAGCTCTCGGTCGGCATGCGGCAACGGGTGGGAATCGCGCGCGCGTTCGTGAGCGATGTTCCCGTCCTGCTCATGGACGAGCCGTTCGGCGCTCTGGACGCGCAGACACGCCTCCTGCTCCAGCAGGAGCTGCTCGGGATCTGGCAGCAGGACCGGAAGCTGGTCGTGTTCGTGACCCACGACATCGAAGAGGCGATCCTCCTCGGCGACCGAGTGCTCGTCATGAGCGGCCGTCCGGGTCGGATCCTGGAAGAGATCCCGATTCCGCTTCCTCGTCCGAGGAGCCTCGCGGCCCCCGACCGACCCGACATCACGGAGGTGAAATGGCACATCTGGAGTCTGCTGGAGGCGGAGGCGCGACGTCAGCTGTCGATCCACGACTGACCCGCAGGCCGGACGAGGGGCGGGAGGGTGGCGGATGGTCGTCGGTCCTCGTCATCGCCTGCATCCTGCTGGCGTGGGAGGCGGTCGTGCGGCTCGACCTCCTGCCGCGGTTCTACTTCCCGCCTCCCAGCTCGATCGCCCGCGGCGTGGTCGACCTGGCACGCAGTGGACAGCTGGCGGAGCACGGCCGCGCGACCCTCTATCGCCTGACGATCGGCCTCGTGGTGGGCGGGACGCTGGGGGTTATGGCGGGAGTCGCGATGGGCCGTTCGCGGGCCTTCCGCCGGGTGGCGGATCCGATCGTGAGCGCCCTCTACCCGATCCCCAAGATCGCGATCCTGCCGCTCGTCATGGTGTTCCTGGGAATCGGCGACGCCTCGAAGGTGTTCGTCATCGCGATCGCGGCGTTCTTTCCGCTTCTCATCAGCTCGCTGGCCGGCGTCAGCCAGATCCCGGACATCTACTTCGAAGTCGCCTCGAACTACGGAACCGGGAGGCTGGGGCTGTTCAAGCGCGTGATCCTCCCGGCGAGCATGCCCACCGTCCTCGCGGGCCTGAGGATCGCGCTGAACTCCGCGATCCACGTGACGATCGCCGTCGAAGTCGTCTCGGCGGTGCGCGGCCTCGGGGCCCTGGTGTGGCTGTCGTGGGAGATCCTGAGGATCGAGCAGCTCTACGCTACGCTCACGGTCATCGCCGCGCTCGGGATTCTCTCGACGTGGGGGATCGACCGGCTGACCCGGAGGCTGGTCCCGTGGCGCCCGTGATCCGAGAGGATCAGTCGGCGTGGACCGTGATCGTGACGGTCGCGCTGTTGTTGGCCGCGTTCGGATCCGTCTGACCCGACAGCACCTGCGCGACTCCGACGATGTTCGCGTCGACCGTGATCGTCGTCGACGCCGACATCGCGCCCACCCGGGCGGTGATCGTGGCCAGGCCCTGGCCGACCGCGGTCACGAGGCCATTGGCGTCGACGGAGGCGATCTGGGGCGCGTTCGTGCTCCAGACGGCCTCCAGGTCGGTCGTCGTCATGCCGTCGGGAAGCTCGAGCTCGACCTGCGTCTGCTCTCCGATGATCGTCAGGACGGAATTGTCGGCGGTCAACGTGAGCTCGACCCCGTTGGTCCCAAGCGGCCCGACGCCCGTGCACGCGACGCTCGTCGCGCCGATCGCGAGCATCGCGCCCAGCAAGCTCCTTCTCATGTCGGCCTCCTCATCGCTGGACCCGGGCGGAGATCTCGAGCGTGGCCCCGGCGCCCGATTCGATCGTGCCCACGGTCCAGATCTCCGTCTGGGGATTGTAACTCCCCAGGCTCGGCACCGACGATACGAACGCCAGGCGGTCGCTGAGCTGGTACGAGACCTGCACTCCCGTCGCCTGCGCCGGTCCCTGGTTCGTGACACGGATCGTGTAGACGACCGTATCGCCGACCGCGGGTGTGGCGTCGTCGACGCTCGCCGTGATCGCCAGGTCGGCGGTCGTGGGAGGCGGCGTGGCCGAGATCGTGAAGGAGTTGCTCGTGACGCCCGTCAGCCCGCTCGCGCCGGCGACGAGCGTATAGCTGCCCGCCCGGTCGATCATCAGGTTGCCGAATGTCGCGACGCCGGCGACCGCAGCCACCGTCGTCGTGCCCGAGAGCACGGCGCCCGTCGGGTTGAGGCCGAGGGCGATCGTGACGTTGCCTGTGAACGTGGTGGCCGTGGCGCCGGCTCCGTCCACCGCGTGCACCGTGACGGGCGGCGAAATCGCCGCGCCGATCTGCGCGTTGCCCGGCTGCTGCCCGAAGACGAGCCGCGTCGCCGTTGAGGATCCGGACGAGGTGAACGTCACCGTCGCGGTGTCGACGATCGTAGCCCCGGCCACGGTTCCGGTGATCGTCGCCGTGCCGGCCGTCGTCGATGAGCGGAGGATCGCGCTGTACGTGCCGTTCCCCAGGTCGGTGACCGCGCTCAGGATGCCGAGAGACGTCGCGAGCGTGACCGAATCGCCGCCCGTCGTCCTCCGGTTGCCCTGCGCGTCTCGGACCTCGACCGTGATCGTGGCGGTGCTCGTTCCGTCCGCTGGAATCGAAGTCGGCTCGGCGGTGATCAGCGTCGTCGGGCCGAAGGCCGGGCCCGGCAGGATCGTGAACGGCTCGCTCGTCGCCCCCGTGATTCCGCTCGCCCCGACGGCGAGCCGGTAACCCACTCCCGCGCGCGCGATCGAAAGCGAGCTGAACGTGGCCACGCCGCCGACGGCGGTGACCGTCGTCGTCCCCGCGAGCGTTCCGCCGGCGGGATTCACGGAGATCGCGATCGTCACCTGGCCGCTGAACGAGGTCACGGTCGCGCCCGCGAGGTCCACGACCCGCACGGTCACCGGCGGGGAGATCGTCAGGCCGGCCTGGGTGTTGCCGGGCTGCTGGACGAAGGCCAGGCGCAGCGTGTTCGGGGGAGCCGTCGTGAACGTCACGGTGGCGTTGTCGGCGATCGACGCGCCATTCACCGTGCCGGTGATCGTCGCCGTGCCGGGGGCGGAAGGGGCCGTCAGCGTGGCCGTGTACGTGCCGTCGCCCAGATCGATCACGGGGCCGAGGGATCCGGCCGTCGTCGAGAGCGTGACGACCGACCCGCCGCTCGTCCGGCGATTGCCGAGCACGTCGCGTAGCTCGACCGTGATCACCGACGTGCTTCCGCCGTCGGCCGGGACGGACGTCGGGGCGGCGGTGATCGTGGACGTGGCCCCGGAGGGAGGCCCGGGGGTGATCGTGAACGGAGAGCTCGTGGCGCCGGCGAGGCCGCTCGCGCCCGCGGTCAGCGTGTAACCGTTCGCGTTCCGGTTGATCGACAGGTTGCTGAAGGTCGCGACGCCGCCGACCGCCGCGACCGTCGCCGTCCCCGAGAGCGTGCCGCCGCCCGGGTTCGTCCCGATCGCGATCGTGACGTTGCCGGTGAACGAGGTCACGGTCGCGCCGGCGTTGTCGACGGCCCGGACGGTGACCGGCGGCGTGATCGCGGCGCCCGCCTGGGTCTGAGTCGGCTGCTGACCGAAGAGGAGCCGCGTCGCGACCGGAGCCACGGCGGTGAACGTGACGGCGGCGGTGTCGGTGATCGCGCCGCCGGGGTTCACGGTCCCGCTCACGGTCGCGATCACGGTCGTCGTCGACGACGACGAGGTCAGGAACGCCGTGTACCGGCCGTTCCCCTGATCCGTCACCGGCCCCAGACTGCCCTCGGTCGTCGACAGGACCACCGTGGCGCCGCCAGCGGTCAACGAGTTCCCCGCCGCGTCGCGCAGCTCGACCGTGATCGTCGACGTGCTGGTCCCGTTGGCGGGAATCGAGGTCGGCACCGCCGTGATCTGCGAGGTGGCGCCGGAGGGCGGCCCGGGCGTGATCGTGAACGCGTTGCTGGTCGCGCCGGTCAGCCCGCTCGAGCTCGCCGTCAGCGTGTAGCCGGTCCCGGTCCGGTTGATCGAGAGATTGCCGAACGTGGCGACGCCGTTGACGGCGGGGACCGTCGTCGTGCCCGAGAGCGTGCCGCCGCCGGGGTTGTTCCCGATGGCGATCGAGATGTTGCCGGTGAACGAAGTCACGGTCGCGCCACCGTTGTCGACGGCCCTCACGGTGATCGGAGGCGCGATCGAGGCGCCCGCCTGGGCGTTGCTCGGCTGCTGGCCGAATTCGAGCCGCGTCGCGACCGGCGTGACGCCCGTAAACGTCACAACGGCGGTGTCGGTGATCGCGCTCCCGTTCACGGTCCCGCTGACGGTGGCGGTCACGTTCGTCGTCGAGGAGGACGACGTGAGCGTCGCGCTGTACGTGCCGTTGCCGTTGTCGAAGACCGGGCTCAGAGACCCGGCTGTCTTCGAAAGTTGGACATCGGCGCCGCCGGTCGTGAGCGGCTCGTTGTTCGCGTCCCGGAGTTGCACGGTGATCGTGGACGTGCTCGTCCCGTCCGCCGGGATCGACGTCGGCGCGGCCGTGATCTGCGACGTGAGCCCGGACGGCGGGCCGGGACCGACGGCGGTGAACGTGACCGTCGCGGTGTCCGTGATCGCGTTCCCGTTCACGGTCCCGCTCACGGTGGCCGTCTCGGCAGTCGAAGACGAGGTCAGCGTCGCCTGGTAGGATCCGTCGCCGAGATCGATGACCGGGCTCAGCGACCCGGCGCTCTCGGACAGGACCACGACGTCGCCGCCTGTCGTCAGCGGAGTGTTGGACGCGTCCCGGAGCTGGACGGTGATCGTGGACTGACTGGTCCCGTTCGCGGGGATCGACGTCGGCGCGGCCGTGATCTGGGACGTGGCGCCGGACGGCGGCCCGGGGCCGACCGCGGTGAACGCGACGTCGGCCGTGTCGGTGATCGTGTTTCCGTTCACGGTCCCGCTGACGGTCGCGGTGCCCGCGGTCGACGAGGAGGTCAGCGTCGCCTGGTAGGATCCGTCGCCGAGATCGATGACCGGGCTCAGCGACCCGGCGCTCTTCGACAGGGCCACGACGTCGCCGCCCGACGTCAGCGGATTGCCCTCGGCATCGCGCAGCTCGACCGTGATCGTCGACTGACTGGAGCCGTCGGCCGGGATCGACGTCGGCGAGGCCGTGATCTGGGACGTCGCGCCGGACGCGGGGCCGGGGCTGATGTCGAACGTTTCGCTGTTTGCCGGGCTCACGGTCGAGGTGGCCGTCAGTGTGTAGCCGCTCCCGGCCTTGTCGATCGAGATGTCGTCGAATGTCGCGACGCCGTTGACGGCCGCCACGGTCGTCGTCCCCGACAGCGTGCCGCCGCCCGGGTTGTTCCCGATCGAGATCGTGATGTCGTCGGTGAAGAGGAGATCGGTGATCCCGATCATGTCGACGGCCCGGACCGTGATCGCCGGCGTGATGATCGCCCCCGCGTCCGCGTCGCTCGGCTCCTGCTGGAACTCGAGCGCGAGCGCCGTGAGCGCCGACTCCACGAGCACCGGGTTCGACGTGTCGGGGGTCGCGTTGCCGACCTGCAGCGCGAAGACGATCCCCGTACCGACGGAGGCGGGCGGCTCCTGGACGATGTGGAGCGCGTGATCGGGTTGCGCCGTCAACGACGCCAGTCTGACAACAAAGAGCGTGACGCAGGCAGTCAGAATCCGGAGCGGGAAGGAGCGAAGCGGCCGGGGGAACCGTCCATCCATGATGGACCATCAATTATAACGTCTCGGCGCCGCTTCCGGGAGGTGGGGCTCCATCGATTGCGGCGAATCTCCCGAGCGGATAGACTGAGATCGACGAGGACTCGATCGTGAAGCGCGCACTCCCCCTGAAGCTCGCGCTCGCGGCTCTTTTCTGCCTGACGTTCGCGGGCAGGGGAGCCGCGCAGCCCGCGGACGAACCCCGGGACTCCGGCTGGGAGCTCAACCTGCATGCCGCGGCCCTCCGGCCCGGGCTCTTCGACGAGAGCGCCGGGGCGCTTCAGTTCGGCGGCCGGATCGTCAGGAACTTCGACAACGGCCTGTCCTTCGGCGCGAACGTCGACCGCGCCGCCACGAGCGACGCCACCATTTCGCCGTTCGGCGGGCTCACCGCCACGCTCCTTCTCTACAGCGCGGAGATCGGTTTCCGGACGCACGTTTCACCGCGCGCGGTCTTCTTCCTGGGCGCCGGAGTCGGCGCGGCGACGCTGTCGCTCGACGAGGCCCCCGTGGGTGTGACGGCGAGCAGCACCGGGCTCCTCGTCCCGGCGGGTGCGGGATTCAAGGTCTACAATCGCGCGATCGACCCGTCCTGGGCGCTCCGCTTCGATGTCCGCGACAACGTGATCCTGCTCGAGACCCTGGGCGCGGAAGGCGCAACCGACACCGAGCCGCGGAACAACGTCGAGGCCTCCGCCGGGTTCTCGTTCCTGTTCGGCGCAGGCGCGGGCGAGCCCGACCTGCCGGCCGCCGCGCGCGACACCGACCGCGACGGAATCCCCGACCCGCGCGACTTCTGCCTGAATCGACCGGGCGCCGCGGTCGACGCGCGCGGCTGCCCGCTCGAGGCGGAAGCTCCGGCGCCCGAGGCGGAGCCCGACGCCGACCTCGACGGTGTTCCCGATGCGCGCGACGGATGCCTCGGGACCCCGGCGGGAACCCCTGTCGGGACGGACGGCTGTCCGGCTCCGACTCCGGTCGAGCCTAAGGCCGAGGCCCGGCCGGGGGACGCGGACGGCGACGGCGTCCTCGACGATGCCGACGCGTGTCCCGGAACGCCGGCCGGGCTGCCCATCGACGCGCGGGGCTGTCTCGCGCGACAGGAGCCCCGCGAGGAGGCGGCCGAGCCGCCCGAGGCGCGGCCGCTCGAGCCGCGTCCCGTCGTTCCGCCGGGGGCGGAGGCGGCGCCGCAGGCCGGCGAGCCGGCGGCGGGGGCGTGTCTCGATCCGTCCGGGGCCCTGCGGACCTTCGAGTTCGACGGTCGCCGCTTCCAGCCCGCGGGCTTCCCGCAACCGGTCGACCCGCGGTTCCTCGTCCGCGTCGGCGAGCACGAAGGGATCCCGATCTTCGTCAGCGACACGGCCGAGGAGCCGTACACGGACTTCTGGGTGCCGCGCTGCGGGGCGGGCGGGCTGTACGAGCTGTACGTCGAGTCCGGCTCACTCCCTTAGGGCGGATTCAACCTCGCGCGCGCGGCGCGGCTTTCCCCTGTCGTGAACGGTCTCTCCGGCGCCCTTGCCCGGCGGACTCGGCCCGCCGCCCTCGTGTCGATCGCCGTCCTCGCGTCGATCGCCGTCCTCGCGTGCGAGGACGGCGGGCCGGCGGCTGTCCTTCCGCCGGGGCCGACCGCCGGATTCCAGGCCCTCGCGATCGGTTTCCACCACGGCTGCGGGATCGTCGCGGGCGAGGGGACGTTCTGCTGGGGAATGAACGTCGCCGGCGAACTCGGAGACGGAACGGTCCGGACGTCGTTGAACCCCGTCCGCGTCGCGGGCGGCATCGGGCTCGTCGCGCTCAGCCTGGGTCCCGGTCATAGCTGCGGACTGGCCGCGGACGGGTCTGCCTGGTGCTGGGGCGCCGGGATCCGCGGGGCACTGGGGACCGGCGACACCGCCGACCGCGCGATTCCCGCGCCGGTCGCCGGCGGGATCGAGTTCCGCACGATCAGCGCGGGTGGGGGCTTCACGTGCGGGATCGACACGTCCGGGTCCGGCTGGTGCTGGGGCGCGAACGGCCAGGGCCAGCTGGGCGACGGGACCCGCACCGACCGCGCGGTGCCGACCCGGATCCCGGGCGCCGACGGGCTCGCCGCGATCGCCGCGGGCGGCGGCCACGCCTGCGCGGTCGAGACCGGAGGTGCCGCCCGCTGCTGGGGAGGAAACGGCCACGGGCAGCTGGGAGACGGCACGACGGAGGTCCGGGTCTCCCCGGTGCTCGTCCGCGGGGGAGGGGGGTTCGTCGGAGTCGCGGCGGGAGTCTCGCACACGTGCGCGCTCCGTGGCGACGGGTCGGCCTGGTGCTGGGGCGAGAACGTGGTCGGCCAGCTCGGCGACGGCCAGCCGGGCCCGGGGCCTCACATCAACCGGACCGAGCCCGTGCGCGCGCTCCTGCCGGTCGCGCTCGTCCAGATCGACGCCGGCTCGGGCCATACGTGCGGTCTCGGCGCCCAGGGCGGCGCGTACTGCTGGGGCTGGAACGTCGACGGCCAGATCGGCGATGGGGTCCTCGGCGACCGCCCCATTCCGGCCAAGGTGGCGACACCCGAGCGGTTCGTGCGGATCACGACCGGTGAGGCTTCGAGCTGCGGCATCCGCGGCGACGGGCGCGCATGGTGCTGGGGTCGCAACGAGGACGGCGAGCTCGGCGACGGAGCCGGCGTCCACCACACCTTCCCGGCGCCGGTCAATCAGCCCTGAGGTCTACCATCCCAGGCATTGCAGCGCGGCGCCGTTCCAGGAGACGCGCCGGCGCGTATCGCCGTCGGAAGGCGGGGAGTACCGGCAGCTCGCTGCGTGGACGGGGGACGTGCCCCCCTCGAGAAGCGCTTCGAAGACGAGATCCTGACCCGGCTCGGCCGAGCGCTGGATCGTCGTCACGCTGATCCCCTGGACGAGGAATCCGGAAGGCTCGCCGGCGATCCGGATCGTGACCGGGCTCAGCGAGATGTTCCGCAGATCGATGAGGAAGCGATGGTCCTCGTCGCCGGTTTCCGTCCCAAGCGGTCCCCAGTTGCATGCCGAGAGAGCGAGCGCTATCCCGAGGTGAACGGGCAAGCGGCACCACATGCGGAAAGGATAATCGGTCCTGTCACCCTCCGCCGACGATAACCGAACGGATTCGCGCCGAAATCCTATGGCGCGTCGATGCCGATCAGTTCGTTGCGATCGCCGCTGGACGCTTCCTCCAGGACGAGCCCGATGCCGGGGCAGTAGAACTTGTGTTCCCCCACGCCCGGCTCGAGGCGCGTGAACTCGTTGGTCTCCAGGCAACCGGCGAACTCCCCGAAGGGGACCACGGCCGACGCGTTCAGCGAGACAATGATCGCCTCGTCTTCCGCGTGCCCGAGATAGAACTCCTCGTAGTACCGCTGTCCGACTTGCGGGTCCGCTTGCATGATGATGCCGGGCTTGGCGCCGTCGACTCCGGCCTCCCACGATCCCTCCGTGCTGACCACCTCGCCGTTCTCGAGCTCGCGCGAATCCTCTCCGAGGTACCAGATGTTCCCCTCGTTGTCCTGTGCGAACCAGTCGAACGTATCCTCGGTCAGCTCGCCGTCGGCGAACACCTGGTCGTGGACGACTGTGGCCGTGATCCCGAGGATCTGCTTCGTTTGAAACGTGACGATCACGTCGTTGGTCTCAGACCCGCTCTGGAGGTGGAACGTGGTCCCGGGAATGAGCGAGTAGTACGGGTTGTCGATCGGGCCTCCATCGAAGTCGGCCGCGTCGATCATCGGATCGTAGTTGGGGTCGGTGGGCGGACCGAGCGAGCTCGAGCCGTTGCATGCGCCGATCAGGACGAGGGCGCTCAACGCGAGAGAACACCGGAGGATATTCACGGGGTCACCAGGTCGACGAGCTCGACGTGAACGTTCTGCTTGGCGATCTCCAGCACCATTCCCACATCGTCGCAATAGAACTTCTGCTCCTGGCTCCCGCTCTCCAGCGCGTTCCAATCCTCTGTCTTGAGGCACCCTTCGAAGTCGCCGTAGGGCACGGAAACGGATTGATTCGAGCTGACCACGCGCGCGAGGTCCTCGGCTTCTCCTTTCCAGTACTCCTGCCTGTAGGTGGTCCCGATCTTCGGGTCCGCGAGCATGATTATGCCCGGAAGCGCCCCGTCTACGTACGCTTCCCGGGAGCCCTCCGTGCCGACGACCATTCCGCCTTCGTACATCTCATCCTCCTTGAGCCTGACCGTCCGACAAGCGCCGCCCCCAAGCGGGCTTCGTACAAGGAACCCGTGACGAAACCGGGTTGTGACAGGGTGACGGCACAGGCGGGGTCTGCTATGCTCGATCCATGGGGCTGAACGAGCTCGCCCTGGCCGCGGTCCTGACCGTCCGGCTGATCTCGGCGGACCTGACGGGTTTCGTGCGGGACGCGGAGACCGGCGAGCCGGTGGCCGGCGCGGTCGTGTCGCTCGACGACCTGGGGCGCGCGGCGGTCACGGCGGAAGACGGCGCCTACTGGCTCGCGGACGTCCCCCCCGGCCCGCAGCACCTGAGCGTGCGGTTCCTCGGCTTCCACTCCCGGAGCCTCCACGTCCTCGTGCCAGCGGACGGCACGCTGCGCGTGGACCTGATCCTGCGCACCGAGCCGATCGAGGTGGAGGCCGTCGTCGTCCGGAGCCGGATCCCGATCCGGGGCCTGGAAACGGACGGGGCGGATCTCGACCCCGTGCGCCGGATCTCCGGCGCGGCGATCCGCAACGATCCGTTCACCGCGGAGCCGGACGTGCTCCAGGCGCTCGTCGGCGGCTCGGTGTCGGAGACGCCTGAATCCGGTGGCGCCCTCCACGTGCGCGGCGGTGACGGGGACGAAGTCGCCTACACGCTGGACGGAATCCCGGTCTTCGGCCCTTACCACAGCGGAGTGCGCTCGGGCGCCTGGAACCCGGACGCGGTGGCGCGGGTCGAGCTGCGGACGGACCCGTCGCTGGCCGCGGACGGTCTCGCGGGAGCGGTCCTGGCCACGACGATCGAGCCGGGAGACCGGATCGGGGTCCGGGGAGAGCTCTCGACGTCCCAGGTCGGCCTCACGCTCGACGGACCGCTCGGGGGGGGAAGCGGATTCGTCCTCTCGGGTCGCTCCGGCTACCCGGGGCTGATCCGTCCGCCCGACGAGCGCTCCTACGTGGAGGGCGAGGACCACGACCTCCTCGCCGTGCTGGGTGTTCCCGTCGGCGGCGGAAAGATCCGCGCCCTGGCCTTCGACAATCGCAACGTCGTGCGGGCGTCGAGCCGGTCGAGCGAGGAACAGCCTTCGATCCCGGTCGACAGGAATCGCTACGTTTGGCGCGGCCGATCGCTCGGACTGACGTGGGACGCGGGACCGGGGGACGGCGCCCGCCCGTCCGTCCGGCTCTGGCGCGCGGGACTCGACGCCTCGTTCCTCTGGCACGGCGAGGCGACGGGAACCACGCGCGTGGAGAGCGATCGGGTGCAGTACGGCGTCCAGGCGTCGGCCGGCTGGGAAACGGATTGGGGCGCGCTCGTGGCCGGAGCCCGCGCGACGCGCGACCGGGTCGCGTACGACCTCGCGAGCGAAGCGGACACGACGTCGGAATCCGGGATCGAAGGGGATCGGGACATCGTCGCGGCCTTCGCGACGCTGGCCAACCGGATCGGCGATCGGGTCGAGCTCAGCTCGGGAATCACCGCGGTCTCGGGCTCGGGGGGCGGGAGCCTCCTGCCGCGGGTCGCGGTCGAGGTGCGGGTCGCCGAGTCCGCCAACCTGTATGCCGAGTACGCGCGCTCGAACCAGGCCCTGCAGTCGCTGCGGAACGCCGAATCCCTCGTCGGCAGGATCTTCCCGTCCGAGCTCTTCGCCGGCGGCGAGGACAGCGGCCTCCCGGTGGCGAGCTCGGACCTCGGCGCCCTGGGCCTGATCGTCCTCCCCGCGTCGGGGATGCGGGTCGACCTCGAGGCGTACGCGCGATCGCTCGGGGGACTCCTGCTCCCGGACCCGGGGGACGGCGGGCCGTTCGCGGCGGACGAAGCCCGACGGGGCGAGGGTTCCATCCTGGGAGGAGCGGTGGGAGTCTCGGCGAGCGGGTCGCGGTACGCCGTGCTCGCGTCGCTCGGGCTGGAGCGCGTCGAGCTCGAGGCCGCGGGGAGAGAGTGGGTCCCGGCGTATGCGGCGGCGCGGACGGCCCGGGTCGGCGCGATCGTGTTCCCGTCGCCGAGCCTGTCGATCCGGATCGGATGGATCGGAGAGTTCGGTCGCAGGGGCACGGACACGATCGGGTTCGTCGAGTGGGAATCGTGCAATCTGCTCGACCTGGGATGCGAGTTCGCGGGCAGCCCCGAAGAGCTGGGCGCTCTCGGCGGACGCGAGCTTCCGGCCTATCACCGCCTCGACCTCGCTGTCCGCAAGCACTGGCACGTCCAGGTGGGAAATAGGGATTCACAAATTGAAGCGTACGTAGCGGCGAGCAATCTGCTGGGTCGATCGAACGTGCTCTCCTTCGTCGTGGATCCCGACACGGGGGAGGGCGTCCCGCTGGAGATGCGGCCGCGAGCCCCCCTGACGGTCGGCCTGGGCTGGAGATTCTAGCCCCGGACGCCGGCCGGTTGTCACGGATCCAGCCCTTCGCGGGCTCCAGTCTCGAATGCCGCAGACGGCGCGATCGGCGAGCCGGGTCCAGGTGACCCGGACGTTCTCCGACCTCCTCGCGGAGGTGCACGATGCCCACTACGCCTCTCTGTTCCGCTACTTCGACAGGCTGTCGGGCGACCCCGATCTGGCCGCCGACATCGTGCAGGAAGCGTTCGTGCGGCTGTATCGCCGGGGCGCTCTGCCCGACCGACCGGACCGCTGGCTCGTGACGGTGGCGCTCAACCTGTTTCGGAACGAGCGCGCGACCGCGCGAAGGCGTGGTGCGCTCAGACTGGAGCGGGCCCCCGACCTGTCACCGGCGGGCTTCCCGACGCCGGCCGATCGCGTCGAGGGCCTGGAGCGGCGGGCCCGCGTCCGCGCGGCCCTGGACCGTCTCTCGCGGAGAGAGCGCGAGCTGCTCCTCCTCCGCGCGGAGGGGTACGGCTACCGGGATCTGGCCGCGATCCTCGAGTTGAACGAAGCGAGCGTGGGAACGCTCCTCGCGCGGGCCAAACGAGCCTTCCAGGCGAGCTGGGGGAAGGAGTGAGCATGCATCTCGACGTAGAGACGCTCGAACGCGCGATCCACGGCGAGTTCGAGCCCGGTCATCGCGCGGCCGTCGAGCGCCACCTGGCCGCGTGCGCCGACTGCGCGGCCCGACTGGGGGACGCGCGGCGTGAGGAAGAGCGCATCCTGGGCCTGCTCGAGGCGCTCGATCACGAGCCGCCGGCCCTCGACTGGAGCGCGGTCACGCGCGAGTCCCGTGCGGGCGGCCCGTGGCGGTCGCTCCTCGCCGCGAGCCTCGCGTTCCTCGTGGTCGCCGCGGGGATCCTGTACGCGATTCCCGGATCGTCGGTGAGGTCGTTCGTCGCGTCGGTCCTCCGCGACGATCCGGACCCGGTCGCGCCCCCGGTAGTCGACGGAGCCGTGTCGGGGATCGCGGTCGTGCCGGGCGATCCGTTCGAGGTCGCGTTCGCGGCTCGTCAGGAGGCCGGCCGGATCCGCGTCATCCTCGTGTCCTCGGATCGGCTCGAGCTGCGCGTCCAGGGCGACCCGGTCGAGCTCGAATCGGGCCTGGACCGGCTGGCGGTCTCGAACGCGGGCTCGGAGGCCGGCTACGAGCTGCGGGTTCCCCGGTCGCTCGGATCCCTCCGCGTGACCGTGGCCGGATCGACCGTGTTCGACAAGCGCGGGCCAGGGGTCCGGGTTCCCCGGTCACCCGATCCCTCCGGGGCGTACCTCATCGACCTGCAATCGGCGGGAACGTAGAATAGAGCTCTGCCCCGCGGGTCGACTGGCACGTGGAGGAGAGGAGGACAAGGTCTGACCGGGCTCCGAGGCGCCGGGCGAAGGCTTCTGTCTCTCGCCGCCCTGACGGCGCTCTACTTCTTCGCAGGAAAGCTGGGTCTCGCGCTGGCGTCGATCCACGCGAGCGCGAGCGCCGTCTGGCCGCCGACCGGGATGGCGCTCGCGGCCGCACTGCTGTTCGGTTTGCGCGTCTGGCCCGCGATCCTGGTCGGCGCCTTCCTCGTCAACGTCACGACCGCCGGATCGGTCGCGACCTCGATCGGCATCGCGATCGGGAACACCCTCGAGGCCGTCGTCGGCGCTTTGCTGGTGACCCGCTTCGCGGGCGGCGTCTCGGCCTTCGAGCGTCCGCAGGGCGTCCTCCGCTTCGCGTTCCTCGCGCTTCTCGCGACCACGCTGAGCGCCAGCGTCGGAGTGCTGACGCTTTGGGCCGGGGGTTATGCGGAGGCGGCGAGCGCGGGTGCGATCTGGTTCACGTGGTGGCTCGGGGACGCGGTCGGAGCGCTGGTCTTCGCGCCGTTCGTCGTCCTGTGGGTGCGACCGGAGACGCAGGAGCGAGTTCCCGGCCGCCCTCTCGAGGCGGCGGCTCTCGTCCTCGCCGTAATCGTGACGGGCGCGATCATGTTCACGCGCCGCGAGCCGACCGGGTTCGCCGCGATCCCCCCGCTCGTCTGGGCGGCGCTCCGGTTCGGACGCCGCGGGGCCGCGACAGCGGCGCTCGGGACGTCCGCGATCGCCCTGTTAGGGACGCTTCGCGGACTGGGGCCGTTCACCGGCGAATCGATCAACGAGTCGCTCCTCTTCCTGCAGGCGTTCGTCGGCGTCGTGACGTTGACCGCCCTCGTCCTGGCCTCCGCGACGCGCGAGCGGGAGCGCGCGGAGGCGGCCCTCCGAAGGAGTCACGAAGACCTCGAGGAGCAGGTCCGAAAGCGGACCGCCTCGCTCGCCGAAGCGGTCGGGGACCTCGAGCGCAGCCGATCGGTCCTCGACGAAGGCCAGCGAGTGGCGCACCTCGGCAGCTGGGAATGGGACATCATGGCGGACTCGGTCGCCTGGTCGGACGAGCTCTTCCGGATCTACGGGCTGGAGCCGGGATCGGTCGGCATGACCTACCAGGCGTATCTCGCGCGCGTGCATCCCGAGGACCGAGAGCATGCCGGCCTGAGCATCCGCACCGCCCTCGAGGAGGGTCGGGAGTTCGATTTCGAGGAGCGGATCGTGCGTCCCGATGGCGAGGTTCGCGCGCTGCGCAGCAAGGGCTACGTGGTGCGGAATGAAGCGGGCCTGCCGCAGCGGATGGTGGGCACCTGCCACGACATCACCGAGCTCAAGCTCGTCGAGATCGAGCTCCAGAGACGGATCGAGGCGCTCGACCGGTCGAATACCGAGCTCTCGCTGCTATCCTACGCGGCGTCTCACGATCTCAAGGAGCCGCTCCGGACCGTGGCCAGCAACGTCAGGCTGATCGAGCGCCGTCTCGGCGAGATGGGCGTGCCGGAGCTCGAGCGCCCGGCGCGATTCGCCATCGACGGCGTCCGCCGGATGAAGGAGCTCATCAACGACCTCCTCGAATATTCCAACGCCGACCGTCCTTCGAGCGTCGAGGTCGACGCGCAGGGCGCGCTCGCGGATGCCGTGGAGCGACTGGCCACCATGATCTCGGAGACCGATGCGCGGATCGACGCGGGCCCCCTGCCGCGGGTCGTGGCGGGTCCCGCCCGGCTCGTCGGCTTGTTCCAGAACCTGATCTCGAACTCGATCAAGTACCGGTACGACGGCAGGACTCCCGAGATCCGCATCTCGGCGGAGCGCGAGGACGACATGTGGCGCTTCGAGGTCACCGACAATGGCCGCGGGTTCGAGACCGTCGAAGCCGAGCGCGTGTTCGTGATCTTCGAGCGGCTCGACGGGGATCGCGGCATCCCGGGGACGGGGCTCGGACTCGCGATCTGCCGCCGGTTCGTCGAGGCTCAGGGCGGGAGGATCTGGGCCGAGTCGGAGCCGGGTCGCGGGAGCGTCTTCCGCTTCACCCTGCCCGCGGCCGCCGCTCCCGAAGCCGGTTCCTAGAACGACGACGCCGTGTAGGGCTTACCAGGCGTGCCGCCGAGGACGAGCAGCGTGGCGCCTCTGTCTCCGGGGACGACCTTCCGCTTCTGCGCGGGTCCGACGCGCGCGATCGTCCCGGGCTCGAGGGTCCAGGACTGCCCGTCGGCGTGGAGGACCGCGCTCCCCTCGAGCGCGATGTAGACCTCCTCCTGGCCGTCCTCGAGGTGGTCGTGGTCGGGGTAGCCGTCCCACCGGGCCGGCATCCGAACCAGGTTCATTCCCCAGGCGGACACGCCGAGGGTCTTCCCGGCGTAGATGAACTCCGCGCCGTGCGTCTCGCCTGCGTACCTGTCGAGCTCGTCGAAGCGTTTGATCGTGACGTCGGGCATGGCTGCCACCTCCTGCCCGACAGCGTACCGCCCGGAGGCCGATCCTTCCAGATTGGAGAGCGATGATCTGCCCCCGTTGCCAGGCCGAGGCCGCCCGCCGGGCCCGGGAACCCGGCTACCTGTAAGCGACCGACCGGGTCCGTGGTCAGATCGCGAACAGCGAAGGGGGTAGGGAAGGGCTATGCTGAAAGCTGGGGCCGAAGGGGGGTACCGAGATGCGATCCGATACGAATCACGTTTCGCGACCGGACCACCGCAAGAAGGGCCTGCTGTCGGTGGGGCCGAGGTTCGTCTTCCTCGGATCGGGCTTCTTCCTCGACCGGGAGACCCGGAGGGTCGTAGCGCTGTAGATCGTCGCGTCGTTGCGGCGGACCATGACTTGCGAATCGCCGGGCGGGGGATGATGTTGAACCGATGCCCGCACCGGTACCCGCACTCCTCGAGATCGAGGGTCTTCGACCGCCCTCCGCCGGCCGCTTGAAAAAGGGGCTTCTCGTGGCCCCGGAATTCCCGCCCAATTCGTTCTGGAGCTACCGGCACATCATGCCCATGATCGGGAAGAAGGCCGCCTTCCCGCCCCTGGGTCTGATCACGTTCGCCTCGTTCATGCCCGAGAACTGGGAATTCGAGCTCGTCGACCTGAACGTCGAGCGGCCGCCCGACGAGGACCTCCGCGAGCGGATCGCGGCCGCGGACGCGGTCTTCACGGGAGCGATGTCCGTCCAGAAGCGATCTCTGATCCGCCTGCTGGAAGGCCCGGCGCGGGGGCTCGACACGCCCTGGGTCCTCGGCGGACCGTATCCGTCGAGCTATCGGGATCAGATCCTCGATCCACGGACCGAGTCCGATGCCGTCCTTCACGAGGGACTCGACGTGCTCGTGTGGGGGGAGGGCGGCCAGTGGATCGATGCGATCTGTCGGATCCTCGACGACCCCGTGCTCGGCCGCCACCGCAGCGGTCCTCCGCTGCTTCTGATTCCCGAAGCGATCGCCGGACAGGCCCCGGGGTCGCGAAAGGCTCTCAACGACCGATCGATCTTCCGCGAGCTCGAGTACACTCCACCGCCGCGCTGGGATCTGGTCGACATCCACGACTATCGCGCGCTCATGAAGCAGACGACCGTCGGCTGCCGGTTCCGGTGCGACTTCTGCGACATCATCCAGTTCAACGGGGGTTTCACCCGTCCCAAGACGCTGGAATCGATCCGTGAGGAGCTGGCCGTCATGTACGGTCTCGGCCATCGCGGAGGCATCTTCACGGTGGACGACAACTTCGTCGGCAATCCGCAGGCGATCGAGGTGATCCTCGAGGAGATGATCGGGTTCCAGCGCGAGCACGACTACCCGTTCTCGTTCTACACCCAGGCCAGCCTGGACCTGGGGAGTCCCAAGCTGCAGCACCTGTTGCCGCTCATGAAGCAGGCGGGCTTCAACGAGGTGTTCTTGGGGATCGAGAACCCGGACCCGACTGCCCTCAAGGGAATGAACAAGAAGCAGAACCTGATGGTCGACATCTCGGAGACCGTCGGCCGCATCCAGGACGCGGGAATCGAGGTCATGGCCGGGTTCATCTTCGGCGGTGACGAAGACACTCCGCAGACGGCCGACGCGATCGCGGACTTCGCCAAGAAGGTCGCGATCCCGACCGCGATGACCGGAATGCTGACGCCCATTCCCCACACGCCGCTCGCCGAGCGGCTGCGCGAGGAAGGCCGGCTCCTCGAGAGCGAGTTCTCGGGCAACAACTCGGACGACGACGTCCAGCTCATTCCGAGGAACATGACTCCCGAGGCGATGAAGACGAACTATCATCGCATCCTCCAGAGCCTGTTCGGACCCGGGGAGATCTATCACCGGGCGAGCGATCTCATCGACCGGCTGAATCCCCACATCTTCCGGAGCGCGCACGTGTCCCGAGGCGACATCCGGGCGGCGCTGCGCTCACTGTGGCGGCAGGGGATCCTCTCGGCCGAGCGACGGTCGTATCGACGGCTCCTCTGGAAGGCCGCGCGCCACGATTTCGCGCGCTACCGCTCGGCGGGGTGGGCTGCCGCCGATCTGCGTCGCAAGCTCGCCGCGTTGGCGAGCGAGTCGAAGGTCTTGAGCCTGACCGAAGAGCGCGCCCGCGAGCTGTCCGCCATGATCGAGCGCGCGCGGGACGCCCTGGTCCGCGCACGCCCCGACAGGACGCTCGACGAGGTGCGCCGCCTGGTGGATCGGGTCCGCGAAGGCCTGGAGGCGCGCCGCGTGGCGCGCGAGGACGCCGAGCTCCTGTACGGCCTCAACCGCGAGTTCTACCGCTACGCGCGTCGCGCGCACCGTTTCCCGGGCGTGTACCTGGTCAAGGCATTCGAGCTGTCGATCAAGGGGTTGCACTACGAGACGGTGATGATGGGCATCGTCCGGGGGGACTGAGCGGGCGCTGAAAACGGCCCATCCGTTGCGTTCTCCTACCTCCGGCGGCCGGTGCCGGGCTTGCGGCCCCAGACCTGAGTCGTCAGGAAGCTGACGACGACCGTCTCGGGATCGCGCGCGAGCCGGTCGCATTCGGCGACGAGGTCGTCGAGCTCGGCTTCCGACATGGTGCCCGAGGCGACGATCCGCTCGCGCTCGCGTCGCGCCAGCTCCACGAGCAGCCCCTTGTTCGGATGAACACCCTGGAGCGCGACCGTCGCCGCGCGGATCCGGACGTCTTCGAGCCCGATCTTTCGCAGGAGCGTGAACGTCCGGCACCCGGCGTCGAGATCTCCGCCGGCGGCGGAGAACGCGCTCCGGACCACGTCGCGGAGCCGCGTCCAGCCGGGATGGTCCGGATGGCTATGCCACGCGGACGTGTCCGGCTCCTGGAGCGCGACGATCCCCCCGGGTCGCGACAGGCGCATCATCTCCGCGAGGAGCTCTTCCGCGTTCCAGCCCGCCGAGAGAAGAAAGCGTTCGTGCACCAGGTGGAAGGACTCGTCGGGTAGCGAAGTCCGGTCGGGAGTGGTGTCCAGCAGACGGACGTTGTCGAGCTTGCCGCGACGAACGAACTCCCGCGCGGCCTCGCACAGGGCCGTGCGCGGCTCGATCCCGATGACCCGGCCGCCGGAGCCGCAGCGCGAGCTGAGCGGCTCCAGGATCCCCATCGCCCCGCAGCCGAGGTCGACGGTCTGCCAGCCCGACTGGACGTCGATCTGACTCAACCAGATCTCGACCTCGGGATCCCAGATTTGTGTTTGGAGTCGCGACCACCCGGTGTCGCGCGAGTCCAGATGTAGCGCGAGGATCTCGCCGGGCGTCACTCGAGGTGTCGCTCGTCCGCCCCCGTATAGACCTGTCGCGGACGCGCGATGCGCTGATCCTCGTCCACCAGCATCTCCTTCCACTGCGCGAGCCAGCCCGAGGTCCTTGCGATCGCGAACAGCACCGGGAACATCGCGGTCGGGAAACCCATTGCCTGGTAGATGATTCCCGAGTAGAAGTCCACGTTCGGGTACAGCTTGCGCCCAACGAAGTACTCGTCTTCGAGCGCGATCTTCTCGAGCTCGACGGCGATGTCGATGAGTGGATTCTTTCCGGTGACGTCGAAGACCTGCTCGGCCAGCTCGCGGAGGATCTTCGCGCGCGGGTCGTAGTTCTTGTAGACCCGGTGCCCGAATCCCATCAGGCGGAACTCGCCCTTCTTGACGCGCTGGACGTACTTCGGGACCTCGCTCACCTTGCCGATCTCCTCGAGCATTCTGAGCACGCGCTCGTTGGCGCCGCCATGGAGCGGGCCGTAGAGCGCGGCGCAAGCCGCCGCGACCGCAACGTACGGATCGGCGTGCGAGCTCCCGACCGCGCGCATGGTGCTCGTGCTGCAGTTCTGCTCGTGATCGGCATGGAGCACGAACAGAACGTCGAGCGCTCGCTCCAGCACGGGATCCGGCTTGTACCGGCTCTCCGTGGTCCGGTACATCATGTTCAGAAAGTTGCCCGTGTAGCTGAGGTCGTTGTCCGGGTAGGCATAGGGCATGCCGGCGCTGTAGCGATAGGCGAATGCGGCGATCGTCGGCATCTTCGCGATCAGCCGGACGATCTGCTTGTGACGCACTTCGGGATCCTGGATCTGGCGCGCCTCCGGGTAGAACGTGGACAGGGCGGCGACCGTGCTGACGAGCATCCCCATCGGATGCGCGTCGTACCGGAAGCCGTCCATGAAGCGCTTGATCTTCTCGTGGATGATCGTGTGGTGGGTCACCTGCCAGGTCCAGTCGCGGAACTGGTCGGGATCCGGAAGCTCGCGCTCGAGAAGCAGGTAGGCGACCTCGAGGAACGAACGATTCCCGGCCAGCTCTTCGATTGGATACCCGCAGTAGCGGAGGATCCCGCGCTCGCCGTCGATGAACGTGATGGCGCTCTTGCAGCTGGCGGTGTTCGTATAGCCCGGATCGTAGGTCATGAGTCCGAAGTCGTCCGGCGATCGCTTGATCTCCCGCAGGCCCGCGGCGGGAATCGCCGCCCCGTAGGTCGGGTAGGTGCCGTACAGGATCGGAAGCTCGTGCTGCATCCCGGTGCGGTTATCGGTGATCGTCACGCTGTCGGACACAGGAAGATCCTCCTCTGCGGGGGACGAATGGGAATCGGCTCAGTTGATTCCGCCCGTGAGTCGCTTGACGAAGGGACTCGCCACGACCGCGACCAGGCCCGCCCCGCCGACGATCATCGCCACGTTCGAGAACAGAGCGGACGGGGCGAGGGTCTCGAGCTGACCTGCCACGAGGCCCGCGATCAGGTTGCCGAGCGCGGAGGCGATGAACCATACGCCCATCATCTGACCGACACGCCCGCGCGGCGCGAGCTTCGTCATCGACGAAAGCCCGACCGGGGAGAGCGCGAGCTCTCCGCACGTATGCAGGAAGTAGGTGACGACGAGCCACGAGGGCGAAACCGGATTCTCGGGCGTCGCGTTCGCGGCGCCCCACGCCAGCACGAAGAAGCCCACCGAAAGCCCGAGCAGGCCCATCGCGAATTTGAGCGGAATCGAGGGATTCGCGTTCCGTCGGGCGAGCCAGGTCCAGAGCAAGCCGAAGACGGGTGCCAGCAGGACGATGAAGAACGAGTTGATCGACTGGAGCCAGCTGGCCGGAGCTTCACGGCCGAGGATGTTGCGATCCGTCAGGCGCTCCGCGAAAAGATTCATCGACGAGCCCGCCTGCTCGAAGCCGGACCAGAAGATGGCCGCGAGGATGAACAGCCAGAAGATGACGAGCAGCCGCTTCTTCTCGACCGGCGTGTGGCCGCCGGCCACGAGCAGGAAGATGAAGTACGCGATCGCCAGGGCGACGATGGCGACGCCGAGACCCTGGGCGATGGACTCGAGGTGGACGTCGATCACGCCGGTGACCGCGAGCGCGACGGTCGCGATCACGATCACGCCGACCAGGCCCAGCACGCGGTAGAAGTTCCCGGCCCGGCGCGCCAGCGTCGGAGCGTCGTCGTCGATCGCGAGCGAGCCGGCGGTTCCCAGGTACTTGCCACCCATCCGGTACTGGATCAGGCCGGCGATCATCCCGATGCCGGCGAGCGAGAATCCGAGATGCCAGTTGTAGCTCTCGCCGAACAGGCCGCAGAGGAGCGGGCCCAGGAAGCCGCCGAGGTTGATCCCCATGTAGTAGATTGAGAACCCCGCGTCCCGTCGCGCGCCGCCCTCGGGATAGAGGTCTCCGACCATCGCGCTGATGTTGGGCTTCAGGAGGCCCGTCCCGATCACGATCAGACAGAGCCCGAGGTAGAACGTCGCGAGTGTGGGGATCGCCATGCTGAAGTGTCCGGCGGCGATGATGCATCCGCCGACGAAGACCGCCTTCCGCTGACCCCAGAGCTTGTCCGCGATCCATCCGCCCGGGAGCGCGAGGACGTAGACCATCGCGGTGTAGAGGCCGTACATCGCCCCGGCCTGAGAATCCGTGAACCCGAGACCGGGATTCGCACCGGTCGTCGCGTCGACCATGAAGAGGACCAGGAGCGCGCGCATTCCGTAATACGAGAAGCGCTCCCACATCTCGGTGAAGAAGAGCGTTCCGAGACCGCGCGGATGTCCGAACCAGCTGCGATCCAGGGGAGAAAGCCCGGCCACTCCGCCCACGGCGGCAGCGCGGGGATCGACAACCTCGGTCGGCAGATCTTCGGGCATCGCTTCCTCCGGCTCGGGGGCGCACGACGGCTGGGCGATCGGAACGCGTCAAGGTGCCTCGAACGCAGGCCGCCTGACAAGGGCGGTGTTAGAATCGCTCCCCATGAATTCCGCGGAGTACGAAAAGCTGGGCGCGTTCTATCTGGGACGTGTCCGGCCGGATGACGGGGAGGAAGACTCCGAGGGCACGGACGCCGACGCGATCCTCCTCTACGACTCGCGCGACCTGACGACGCACGCGGTCTGCGTCGGGATGACGGGAAGCGGAAAGACCGGCCTGTGCATCGACTTGATCGAGGAAGCCGCGATCGACGGCGTGCCCGCCATCGCGATCGATCCGAAGGGCGATCTCGGTAACCTCCTGCTCACGTTCCCGGATCTCCGGCCCGCGGACTTCCGGCCATGGATCGACGAAGACGAGGCGGGCCGTAACGGCGTGGACCCGGACGCCTGGGCCGCGAGTCAGGCCGAGACGTGGCGAAAGGGCCTCGAGGCGTGGAGGATCGACGGCGAGCGGATCCGCCGGCTCCGCGAGTCCGCGGAGTTCACGATCTACACGCCGGGATCGACCGCCGGAGTGCCGCTCTCGATCCTCCGCTCGCTCGACGCGCCGCCGCCCGCGGTGAGGGACGACTCCGAGCTCCTCGGCGACCGCATTCAGACGACGGTCTCGAGTCTTCTCGGGCTCCTCGGCGTGGAGGCCGATCCGGTCCGGAGCCGCGAGCACATCCTCGTCTCGACGGTGCTCCAGTCGACCTGGCGCGAAGGGCGCGGACTCGACCTCGCGGGGCTCATCCAGTCCGTTCAGAACCCCGGGGTCGAGCGGGTCGGCGTCATGGATCTGGAGGCCTTCTATCCGAAGAAGGAACGCTTCGAGCTCGCGATGCGGATCAACAACGTCCTCGCGGCGCCGTCGTTCGGGACATGGCTCGAGGGTGAGCCGCTCCAGATCGACCGGCTGCTCTGGACGGAGTCCGGAAAGCCGCGCGTCTCGATCGTTTCGATCGCGCATCTCTCCGACGCCGAACGCATGTTCCTCGTGGCGCTCCTCCTGAACGAGGTCGTGGGGTGGGTCCGGACTCAGCCGGGCACCTCGAGCCTGCGGGCGATCGTCTACATGGACGAGATCTTCGGGTTCTTTCCGCCGATCGCGGAGCCCCCGTCCAAGCGGCCGCTCCTCACGCTCCTCAAGCAGGCGCGCGCCCACGGACTCGGGGTCGTCCTCGCCACCCAGAATCCCGTCGATCTCGATTACAAGGGGTTGTCGAACGCGGGGACGTGGTTCCTGGGACGGCTCCAGACCGAACGCGACAAGGCCCGTGTCCTGGAGGGTCTGGAGGGAGTCGCGAAGGGAGGATTCGACGCGGCCCGCGCCGATGCCACGCTGGCCGGTCTCGGGAAGCGCATGTTCCTCATGCACGACGTCCACGAGAAGGAGCCCGTCGTCTTCGAGACCCGCTGGGCGATGTCGTACCTGAGGGGCCCGCTGACCCGCGCGGAGATCCAGCGCCTGAGCGGACCGTCGCGGTCGGAGACGCAGACCGCCGCGCCGGAGGCCGTGCGATCCGAGCCTGTCCGCCACGAGCCGGCGCCCGCGTCCGCGACGAGCGACCGGCCGCTCCTGCCGCCCGACGTTCCACAGGCGTTCGTACCTCCGAGAGGCGCGGGGGAAGGGCTCGTGTACGAGCCCTTCGCGCTCGGCGTCGCGACCGTCCGGTTCGAGAACGAAAAGGCGGACGTGCGCGCGGAGCGGAAGATCGTCGCGGCCGTGCCGCTCGCCGACGGCCCCGGCGCGCCCGATTGGAGCGCGAGCCGGATCCTCGAGATCGATCCGGCGGATCTCGCCCCCGGTCCGGCCGCGGGCGCCCGCTTCGGCGACCCGCCCGCCCCGGCCGCCGACCCCCGGAGCTGGAAGGCGTGGTCGAAGGCCTTCGCCGACTGGGTCTATCGGGAGCAGGAGATGACGCTCCTGAAGAGCCCGAGCTCGGGGCTCTTCTCGACCGCGGGCGAGGACGAGCGGGCGTTCCGGATCCGCCTCCAGCAGGCCGCGCGCGAGCGGCGCGACGAGCTGGCGGACGCGCTCCGGGCGCGCTACGAGAAGCGGGTCGCGGCCGCCCAGAAGCGCGCGCGGACGGCGGCCGCGGCCGTCGAGCGCGAAGCCGGCCAGGCGCGGCACGAGAAGCTCCAGACGGCGATCTCGGTCGGCGCCACCGTGCTCGGATCGGTCTTCGGCAGGTCGCTCGGCCGTTCGACGCTCGGACGCGCGACGACGGCCGCGCGCGGCGCTTCGCGCACGATGCGTCAGGCCGAAGACGTCGCGCGCGCGAAGGAGAGCGAAGCGGCGGCACGCCGCGAGGCCGAGGAGATCGAGGCGGAGTTCCGGCAGGAGCTGGCCGACCTCGAGCGGAAGAACGACCCGCTCACCGAGGAGCTCGAGACCGTGGCGGTCCGGCCGCGACGCAGGGACGTGACCGTCGATCTCCTGGCGCTGGGATGGCTTCCGTGGCGATCAGGCGCAGCGGGTCGGGCGCCCGCCTGGTGAGCGGGCGCCCGTTCGTGCCGCGGATCAGGCCGTGCCGCGGATCAGGCCGTGCCGCCGACCTGCGACGTGCAGAAGGCGCAGCGGCTCGCCTTGATCGGGATCGTCGACAGGCATTGCGGGCAGTCTCTCGTCGTCGGGTCCGCGGGCGGCTGGGCACGCCAGCGGTTGATCATCTTGACCATGAGGAAGATCGCGAACGAGACGATCAGGAACGTGATGATCGTGTTCACGAAGAGGCCGTAGTTGACGGTCACGGCGCTCGCCGCTTTCGCCGCTTCGAGGGTCGCGTAAGGGCCCGCTGGTGTCCCCTCCCGCAGGACGGCGAAGAGGTTGGTGAAATCGACGCCACCGAGAAGGAGGCCGATCGGCGGCATGATGATGTCGTCGACCAGCGATTTGACGATCGGCGCGAAAGCGGCCCCGATGATGATGCCGATCGCGAGATCCAGGACGCTCCCCTTGAGGGCGAATTCCTTGAACTCTTTCCACATGATCCCCTCCGTGCCCCAGTGAGTACGGCTTGACCCGATCGGTCCAGTATAGCCCATCCTCGAGGAGGTCGGGTGCGGGCGGCATTCGGATCGCCGTCTTCGCCTCCGGCCGGGGATCCAACCTGGAGGCCCTGTTCGAGACGCTGGCGGGTCGCTCGGACGCTACCATCGTGTTGGTATGTAGCGACCGTCCGGGAGCGCAGGCGCTCGAACGCGCGCGGGCGCGAGGCGTCGAGGCCGTCGTTCTCGCGCCCGAAGACGAAGGCGCGATGCTCGGCGCACTCGAGCGGGCGCGCGTCGACTGGATCGTGCTCGCCGGCTACCTCAAGCGCGTTCCGTCCGGCGTCGTCCGCCGCTACCGGAACCGGATCCTCAACGTTCATCCGGCGCTCCTGCCCGCCCACGGGGGCGTGGGGATGTACGGGGAGCGGGTGCATCGGGCCGTGATCGAAGCGGGCGAGGCGACGTCGGGCGCGAGCGTGCATCTGGTCGACGAGGAGTACGACCGGGGACCCGTCGTGGCGCAGGAATCCGTCGCGGTCCTGCCCGGTGACACCCCCGCCACCCTTGCCGCGCGCGTGCTCGAGGTCGAGCACCGGCTCCTGCCGGCGGCGGTCGTGGCGGCGGCCGAGGGGCGGATCCGCATCGAGGAAGGACGCGCATGGATCGAAGCGGAGGCGCGGTGAGGATCGAAAGGGCGCTCCTGTCGGTCTGGGACAAGCGCGGCCTCGCCGAGCTGGGCGGCGCGCTCGACGCGCACGGCATCGCGCTCGTCGCGAGCGGCGGGACGGCGGCCGCGCTCCTCGAGGCCGGACTCGCGGTGAAGACGGTGGAGGAGACGACGGGCGCGGCCGAGATCCTCGGCGGTCGGGTCAAGACCCTGCATCCCGCGATCCACGGCGCGATCCTGGCGCGGCGCGATCGGGAGGAAGACCTCGCCGATCTGTCGGCGCGCGCGCTGACGGCCATCGATCTCGTCGTCGTCAATCTCTACCCATTCAACGATGCCGAGGCGCTGGGAGCGGACGACGAGGCGGGCAGGACCGAGCTGATCGACATCGGCGGCGTGGCGCTCCTGCGCGCGGCGGCCAAGAACTGGCGTCACGTCGCGGTCGTCTGCGAGCCCGCCGACTACGATCGCCTGATCGAGGAGCTGGCCGCGACCGGGGGCTCGCTGTCGGACGAGACCCGCCGGAGCCTGGCGGCGAAGGCGTTCCGGCTGACGGCCTGGTACGACGCGGCGATCGCGGCATGGCTCTCCTCGGGGGAGTCGGGCTGGCCCGAGCGGTGGGCGTGGGCGGGCGAGCTCGCGGGCGAACTCAGGTACGGCGAGAACCCGCACCAGGCGGCGGCCGTGTATCGTGAGGGCGCCGCGCGGCCCGACGACCTGGTCGCGGTCGAGGTCCTGCAGGGCAAGGAGCTGTCGTACAACAACTACCTGGATGTCGAGGCGGCGCGCCGCGTCGCGCGCGACCTGCACGCGCTCGCCCCGGAACGCGCCTCGTGCGCGATCGTCAAGCACACGATCCCGTGCGGGGCCGCGACCGCGGACGGCGCGCTCGAGGCGTACGAGCGCGCGCTCGGTGCCGATCCCGTCTCGGCCTTCGGCGGAATCATGGCCCTCGATCGGCCTGTCGACGGCGGGCTCGGCGCCCGGCTCGCGGAGCACTTCCTCGAAGTCGTCTACGCGCCCGACTTCGACGACGCGGCGCGCGCGGCCCTCGCGCGGAAGAAGGACCTGCGGGTCCTCGCGGGGCCGTTCCCCGATCCGGATCCCGCGGCGCTCGAGCTCCGCCGCGTCGGCGGCGGGCTCCTGGTCCAGCGGCCGAACCTCGCGTGGCTGCCCGACGGGGATCCGCGCGAGTCGTTCGAGGTCGCGACGTCGGTCCGGCCGACGGAGGCACAGTGGCGGGATCTCTTGTTCGCGTGGACGGTTTGCCGGCAGGTGGCGTCGAACGCGATCGTCCTCGCGAAGGACGAGACGACGATCGGCGTCGGCGGAGGTCAGACGAACCGGGTCGGCGCGGTCGAACTCGCGCTGCGTTACGCGCGCCTGCTCGGGCACGATCCGGCCGGGGCCGCGCTCGCATCGGACGGATTCTTCCCGTTCGCGGACGGGGTCGAGCGGGCGGCGGAGGCGGGAATCGGCGCGATCGTCCAGCCCGGCGGCTCGCGCCGGGACGCGGCCGTCGTCGAGGCCGCCGAGAGCGCCCGTATCCCCATGGTGCTCACGCGGATGCGCCAGTTCCGCCATTGACGTCCGAGGGGCCGGTGGATACATTCCGGTCCTTCATGGCGACGAAAGCATCGAAGACCGCGCCGACGTCGAAAGCGGCGACCAGGACCCCGACGTCGGCTGGCGTGCCCCCGCGCCCGACTCTCTCGTTCTCGCGCGCCAACGCGATGTGGCTCGGCGCGGGAGCGGTCTCGGTCGCGATCGGCTACTTCCTCCTCTCGACGGGGAGCGAGACGATCGCACCGATTCTCCTCGTCCTCGGCTACTGCGTCCTTTTTCCGATCGGGATCATCAAGAAGTAGCGGTCGGAATCCGCTCGTTGCGCGCCTCGCGTCCAGGCCATCTTGGGACGCCCTGCAACTTTGAAGAGGATCTGTTAGATACGATCGATGGGCGCATAGCTCAGCGGTGCAGAGCACCTGCCTTACAAGCAGGGGGTCGGAGGTTCGAATCCTCCTGCGCCCACCAATCCACGGCCGGGTCTTCGCGGGCGCCGTCGCCGGGCCCCAGCCCGATCAGGGAAGCGAAGTGGAGCGACGGCGGCTCCGGAGGAACTCGACTGCCATAGGGACGAGCGAGACCGCGACGATTCCGAGGACGACGAGCGAGAAGTTCTCCCTCACCACGGGAACGTTCCCGAACGCGTAGCCCGCCGCGACGCAGATCCCGACCCACGCGACGGCACCAGCCACGTTGTACGCGAGAAAGCTCGAATACCGCATCGAGCCGGCTCCGGCGACGAAAGGGACGAACGTCCGGACGATCGGCACGAAGCGGCCGAGAACCACGGCCTTTCCGCCATGGCGCTCGAAGAACGCATGCGTGCGATCGAGGTGCTCGCGGTTGAGCAAGCGATGCCGGAAACCCGCGCGGTCCTCGGCGGTCAGGATGCGCGGGCCGATCCAGTGTCCCGCCGCGTAGTTCACCGTGTCGCCGAGGATTGCGGCGGCCAGGAGGAGCAGCGTCGCGAGACCCAGGTCGAGCGCGCCGCGCGCCGCGAGCGCGCCCACCGCGAACAGCAGCGAGTCGCCTGGCAGGAACGGCGTCACGACGAATCCAGTTTCGGCGAAGACGACGCCGAACAGGAGACCGTACACCCAGGGACCGTGCAGGGCGATGAACTCGGCCAGGTGCCGGTCCAGGTGCAGGAACAGATCGATCAGCGACTGCATCCGGCTCGGCTCCGAAACCCGGGATGGAATGCGCCAGAGAGAGGCGCACAATGCTAGTTGCAAGCGGATGAGCGCGCATTAGCATGGGTCGCGTGGACGTGAGGTTCTGGGGCACCCGCGGGTCGTTGGCCAAGCCGGGCCCGAGCACGCTGCGCTACGGCGGAAACACGTCGTGCGTCGAGGTGCGATCCGCCGACGGAACGCTGATCGTCCTCGATTGCGGGACCGGCATCCACGGCCTGGGACAGGCGCTGATGTCGCGCCGTCCGCCCCAGGACGGGCACCTCCTCATCACGCACACCCACTGGGACCACATCCAGGGGTTTCCGTTCTTCGCTCCGCTGTTCGTTCCCGGGAACAGTTGGGACATCTACGCGCCCGGGAAGCTCGGCCAGCAGCTCGAGCGGACGCTGGCCGGCCAGATGGAGTACAACTACTTCCCGGTCACGCTGGAGCAGCTCGGGGCGGAGATCCGCTTCCACGATCTCGGCGAGTGCCGCTTCACGATCGGCGGCGTCCAGGTCACGGCGCAGTACCTGAATCATCCCGCGCTGGCGCTCGGGTATCGTCTCGAGTCGGGTGGCGCGACCGTCGTGTACTCGGTCGACCACGAGCCCCACTCGCCGAACCCGGTCGAGCATCCCGGGGAACCACCCGCGCACGTCGAGGATCGACGCCACGTCGACCTGCTCGCCGAGGCGGACCTGGTGATCCATGACGCTCAGTACACGATCGAGGAGTATCCCCAGAAGACGGGCTGGGGCCACACGCCCGCCGAGTGGGCGACGGACTACGCGGTCGCCGCGGAAGCCAGGCGGCTCGCCCTCTTCCACCACGACCCGCTGCGCGATGATGATGCGCTGGACCGTCTCGTCGATGTCTGTCGCGTTCGAGCGAAGGCGAACGGAAGCACGATCGAGATCTTCGCCGCGGCGGAAGGGCAGACGATCGAGCTGGCCGAGCGCGGCATCCCGGCCGCGCGTGCGGACCGGGCCCCCGCTCCGACGATGGAGATGGGATCGCACACGGTCCTCGTCGTCGACGACGATCCGACCATCGTGCAGCTCCTGACGCTCACGCTCGAGCCGGACGGTTTCAAAGTCGTGACCGCGAGCGACGGTGAGTCCGCGCTCCGCCTCGCGGGTGTCGAGCGTCCCGCGCTGATCCTCCTCGACTGGAACATGCCGGGAGCCGACGGGATCGAGGTCACGCGCGCGCTGCGCCGGCATGACGATCCGTCGCTGAGGGACGTGCCGGTCGTTCTGATCACGTCCCAGTCCGGCGCGGAGAACACGGCGCTGGGCTTCGCCGCCGGGGTCACCGACTACCTGACAAAGCCCTTCCGCCCGGCGCACGTGCGATCGCGCGTCCAGGCCTGGCTGCTCCGCCGGCGGGGCGAGGTGCCTCCCGAGCCATGAGCGAGATCGATCGCGCGCGGCGGCTGGCGACGATGAGCCGGGCGGCCTGCGTCGTCGTCGCGCTCGTCGGGGCCGTCGTCATTCTCGGCTGGGCGCTCGAATTGAGTCCGCTCAAGGGCGGCCTGCCCGGACGCGTGTCGGTGAATCCGCTGACAGCGCTCGCCCTGATCGCGGCGGCGGTTTCGCTGTGGAGGATGAGCCGGGCGGCGGCGGCGGTCGTCTTCGCGGTCGGCGCCGTCGCGCTCACCGGATACATGATCGGACACAATCTGGGTCTCGACCAGATCCTGTTCGCCGGCCGGCTCGACGGCAACCGGATGGCCCCGAACACGGCGCTGTGTCTCGTCCTCTACGGCGCCGCGCTCGTCCTCCTCGCCGACCCGGAGAAGGATGCTCTGGCCGAGATCGTCACGAGCGTCCCGTTCGGCATCGCGACCGTGTCGCTCCTCGGGTACGCCTACGGCATCGACGCGATGTACGGGCTCGGCGAGAACATCCCGATGTCGCTGGGGACGGCGATCGCCCTGTTCGTCCTGGGGATCGGGATCGCGTGCGCCCGACCGGAGCGGGGGTTCGTGTCGGTCGTCATCGGCGACGATCCCGGCGGAATCCTCGCCCGGAGAATCCTGCCGGTCGCCGTCCTTCTCCCCGCCGTTCTGGGATGGCTCAATCTGTGGGGGCAGCGCACGGGTGTGGTCAGCGCGGAGTACGGAGCGACCATCGGTGTGGTCGTCGCGATGTTCGCGTTCGCGATCCTGATCGGGATCACGGCGCGGTCCCTGGCGCTGACCGATCGCGTTCGCAGGACCAGCGACCGGCACTCGGCAGCGCAGTACCTGACCACGCGCGTGCTGCTGGATTCGGAGAGTCTCGAGGAGGCGATACCGCGCGTCCTCCAGGCGGTCTGCGAGAGCCTGGGTTGGGTCATGGGGATCCGCTGGAGCGTCGATCCCGAGGCCCAGGATCTGCGCAGCATGGAGATCTGGGAGGCGCCCGACCTGTCGTCCAGCCGGCTGGCGGAGGCGAGCCGCGAAATCCGCTTCCGCATGGGAGTCGGCCTTCCGGGCCGCGTGTGGAAGTCGGGCCGGGCCGCCTGGATCGTCGACGTCGTCCACGATCCGAATTTCCCGCGCGCGCCGGCCGCCGAGGCCGCTGGTCTCCACGGCGCGTTCGGCTTCCCGATCATCGGGCCGAGCGGTTTCCTCGGCGTGATGGAGTTCTTCAGCCCCGAGATCCGCGCACCGGAGGACGCGGTGCTCACGCTGTTCGAGGGCGTCGGGGGCCAGGTGGGTCAGTTCATGGAGCGCAAGCGCGCGGAATCCGAGCTCGCGCGCGCGAAGGTCGTCGCCGAGGCGGCGACCCGGGCGAAGTCGGACTTCCTGGCGAACATGAGCCACGAGATCCGGACTCCGATGAACGCGATCATCGGCATGTCGGACCTCGTCGCGACCACCGAGCTCGAGCCGCAGCAGCGCGAGATGGTGGAGACGATCCGCATGAGCGGGCAGCACCTGCTCACGATCATCAATGACATCTTGGATTTTTCGAAGATCGAATCGGGAAAGCTGGAGCTGGAGCAGGCACCGTTCGATCTGGCGGCGTGCATCGAGGAGTCGCTCCAGCTCGTCGCGCCGCGCGTGACGGGCGCCAACCTCGAGTTGACGTACATGATGGAGGAGGACACTCCCCGCTTCATCGTCGGGGACTCCGCCCGCCTGCGTCAGGTCCTCATGAACCTGCTCAGCAACGCCATTAAGTTCACGCCGGCGGGAGAAGTCGGCGTGACGGTGTCGGCCCGCGCGCTCGAAGACGCGCGCCGGGAGATCCAGTTCACCGTGCGGGACACGGGCATCGGAATCCCGGAGGACCGATTCAACCGCCTGTTCAAGATGTTCAGCCAGGTCGACGCTTCGACGACCCGCCGCTACGGAGGCACAGGCCTCGGTCTCGCGATCTGCAAGCGGCTGACGGAGCTCATGGGGGGTGGGATCTGGGCGGAGAGCGAGCCGGGAAAGGGAACTTCGTTTCACTTCACGATCGTCACCGAAGAGGTCGAGGCGCCGGATCAGGCCGCTTCGGACCTGGAAGACAGGAAGCTCCGCGGCAAGCGGGCCCTGATCGTTGACGACAACCGCAACAACCGGTTGATCCTCAAGCTCCAGATGCAGCGCTGGGGAATGCATGCGCGCGAGACGAACGCGTCGAAGGTCGCGCTCGGATGGATCCGACAGGGCGACCCGTTCGACGTCGCCCTGCTGGATTTCCAGATGCCCGAGATGGACGGCGTCATGCTCGCGCGGGAGATCCGTGCGCTGCGCGGCGAACGATCGCCGGTTCTCATCCTGTTGTCGTCAGTGGGTCAGCAGTTGACGGCCGCGGATTCCGAGGCGGGCATCTCGGCGGTGCTCTGGAAGCCGCTGAAGCTCTCGCAGCTCAGGGAGCGATTGCTGGAGACCATCGGCCGGACCGGGGCGCAAGCCGGAGAGACCGCGGAGCCGTCCGAGGCCGAAGCCCCGCCCCTGCGCATCCTGGTCGCCGAAGACAACCCCATCAACCAGACGGTGGCGATCCGGCTCCTCGAGCGTCTCGGCCATCGGGGCGAGACCGCCGACAACGGCAGGCAAGCGATCGAGCGGCTCGAAGAAGAGCCCTACGACGTCGTCCTGATGGACGTCCAGATGCCGGTCATGGACGGCATCGAAGCGAGCCGCGAGATCTGCGCCCGCTGGCCGGAGGGGCGCCGCCCGCGAATCATCGCGGTCACCGCCGAGGCGATGGAGGGCGATCGCGAGAAATGCCTGAGGGCGGGGATGGACGACTACATGGTCAAGCCGGTGACGCTCGAGCGCCTGTCGTCGGTCCTGGCGCGGTGCCGGCCCGTTTCGGAGCCGGTGGAGACGGAGCCCGCGACGGCGGCGGAACCGATCGCGGTCGTGTCGACGGGGCTCGTCGACGAAGCGATCGATCGCCGTGTCCTCGATCAGCTGCGCGAAGACCTCGGAGGGTCGGCGCCGGTCGGCGAGGTCATCGCGACCTTCCTGGAGAAGACGCCCGCGATCCTGGCCGAGCTGCGGGACGCCGCGGCGCGCTCCGACGCCGAGCGGATCCGGCAGGCGGCGCACACGATCAAGGGCACGAGCGCCACGCTCGGAGCGCGGTGGCTCGCGGACCGATGCGCGGAGCTCGAGCGTCTGGGGCGGGCCGGGGACGTATCGGACGCGGCGGAGGGCGTGACGGCCGTCGAGAACGCCTATCGGTCCGTGGAGGCGGCGCTCGTTGGCGCGGTCCCCGAGGGCCGGGGACGGGAAAAAGTCGGAGACCCCCCTCCGGACCATTGACGCGAGAGCGATTGCGGTAGAGACTCATACGGTCAGCGCGGAATCCGTCCCCCCACTCGGAGCGCGTCCGATGAGAGCCGCTGCACTTGCAACCTCCCTGGCCTTGACGATTTCCCTCGCGGCGTGCCAGGGGGTCGACCCCACGTCGCCCGAAGACGCCCGCGGCCTGGATCTGACGGCCCGCGGGACCATCCCCGCGACCGTCGAGCTGAGCGGCGGGTTCTGGACCCCCGGGCCCCAGCCGGGAACCCTGCGGACGACGGCCGGCTTCGTGGAGTTCCTGACGACGCCCAACTCGCCCGTCCCGACCGGTCTCAACGTGGATCAGGACGGCGGATCCCTCGGGGTGGACCAGTTGCCCGTGAGCGGCCAGATCGACTGGGCCCACTGCAGCTGGAACTCGGACATCGCTTACCCTTACGATCCGTCGAACGTCCCGCCGTTCGCCAAGCAGCTGTGGGACACGTTCATGACCACCTATGCCCCCCTGATGCCGCGGCACCTGTCCATCCGCGTCGACACCAACGGCCTGGGCGCTCCGGACCCGGAGCACTCGGCGGTCGCCCGCTGGCTGGCGTCGGAGGGGGGCCAGAAGTACCTGTGGGAGTTCGAGGTCGGCGCCGAGCCGCCGCTCTCGCTCGTGCTGCCGGTCGCGTCGTGGGACGGCCAGACGGCGACCTTCAGCCAAGGAGTCGTCCGCCTCACCCGGATGCACTGCGGGACCTTCGTCGGCCCCCTCGGCTGCACCGGAAGGGTCCAGGGCAGCAAGCCCACGGTCGTCTGCCGCAACGACGGCCTCGCCTACCCCGGCGCCACGTTCACGGCGAGGGTTCAGCAGTAGCGCGCTTGATCCGCGGGGGTTCCTGAACCATACTCCGGGAGCCCCCGTCCGCGGACAAGGCGCATGAAGGCATCACCATCCGAAGAAAAAGTCGTCCTCGTTCTCGACGACGATACGCGTCTCAAGGGCGTGGTCGACAGATTCGATCCCGGCCGCTCGAGGTTCGACCTGCGTGAAGTGGACCTGACCGGCCACCAGGTCCAGCGCCACGACGTGGACATGAAGGAGGTCCTCGTCGCCTTCATCGTTCGCGACCTGGCGGTCTGGCGCTCGCAGCCGCTGAGCGAAGAGGACCTTCCTCCCTCGAACGAGGATGCGCCGCCGCCGGTGGAGTCGGGGGAGCCGATGCGGGTGACGCTCCGCTGGGGCGAGACGATGGAGGGCGTGATTCCCGAACACGACCCACGCCGTCCCTGGTTCTGGTTCTATCCCTTCGCCGACTCGAGCCGCGCCGGGAACGTCGAGCGGGTGTACCTCACCCGGCGCGGCGTGGGTCGGATGGAGCCGGTCAGTCGACCATCGTGATCGGGTCCTCCTGCTCGATGTTGATGTCCGCTTCCAGCCCCTCGTCCTCCGCGGTCCTGGGCCCGAGCACGCCCGAGAAGTAGAGAACCGCCCCTGGACGACCCCGTCGTCGTCACGAGCCATTCTATCCGGGTTCGACTCCGAAGCTCGTCAGATGCTCTCGAGGGATACCATGAACGTAGTGAAAATGGGTGCACGCTTCCGAGCCTAAAGTCGTAAATGACAAGCTTCACATAGATATGTGCATGTCTGTTAGTGCACGATTCTTGCTGTCCGGTATAGGGAGGTCCTGATGACGTCCGGAAAAGCCGAGAGTCGAATCGATGTCAGAGCCGAGCGGCTGGAGGGCTCGGCTCGCTGCATCGCAGGGAGTCTCGCCGCCCTCGGGTTGCTCGTCCTCGCGGGTTGGGCGACGGACACCCGCACGCTGATGAGCGGAACGCCTCGACTCACGGCGATGAATCCGGTGACCGCGATCACCTTCGTTCTCGCAGCGGCCTCGCTATGGAACTCCGTGGATCGTCGATCCTCGGCCGGAGCCGCTCGTGTGGGTGTCGTCTGCGCCTGGGCGGTCGTGGTCATCGCCGCTGTGCGCCTCATAGGCTACGTGGGGCCGGATCTCGGGATCGACCGGCTGGTCTTTCCGGAGAGCCTGGACGCGGAGCCGATCCCCAACCGCATGGCTCCGAATACGGCGACCGCCTTTCTCCTGGCCGGGATCGCGCTCCTTGGACTCCGTTCGATGGGGTCCCGGACCCTCGTGGCAGCTCACCTCGCGGGCCTGGCTGTTCTGGGGATTTCCATGTTCACTCTCTGCGGGTACGCCTACCGGGCGAGCGGGCTGACCCAGGTCGGCGAGTTCATTCCGATGGCTTTCCACACGGCGGCCGGCTTCGCCGCCCTGTCCGTCGGGATCCTCTTTGCCCGTCCAAGGGTCGGGATGGTCGACGTTCTGGTCCGGGAAGAGACGGGAAGCCGTATCGCGCGAAAGCTGCTGCCTGCAGTGATCGGAATTGCGCCGGTGCTCGGCTGGCTGAGAGTGTACGGTGAACATCGGCGGATGTATGACTCGTCGACGGGAACGGCCATCATGGTGGCGAGCTGGGTCGGCGTCATGGGAGCGACCGTCTGGTGGCAGGCCCGTGTCCTGAACCGCGCCGACGTGAAGCGAACCGAGGCCGAGCGGGAGGTCGAGGCGCTCAACAGCAAGCTGCGTCGAGATGCCATCGAGATCGAGGCCACGAATCGCGAGCTCGAGGCGTTCAGCTACTCGGTGTCCCATGACCTGCGCGCTCCACTCCGAAGCATCACGGGCTTCAGCCAGGCCCTTCTCGAAGACCACGCGGGTGGCCTCGATGAGCAGGGACGCGACTATCTCGATCGCGTGGTTCGCGCCGGCCAGCGAATGGCCGAGTTGATCGAGGACATCATGGTGCTCTCTCGGATTTCACGTAAAGACATGCAGCGGGAACCCGTCGATCTGAGTGTGGCCGCCCTCGACGTCGCGCACGGGTTGTCGGAGAGTCAACCCCAACGCAATGTCGAGGTCGACGTCGAACCGGGTCTCGTCGCCGACGGCGATCCGAAACTCCTCCGAATCTTGATGGAAAACCTGCTGGCCAATGCCTGGAAGTTCACGGCACTGCAGGCTCATCCTCGAATCGAGGTGGGCGCGCTTCCGAGCAAGAACGGCGAGCGGGTGTTCTACGTGCAAGACAATGGGGCGGGGTTCGACATGGAGCACGCCGGCCGGCTATTCACTCCGTTTCAACGCCTGCACAGCGAGGCGCAGTTCCCTGGCAACGGTGTCGGCCTGGCCACGGTCCAGCGCGTCGTGCGGCGCCACGGGGGAAGGGTCTGGGCGCAGGGAAAGGTCTCGCAAGGGGCCACGTTCTTCTTCACGGTTTGAAATCCGGAGGCGACATGAGACATGCCATTCTGCTGGTCGAGGACACGGAAGACGACATTGTGCTCACGCGTCGAGCGCTCAAGAAAAACAACCTGACGAACCCGCTCGTCGTCGCTCGGGACGGGCAGGAAGCACTTGATCTATTGCTGGGCGGCGTGGCCGGCGATCCGGATCCCGACGATCTCCCATCGATGATCCTGCTCGACCTCCAGCTCCCGAAAGTCGACGGTCTAGAGGTCTTGCGCCGTCTCAGGGCCAACCCACGTACGCGCTTGCTTCCGATCATCATCCTGACCTCGTCGAAGGAGGAACGCGATCTGGTCCAGGGTTATTCGAACGGTGCGAACAGTTATATCCGCAAGCCGGTCGACTTCGATCAATTCAGCGAGGCGGTCCGTCAACTGGGTCTTTACTGGCTCGTTCTCAACGAGGCTCCGCCGCGTGTCGGTTGACCGGGTGCCCCTCAGAGCTCTTCTCGTCGAGGACAACCCCGACGACGCCGCGCTCGTTCTGCACGTCCTCCGACGAGGCGGATTCGACGTGGAGCACCTGCGGGTCGAAACCGCGGACGAACTCCGTGACGCCATCGCCAAGGACTCGTGGGATATCGTCATCGCCGATTATACCCTTCCCGCATTCACTGGCCCCCAGGCTTTCGTGATCGCTCGAAAGGAGAGGAGGAACCTGCCTTTTATTCTCGTCTCCGGAGCCGTCGGCGAAGAGACGGTCGTCGAAGCCATGCGCCAGGGCATCGACGACTACCTCATGAAGGAAAACCTCAAGCGATTGCCCGGCGCGGTGGAGCGGGCGATCCAGGCGAGCCACGAACGACGTCAGAGATCGCAGGCGGAGCAAGCGGTGCGGCGCCGCGACGCGATCCTGCTCGCTGTCGGGCTCGCCGCGAAGCGGTTGCTCGCGGCCGAAGACTGGCGTGACGAAATCGTCGAAGTGCTGGCCCAGCTGGGGCGATCCGCGGACGTCGGCCGCGCTTATCTCTACTCCATCCGTTCCAACGGCCGCACCCTGGCGACTCAGCAAGCCGAGTGGGTGAGTCCCGGCGTCAGACCGCGGACCGGAAGCGAAGAGTTCAAGGCCTTCGACATGGAGGGCATGGGTTTCAGCACCTGGGTCGACGATCTCGCACAGGGGCGGCCCATCCATGGATCCGTCCGGGATTTTTCCCCTCAGGTCTGCTCTTTCCTCGAGAGCTGGGACGTGACGTCGATCGCGGTGATGCCGATCATGGTCGAGGACGAGCTCTGGGGGACGATCGGCTTCGACCTCTGCGAAGCGGACCGGGAATGGTCCATGGTCGAGATCGAGGCCCTCGGGATCGCCGCCGACACCATGGGCGCAGCGATCAAGCGGGAGGAGGCAAAGGCCCACCTTCGCCGTCAGTTCGAACATCTGAACGCGCTACGCAGAATCGACCGCGCGATCGCGAACAGCCTCGACCTTCAACTGTCGCTCGACGTCGTACTCGACCAGGTCACCGGACAGCTCGGCGTGGAGGCCGCCAGCGTGCTGCTACTCAACCCACAAACCGAGCGGTTCGAGTTCACAGGAAGCCGCGGCACCTTCGACGCGAGATTCCGTGCGGCCCATGTACGGCCGGGGGAGGGGCACGCCGGCCGGGCCGTTCTCGAGCGCCGTCCCGTCGAGGTCGCCGATCTGCGCGCGGAGGCGAGCGAGGGATCTCGCGAGTCCCTGATGCCGCGCGCACTGGTCTCCTACTACGCGCTGCCTCTCGTCGCCAAGAATGAAGTCAAGGGAGTCCTGGAGACGTTCTCAGGACCGGGGGCGGTGCACACCGAGGAATGGAGAGACTTCGCTGCCACGCTCGCCGGACAGGCAGCCATTGCGATCGACAACGCCCAGATGATGGCGGATCTGACGAAGTCGAACGCCGACCTGCGTCGGGCCTATGAGACCACGCTCGAGGGATGGTCCCGCGCGCTCGACCTCCGGGACAACGACACTCAGGGCCATACGGCCCGAGTCGCCGCCTTGACCGTGGTCCTGGGGCGCGAAATGGGGATGAGTCCCGAGGAGATCGTGCATCTTCGCCGCGGGGCCCTCCTCCACGACATCGGCAAGATGGGAATCCCCGACGCCATCCTGCTCAAGCCGGGCCCGCTGTCCTCCGATGAATGGGAAGTGATGCGCCGGCATCCGGTTTACGCGCACGAGCTGCTCTCTCCCATCGCCTATCTTCGTCCGGCCATGGACGTGCCCCAGTCGCATCATGAGCGTTGGGACGGAAGCGGCTATCCGCTCGGCCTCAAGGGTGCAGAGATCCCGCTCGCTGCTCGCGTGTTCGCTGTGGTCGATGTCTGGGATGCTCTCACATCGGATCGCCCGTACCGCTCCAGGGTCCGTGAGGACCGCGCTCGGGAGATTATCCGGGAAGGATCGGGGAAGGACTTCGATCCGCGCGTCGTCGAAGCGTTCCTCAGACTGGATCTTTCCCGCGGAGTGGAGTCCGTTCGGCTGGCCGACGCGATCTAGACGCGAAAGCGGGCCGACTCGGCGACCCGACCCCCCTTTACAGTCGGCTCCTTTTCGGTCATAATTAATGTTTCTCCCCCTTGGACGTTCGAGAACCAGGAGGGAGATGCCCGCCCGAACGAACGAATTCCGTCGATATCGCCTGGGGATGATCGCGCTGCTCGCGATCGGGATCGGCGCGTGCTCCGAGACGCCGACCGAGCCCGAGCCGTCGCCCGCGGCCGGGTTGACGCCGTCGGCGAATGGCGGGGACCGTTTCGTCCCCGGACGGGTCCTCGTTCGCTTCCGGCCGGGAGCGAACGAGCTCGCGGTCGCCGGCGCCCAGGGCGCGGTCATGAGGGCGACGGTGGCGCATCGTGTGCGGCTCCTCGAAGTCTCCCGCGGAAGGGAGGTGGCGGTCGCGACCGCGCTCGCTCGCCGCGGGGACGTCGAGTTCGCCGAGCCGGACTGGCTCAGAACGCTCGACGATCCCACCTGCCCGAGTTGCCCGCTCCCCGGCGACCCGCTCTTCGGCTACAAGTGGGACCTCCACAACGACGGCACGATCGACTCCGGCGCCGGAGACGCGCTCGCCACGACGGGCGCCGCCGACGCCGACATCGACTGGCTCGAGGCGTTCAACCAGCTGGGCGCGGGATTCCCGGGCGCGGCCCGGATCGGGATTCTCGACACGGGCGTCCGCTCGACGCACGCCGACCTCGCCGGGCGGGTCGTCGCGCAGTACGACTTCTACAACGACGATCCGGACGCGTCCGACGACCAGGGACACGGCACGCACGTGGCGGGGATCGCGGGCGCGCGCGGCGGCGACGCGACCGGCCTGGCGGGCGTGGCGTGGGGCCCGAACGTCGGGCTCGTCGTGGCCAAGGTCTGCACGCCGACGTTCTTCGGACTGAACGCCGAGTGCCCGAGCTCGGCGCTCGCCGCCGGGATCACCTGGGCGGTCGATCAGGGCGCGGACGTCCTCAACATCAGTCTGGGCGGCGACGAGGCCTCGCAGACCGAGCAGCTCGCGCTCCAGTACGCGCGCGACCACGACGTGCTGCCGTTCTGCGCCGCCGGCAACAGCGCGCAGCAGGGAGTGCTCTGGCCGGCGGCATTCCCGGAGTGCGTGGCGGTCAGCGCCACCGACTGGAGCGACGGCCTGGCCAGCTATTCGAACTGGGGCCCGGAGGTCCGGCTGTCGGCGCCGGGGGGCGACTCCGAGAACCCGAGCGGCTACAGCCAGATCGCTTCGACCTGCTTCTCGAGCGACGTCGACTACTGCCTGAAGGCCGGCACGTCGATGGCGACGCCGGAGGCGGTGGGGCTTGGCGCGCTGCTCTACGCGATCGGGCTCGCCTCGGACGAGGAGGTCCTCGAGCGGATGGAGTCGACGGCGGACGATCTCGGCGATCCCGGGCTCGACGATCGGTTCGGCCACGGGCGAATCAACGTCTGGCGCGCGATCAACGACCTGCCGGCGCCGCCCCCCAACGCTCCTCCGACCGCCGACTTCTCGCACGCCTGCAGCGGGTCGAGCTGCGACTTCACCGACCTCAGCTCCGACACGAACGGGACGGTGGTCGCGTGGAGCTGGACGTTCGGAGACGGGGGGGTCTCGACCGAGCGAAACCCGACGCACGCGTATGCCTGCAGCGGGACGTACGGCGTGACGCTGAGGGTCACGGACGACGGCGGCGCGAGCGGCACGGCTTCGCGTAGCGTGTCGGTGAGCGTGCCCGTCGGCGGCGCCGGACCCGGCGAGCCGGGCTCGATCCCCGGGCTCATGCTGTGGCTCCGCGCCGACGGGCTCACGGGCCTCGCCGACGGCGATCCGGTGACGACCTGGCCCGACGCGTCGGGCGCCTGCAACCACGCCACTCAGGCCACGGCGTCGAAGCGACCGTCGCTTCGGGCCGCACAGGTGGCCGGATTGCCGGCGGTTTCGTTCGACGCCGCGGACGACGGAATGGAAACCCCCGTCGATCCGCCCCAGACGACGACGATCGTGGCCGTGTACGCATCCCGCGCCGGAGCCACGGGACACGTCCTCAACGGCGGGTTCAGCTTCTTCGTGGGGCCGTACGTGGGCCGCTACCGCGCCTACACCGGGAAGTACCTGACCGGGCCGCCGGTGACGGCGAACCGCTGGGTCGTCCAGACGTTCCGGCAGACGGCCTCGTCCGCCGAGCTCTGGATCGACGGAGCCAGGGTGGCGACCACGAACCGGACCGTGAACCCGGCTCCGCTCCTGCTCGCGAAGCAGGGCACGTACAGCCAGCCCCTCGACGGTTCGCTCGCCGAGCTCCTGGTCTACGACCGGACCCTGTCCGATGCGGAGCTCGCCCAGGTCCACGCCTGGCTCGAGGACAAGTACGTCCCTCCACCGGCGCCGAACCAGCCGCCGACGGCCGCGTTCACCTCGTCCTGTACCTACCTGTCATGCGCCTTCGACGACACGAGCGTCGATCCGGACGGGACGGTCACCGGACGGAGCTGGCAGTTCGGCGACGGCGGAGGTTCGACCCTGGCCGATCCCGCGCACGACTACGCGTCCGCGGGCACGTACGCGGTCACGTTGACCGTGACCGACGACGACGGCGCGAGCGCGTCGGTGACCGATTCCGTGACGGTCGAGGCGCCGCCGGGGCCGGGACCGTTCAACGATCCGGCGTCCTTGCCGGGACTGGTGCTGTGGCTTCAAGCGGATGCCCTGAACGGTCTCGCCGACGGGGCGCCGGTGACCACCTGGCCGGACCGCTCGGGCGCCGGCAATCATGCCTCCCAGGGCGTCGTCGCCAAGCGGCCGGTCTTCCGCGCCGGCGTCGTGAACGGCCTGCCGGCCGTCCAGTTCGACGCCGCGGATGACGGGATGGCCACTCCGGCCGACGCAGGCATCCCGCTCACGATCGTCGTCGTGTATTCGTCGCGCGCCGCGGCCTCCGGCCATGCCCTCAACGGGGGCTTCAGCTTCTTCATGGGCCCCTACGTGGGTCGCTACCGGAACTACACAGGGCAGTACGCGACCGGACCGGGCGTCACGGCCGGACAATGGCTGGCGCAGACGCTGCGCCAGTCGGCGGGCCTGGCCCAGCTCTTCGTCGACGGGGTCTTCGCCGCCTCGACCACGAGGACGGCGGACCCCGTCGCGCTCAAGCTGGCGCGCGAGGGCTCGTACGGTGCGATCCTCGACGGCTGGATCGCGGAGGTCATCGTGTACGATCGCGCGCTCAGCGACGGCGAGCTCGCGGACGTGCACGGCTGGGTGCGGAACCGCTACGCCCTGCCCTGACGGGCGGCGCCGCCGGATTCGCGCCAGCGGCCTCCGACGCAGGTCGCCGCGATCGCCCGATCGCCCGTGCCGAAAACCCAGGCGTCGAGGAGAGTCGCCTCGTCGCAGCCGGCGAGCTCGGGAGCGTCCAGGTCGAGCGCGACGAAATCCGCCCAGCGACCGGCCTCGATCGCGCCCGCCTCGATTCCGAGCGCCCGCGCTCCGCCCTCGGTCGCGATCGACAGCAGGGCCCGCGCCACGCTCCCGTCCGCGGCGGCGATGACCCCGCGACGCTCGCTCCGCAATCGCTGGCCGTACTCCAGCCAGCGCATCTCCTCGGTCATCGCGATCCGCGCGTTCGAGTCGGTCCCCAGGCAGAGCCGGTCGTGGAGTCCCGCGATGCCGGAGAGATCGGGGAGGCCGTCGCCCAGGTTCGCTTCGGTGAGGGGACAGACACAGACCGACCCTCCCGCGCCGACGAAGGCGCTCAGGTCCTCGGGGCGCGTGTGGGTGCAGTGGACGGCGACGACGCCCTCGACCGCGGGCAGGGAGCGGAGGAGGAGCGCCATGGGCGGCTCGCCATAGGCGGTCACGCAGTCCTCGATCTCCGCGCGCTGTTCCTCGACGTGCATGTGGAAGGGAGCCCCGCGACGGACCGCCTCGGCATGGAGCCGAGCGATGTCGTCGATCCCCGCCGCGCGGATCGAGTGCGGCGCGACGGCCTGTGTCTGGAGCGCGGGATCGAGGATCGCCGCGAGGCGGTCGAACCTGTCCCAGTACGCGTCGGTCGAGCCGGCGTCGAATCGCCGCTGCGACGGCTCGAGGGGGCGGCCAAAGCCCCCCGATCGATAGTACGCCTGCAGAAGCACGAGCCGGAGGCCTACCTCGGACGCGGCCTCGAGGACCAGCGCGTCGAAGGTCCCGTCGTTCCGATGGGCCGCGTGGTGGAGGTAGTGGAACTCGCCCACGGTCGTGATCCCCGCGTCCCGCATCTCGCCGAAGGCGCGGACGCAGAGCGCGCGGAAGGCCGCGCCGTCGAGTGAATCGACGAGGGCGTACATCGCCTGGCGCCAGGCCCAGAAGGTCCCCGCTCCCGCGGCGAACGTCTCGCCGCGACCCCGCAGGCCTCGCTGGAACGCGTGGGAATGGGCGTTGACGAATCCCGGGACGAGCGCACGTCGGGGGAGGCGTTCGGTCGGCACGCTCTCGAGCGCTCCGGCGGCCTGGATCCGGCCTGCCGGATCGACCGCGACCCGGACGCCGCGCTCGAACGCGGCCCCGGTCCACGTCAGCTCCGCCTCGACGATCCGGGTCGCGCTCATCCCTCCCCCCGACACCAGCGATCGACGGCGCGGCCGAGCGTCGCGCGCGCGCGCGCCAGCTCGTCGAGCGGGACGAACTCGTTCGCGCGATGCGCGACTTCGATCGCGCCGGGCCCCCAGATCACGCACTCGAATCCGATGCGCTGAAGCCATCCCGCGTCGGTCGCGAACGGCACGCTGTGTGACGCTCGGCCGCCGTGCTCGATCATCAGCCACTGCCAGAGGTCCGATCGGTCGTCGAGGACCGCGGGCGGGCTCTCGGCCGTGACCTCGATCCGGTACGCGGCATCGCCGGCCGCGCGCCCGACCGCCCCCGCCAGGCGATCGACGAAGTCCGCCGCCTCCATCCCCGGCAGGAGTCGCGCGCCGAGCTCGATCTCGCAGCGGTCCGGGATGACGTTGGCGGCGACGCCGCCGGCGATCCGGCCGACGTTCAACGTCACGAACGGCGCGTCGGGAAACGCTTCGGCGTGCGGCGGGCGCTCGGACTCGAGCGCCCGGCGGAGCTCTTCGAGCGCCACGACGATCCGCCCGGCGGGCTCGATCGCGCTCCGCCCGATCCGGGGGAGGCCGCTGTGCGCGGCCTTTCCCTCGACGAGGATCCGGGCGCGAAGGTGCCCCTTGTGGAGTCGTGCGGGGAAGAGCGAGGTCGGTTCGCCGACGATCGTGCGACGGGGGAGCCGTTCGGCGGGGCCGCCGGTCTCAGCGAGGCGCCGCGCGCCGCGCGTCCCCACTTCCTCGTCATACGTGAACAGGAGCGCGAGCGGCCGGTCCAGGGAGGCGGGATCGGCTTCGGCGAGCGTCTGGACGGCCAGCGCGAGGAAACCCTTCATGTCTGCGCTCCCGCGGCCGACGAGCGTTCCGTCCCGCCGCATCGCTTCGAAGGGGTCGCTCGTCCAGTCCGTCTCGAGGGCCGGCACGACGTCGCTATGACCGCAGAGCGTCAGGCCCTCGCGATCAGGGCGCTCGGGCCCCAGCGCGATCGCGAGGTTCGCCTTCTCGCCGTTCTCCGACGGCATCCGGTGGATGCGCGCGCCGGTTCCATCGAGGTAGTCGCACACGAAGTCGACCAGCGGAAGGTTGCTGTTCGCGCTCGTCGTGTCGAAGCTCACGAGGCGCGCGGTCAGGTCCGTATCGGAGAGCCGCGGCACGCGGAAGGCCGGAAACGGGGTCCTACCGGCGATAGACCTTGTAACCGAAGCTGCATGGCTCGACCGAACAGGCGTACATCGTGACCCACAGAATATGCGCTCCGCTCCCCGGGGCGGTGAATGAGAGGATCGGTGCGTCGTCTTCGAGGTCGTCGCTGAACAGCTCGTTGCCGGCGACGTCGCTCAACGACAGGTCGAGATCGGAGCAGTCCCCGTCGCACACCCCCACGATCATGTACTCCACCCCGGCGACGAGATCGACTTCGAGGCCGATGTCGCCGCCGGCGGGGAGGAGACCGACGATCATGTCGGTGTGAAAGACGCCGGAATCGGGCCGGTAACCGTTCCGGGAGACGGTGTTTCCGACTGCGGTGAGCTGCGCTTCGAGAATGCTGCGGTACGAGGTCTGGGAATGCGCCGCGGGTGCGAGCGTGACCAGGAGGAGGGTTGCGAGCACGGCGGATCGCGTCATGACGCTCTCCATGATTCCGGGTTGTCCTGCGTGGGGATCGTCAGAAGAATATACGCCGCCGTGGCCGGCTTTGAACCCCCGCTCGGGCGCGCCCGTCAGGGAAGCGGCGGCCGGGGTGGCCGCGACTCACTTCAGTCGGGGAGGCGTGAATGATTCGAGGCGTGATCGGTATGGCGCTGGTGGCTGCGCTGGTCGGAGCTCCCGGCCGGGCGCTCGCGCAGTCAGACGAGGAAGCGGCGGTCATGGCCGTCGTGACGGCCCTGTTCGACGCCATGCGGGCCGGCGACAGCACTGCGTTGCGGGCGACGCTCCACCCCGGCGCCACCGCCGCGACGGCGTCCGTCCGGGACGGCGTCCCGACTCTCGAGCGCGAGACCTCGCTCGACGGTTTCGTCCAGGCCGTCGGAACGCCGCACGAGGGGGTCTGGGACGAGCGGATCCGGGACGCCGAGGTCGAGGTGGACGGCACGCTGGCCACGGCGTGGATGAAGTACGCGTTCTACGTGGGAGAGAACTTCAGCCATTGCGGCGTCGACGCGTTCCAGCTGTTCAAGTCCGCCGACGGCTGGAAGATCTTCCACATCGCCGACACGCGCCGGCGGGAAGGCTGCGAGACGCCGGGCGATTGAGGGCTTCGATCAGGTCGCCGGAACGAGCGGGAGCTCCGACCACGTTCGCCTGAGCTTGCCGGTCTTCGGGTCGCGGCAGGGCGGGGTCTGCGAGCGCTCGACCGTGACCCGGGACAGCCCGTTCGCGCGCAGATGATCGCGCAGGCGGCGCTCGATCTCCCCCCAGACCGCGGCCTCGTCGGTGCCGGGCCGGCAGACCACGCGGACCGAGAGCGTGTCGGGCGACGTCTGGACGAACTGGCTGCCGGGCTCGACTTCGAGGATCCCGCCGATGAGCGTGATCAGCCCCATCGGCGCGAGGCTAATGCGGCGCGCGCCGTCGTGGAAGACGAGCATGTCGTTCTGCCGCCCGTCGACGCGCACCGCGGGAAGCGGGCTCCCGCAGGGGCATGGGTCAGGTCGCGTCGTTACGCGATCCCCGAGGTCGTGCCGGACGACGGGCTGGACCCGATTGGCGAGGTTGGTCACGAGGGTCGTCGCGCTCGTCTCGCCGGGCGGAACCGGACGCAGATCCTCGTCCACGGGCTCGAGAACCGCCCAGTCCGCGTTCACGTGGAGCCACCGCTCCGCGCACTCGAAGCCCAGCGCCAGGAACTCCGAGGCCGCATAGGAGTCTCGCAGCGGACAACCGAACGTGGCTTCGATCCGCGCGCGGGCCCTCGGCTCGACCCACTCCGACACGGAGATCGCGAGGACCAGGTCGAGCGAGAGCCGGCCTTCGCTCTGCTCGAGCGCCACCTGATCGAGCGCCGTCGGGTAGCCGACGACGGCCGCGGGGCGCCAGTTCTCGAGCGCGCGCGCGATCCGCGCAACGGGCTTGACGATCGATACCGTGCCCGAGCGGGAATCGAAGCCCGCCCCCGCCGGGCTCGGGCGCCGGATCATCGCCGCGCTCGCGTAGTGGCCCCGGGTGGCGATGAGCGATGCGATCCGCCCTCCGCGCCGTGTGAATCCGGCCACACCGGCGGCCCCGAGCCAGCGCAGCCAGCCGCGCGTGAGCCAGAGCGTCCAGTGGACGTCCATGGAGTACGGATCGGCGACGAAGAGGCACTTCCGGCCCGAAACGCCGGCCGTCCGGCAGACCGAGTAGCGTCCCAGCCAGGGCGCCCCGACGCGGGACAGGTCCTGCATGTGGCTCCAGAGTCTGTCGCGCGTCACCGCGGGATCGGTGACGGATTCGTCGAAGTCCTCGACCCACAGCTCTTTCGTGACCGGGGGCAGGGCGGAGAGACCGGCGTCGGCGGGGATTCCGGACCACAGCCTGCGATAGAAGGGAACCTGGCGTGCCCACGCGAGCAGCTCGGACAGGCGCCGTTCCTGGCGCGCGGCGATCGCCCGCGGACCCCCCGCGTGCGCGCGCACGGCGTCCCAGGCGAGATTGAGGATCCTGGCTCTTCTTCCTCTTCCCACGACGGCCCCGTCGATGGTTTCCGGTCGGGAACGCGTGAGGATAGCAGACTCGAACCCGCGACGGGAGGTCGTATGCGGTACCGGCGATTGGGGCAGTCCGGAGTCCGGTTGAGCGTCGTCGGGCTCGGCTCGTGGCTCACCTACGGCGGCACCGTCGAAGAGGCGACCGCCCGTCGCTGTATCGAGCGGGCGCTCGAGCTCGGCGTGAATTTCATCGACACCGCAAACGTGTACGGCCAGGGGCGCGCGGAAGAGGTCGTCGGCCGTGCGCTGGTCGGGCACCCGCGAGACTCCTACGTGCTCGCGACCAAGGTGTACTTCCCGATGGGCGCGGGACCCAACGCCCGCGGGCTCTCGCGGAAGCACGTCTATGAACAGTGCCGTCATTCGCTCCGTCGGCTGGGCGTCGACTACGTCGATCTCTACCAGTGCCATCGGTGGGACGAGGAGACGCCGCTCGAGGAGACCTGCGGGATCATGCACGACCTCGTGCGCGAGGGAAAAGTCCTCTACTGGGGCGTCTCGGAATGGTCCGCGGCGCAGATCCGCGGCGCGGTCGAGCTGTGCCGCGAGCGCGGATGGCCTCCGCCCTCGAGCGACCAGCCGGAATACAACGCGCTCCAGCGGTCCGTCGAGCGCGAGGTCCTGCCGACGACCCGCGATCTCGGGATGGGGAACGTCGTCTGGTCTCCGCTCGCGCAGGGGATCCTGACCGGCAAGTACCTCTCGGTGGACGACCTGCCGGAAGGCAGTCGCGCGAGCGGTCCGCAGGGCGGGTTCATGCGCCGCTATCTGCGACCGGAGGTGTTGGACGCCGTGGCACGGCTGGGCGGCCTGGCCGCGGAAACCGGATGCACGGTCCCGCAGCTTGCGCTCGCCTGGTGCCTCAGGCGACCGGAGGTGACGAGCGTCATCGTCGGCGCGACCTCGACCCGGCACGTCGACGAAAACGTGGCCGCCGCGGATCTGGACCTCGCCCCCGCGACCCTGGATGCGGTGGACCGACTGCTGGAGCCCGTCCTCGCGCCTCCGATCTGAGGCTGGAAACCCCGGCTCACCCGGGGTATCCTGAGAACGTGACGCGCATCCCACCGCGCCTGCGGGGGCTCGTCGCGGTCGCGGGGCTCGGACTCGCGCTCGCGTGCGATTCCGGGGCCGGCGGACCGATTGGCCCCGGCGAACCCGAAGGCCCCGTCGTGATCCGCGGGCGGATCGACGAGCTGTCGTTCGAGGCCCAACTCCTGCAGCCCGCCTGGGACCGCCTCGTGGGCCGGGTGACGCTGACGAACCCCACGGCGGCGCCGATCGCTCTCCGGTTCCCCGACACGTGCGTCGTGCTGTTCCGTCTCTACGACCTGTCGGACGAGCGGCTCGTCATCGATGCGCACAGCAAGCGCTGTCTCCCGTTTCCCGTGGACGTGCCGCTCGATCCGGGGGAATCGCAGACGTTCGAGACCAACGTCACGTTCTTTTTCATTCTCGGAAACTCGCTCCCCGAAGCGCGCTATCACGCGACCCTCTACCTCCGGCCGGAGGGCCGCGAAGAGGTCGAGATCGCGGTCGGCCGGCCGCGGCTGTTCCGTCCAGACGACGAGATGCTTTGATCGTCGAGCGCTGCGTGGCGGGCCTCACCGTGCGAATCGATCGCCTCCTCTGCGTGGGGTTCGGCGACTGCATCGACGAGGCTCCGGAGTCCTTCGAATTGGACGCCGAGGGGATCGTCGCGTTCCGGGAGCGTCCCGAGTCGGCGGAACGAGAGCGGATCGTCCGCGCCTGCGCCGCGTGTCCCGTGGACGCGCTGACGGTCCTCGACGACGCCGGCAGACAGCTCGCCCCGTGAGCCGAATCCATCCGAGGAGGACGACGATGAGAGGTTCGATCGGGCTGTTCGTGCTCCTGGGATTCGCCGTCGCGGCGAACGCCGTGGCCCAGGAAGGGACCTTCCCGGGACCCGACCGGGAGATCGTGGACCTCACCTATTCGTTCGACGAGTCGACGATCTACTGGCCCACGGCGGAGACGTTCACGCTCGAGGTCGTGAGCGAGGGCGAGACGGAATCGGGCTGGTACGCGGCGAAGTCGTTCTGCGCGGCGGAGCACGGGGGCACGCACCTCGACGCGCCGATCCACTTCGCCGAAGGCGGGCGCACCTCGGCCGAGATCCCGCTCGAGGACCTGATCGGAGAGGCCGTGGTCGTCGACGTCAGCGCGCCGGCGGCGGGCGATCGGGATCTCGAGATCGGCTCCGACGCGTTCGAGGCCTGGGAGTCCGCGCACGGTCCGGTTCCGCCGCGCGCGATCGTCCTCCTGCGGACGGGGTGGGGCGCCCGCTGGCCGGACCGCGAGCGCTATCTGGGGACCGCCGCGCGCGGCCAGGACGCCGTGCCCGACCTCCATTTCCCCGGTCTCTCCGAGGAAGGCGCGGCCTGGCTCGTCGCGCGCGGGATCCGGGCGGTGGGGATCGACACCGCCTCGATCGATCGCGGTCAGTCGACGGACTTTCGCGCGCACCGGGTCCTCGCCGCCGCGAACGTGCCGATCTTCGAGAACGTGGCAAACGCCGATCGCGTCCTCGTGCGCGGCGCGACCGTCGTGGCATTGCCGATGAAGATCGCGGGCGGCACGGGCGGGCCGCTGCGCATCGTGGCGATCCAGCCGCTCTTCGTCCCCGGCGCCGCCGGTGAGTGACTCCGGAGGCCTCGATGGGGCCGGAAGGCGACCGGAGGGGGAGCGCCGGATCCGGACCTATCACGAGGTCGCCGACCCCGGGGCCGAGTCGGTCGTCGGCCAGGTCGTCGACCAGGGCCGGCGGCTCAGGGAACGCCTCGCACGGGTGGGCCGGGTGGTCGCGGTCGGGAGTGGGAAGGGCGGAGTCGGGAAGAGCGCGATCACGGCGAACGTCGCGGCGGCGCTGGCCGCGGCCGGCCGCGCCGTCGGGGCGCTGGACGCGGATCTCGACGGCCCGTCGCTGGCGCGGATGCTGGGTGCCGCCGGCGGCCTCGCGCGCGGCGAGAGCGGTTTCAGGCCCGCGGAGGGGGCGGCGGGCGTGGGGGTCGTGTCGATGGACCTGCTCGTCGCGGAGGACGCGCCCGTCCGCTGGCGCGGGCCGGAGGCGCATCGATACGCCTGGCAGAGCGTGCTCGAGACCGGGGTCCTGCGCGAGTTCCTGTCCGACGTCGAGTGGGGCGACCTCGACGTCCTCGTACTCGACCTGCCGCCCGGTACGGAGAAGCTCGGTCGTCTGATCGAGCTGGTGGGATCCCCCGACGTCGTGCTGATCGTCACGACTCCCTCCGAAGCGGCCCGCCACGTCGTCACGAAGAGCGCGCGGTTCCTCGAGCAGGCCGGAGTCCGCGAGGTGGGGCTGGTCGCGAACATGGCGTCCTGGAACTGCCCTCACTGCGGGGTGGCGGAGCCGCTGTTCACCGCCGACGGAGCGCGCCGGCTCGCGCGGGACGCGGGCCTCGAGCTCTGGGCCGAGGTGCCCTTCGACCCGCGGATCGCGGCGGACACCGACGAGGGCATGCCGATCGTGCTGAGCGCGCCCGAGCGCCCCGCGGCGCGCGCCCTCGCGGCGCTCGCCGCGCGGCTGGCGGCACCGTGAAGTTCCTCTGCGTGGGATGCGACGCGGTCATGGACTACGTGGAGCGGCGGCTCCCAGGGGACGGAACGATGGCCGTCGTGTACGCATGCCCCGCGTGCGGCAGGGAAACCGCGATGCTCGCCAACCCGATGGAGACCCGGCTCGTGAGCGGGCTGGGGATCGAGGTCGGGGGAAGGAGCGTTCCGCCCGAGCCTCTCGAGCTCGTGCGCTCCTCCGTCGACGGGCTCGAGGACGAAGCCGCGGGGATCGGCGAGGGCGCGCCCCCGCGCACGGCCCGCGTGCGCTGGAGCGGGGACGCCCGGGAGCGGCTCCTGGCCGTTCCGTCGTTCGTCCGGGGCATGGTCAAGCGGATCTACGGCGACTACGCGGCCGAGCGTGGCATCGAGGAGATCACGCCGGAGATCATGGATCGCGCGCGCTCCGAGCTGGGGCTGGAGGGGATGTAGCGCCCGGGCGCGAGCTCGTTTGACACGTCCCGCTACCGTTTTTATATAGGGGCGTCGCCGAGGCCGGTACCGCAGGTCGGGTGGGAGTCGGGTCGGGAGTCCTGCAGTCGATTTCCCTTCGAAATCGGGTGGCATGTATCGAGAGATCCTCGTACCGGTAGACAACTCCGAGCACTCCGACTGGGCGGTCGATCGCGCGATCGAGATCTGCCGGCGCTCCGGTGGCCGCGTCACCGGCAACCACGTCTACGCGGCTCGCCTCCACGATGTTCGCTTCCGCCAGCTCGAGACCGGGCTTCCCGCCCGCTTCCAGACCCCCGACGAGATCAAGCGCCAGCGGAAGATCCACGACAAGCTGATCGAGAAGGGGCTGCAGCTGATCTCCGACAGCTTCCTGGACCAGGTCGAGAAGCGCTGCGCGGAGGCGGGGGTGGCGGTGACCCGGCAGCTCCTCGAGGGGATCAACTACGAGGAGCTCGTGCGCGAGGCGAACCGGGGCGAGGGCCGGCTGCCGAGCCTGATCGGCTTCGACCCCAACATCGCCGACAAGTACGACGGGGGCTCCACGGTGCGCGGAGACATCCGGCTGGGAGAGGACGGCCGGATCGTCGCCGAAGAAGAGGACGCCGACGAGAAGCTCGCCGGCAGCTCGGGCCGGAGCTACGACCTGGTGGCGATCGGCGCGCACGGCCTGGGCAGGCAACCGTTGAGCCAGCTCGGCGGCGTGGTCGCGCGCGCGATCCGCGGCATCGAGAAGGACGTCCTGATCGTCCGCGACGACCGGCCTCTCCAGGGCGGCCGCATCCTCGTCTGCGTCGACGGCTCGGCCTACAGCTACAAGGCGATGCGGGTGGCGCTCGGGATCGCGCGCGAATTCGACGCGAGGCTCTACGTGGCGAGCGCGTTCGACGTCGAGTACCACCACGTCGTGTTCCACAACATCAAGGACGTCCTGTCCGTCCAGGCCTCGAAAGTGTTCAAGTTCGAGGAACAGGAGGAGCTCCACAACAACATCATCGACAAGGGGCTCCTGCGGCTCTGCCAGGCGAACCTCAAGCGCGCCGAGGTCATGGCCGGCGAATACCCGGACGTCGCGATCGAGACCCAGATCCTGATCGGCAAGCCGTTCCAGGTCGTGCTCCAGTGGGCCGAGGAGATCGAGCCCTCGCTGCTGGTGGTGGCCCGCCACGGGAGCCATCGGATCGACGGAACGGACATGGGGTCGCAGGCGGACAACCTGACCCGCATCGCTTCCATGAGCACGCTGCTCGTCGGCACCACGGCCGTCCATCCCGAGGAGATCCCCTGGATCGAGGAGGACGGTGAAACGGGCCTCGAGTGGTCGCCGGACGCCGAGGTCCGGATCCTGCGGGTCCCGCCGTTCGCGCTCGGCATCGCGCGCAAGGCCGTCGAGGAATACGTGCTCGAGCGGTACGCCGGCGGCCGCGCCTCGAGCGGGAACGGCAACGACGCCGGAAACGGCCACGCGCCGTCGAACGGGGACGGGAAGCCGCACGGCCTGCCGACCGTGACCGGCGAGCGGCTGGACGAGGCGATCCAGAGGCTCCTGCCGACCCACATGCAGCTCATCATGGGGATCGGCACGGCCGAGGAGCTGGCGCTCGCGGAAGTCAAGGCGGAGGAGGCGATGAGGCGCACGCTCGTCGAAGGCCGCGACGCGGACGAGGCCCCGGCCGTGCGGATGGTCACGGCGAAGTGCCCCTACACGGGGCACATCCAGGAGCGGGAGTGGACCGAAAAGGACCCGGTCGTGTGGACGGGCGAGGCCTTCGGTCGGCTGTCCCTCGTTCCGCTGATCGCGCGGCCGCTGGCGCGAAACACGGTCGAGCGCTTCGCCCGCGAGCACTCGATATGGCGGATCACCACCGCCGTGATGGACGAGAACAAGCAGGCGATGATCGAAGCCGACGAGTTCGACATGGATACGATGCTGGTCATGTTCAAGGAGCTCCAGACGAAACAGCTCAGGGCCGCGGCGGAGGGTGTAGACGGACTGACGCCGGAGATGCGCCGGTTCATCGACGAGGCGAAGGCGGCGGGAGTCACCCGCTGCCCGATCCGCGACATCGAGAAGCAGATGGACAAGTGCCCCGTCGACTTCAAGGCGGCCACGCCCGCCGAGGCCAAAGCCGCCGTCGAGGCCCTGATGCAGGAGGGCATCGGCGGAAGCCGCGCAGCCGCGGAGAGTCCGCCCGAGGCGTGACGACGATACCGCCATCGACGGCGGCGGGCCGGATCGCGCCGCGAAGCGACTGGGAAGCGGAGGCCGTCTCGCGCCCCGGCGGCGCCGAGGTCCTCCCGCACGTCGTCGCCTGGAATCTCACCCGCCGCTGCAACCTCGAATGCGGTCACTGCTACATCGCGGCGGGGGCGTGGCACGGAGCCGCCGGCGAGCTGTCGACCGCCGACTGTCTGCGGGTCGTCGACCAGATCCTCGACCTCAGCCCGGCGGCGATGCTGATCCTGAGCGGCGGCGAGCCGCTCCTCCGCGAGGACCTCGAGACGATCGCGCATCGGGCCGCCGACGGCGGCGCGACCGTCGTCGTGGGGACGAACGGGACGCGGTTGACGACCGCGCGGATCCGCTCGCTAAAGGCCGCCGGAGTGCGCGGCGTCGCGGTCTCGATCGACAGCCTCGACCCCGCGTATCACGACCGCTTCCGCCACGGCGCCGGCTCGCTGGCGGAGACGCAGGCGGCGATCGACAGGCTCGGGGAAGAGGAGCTCGACTTCGTCGTCCAGACGACGGTCACGCGAGGGAATCTGGACGAGATTCCGCGACTGGCTGCCTGGTCGGCGGAGAAGGGCGCGGTCTCGTTCAACTGCTACTTCATCGTTCCCACCGGTCGCGCTGCGGGAATGCGGGCACTCGCGCCGGAAGAGAACGACGAGGTTCTGACCAAGCTCGTCCGGCTGGGACGCGAGTACCGCGGCCGCATGATGGTGCGTTCGAAGTGTCAACCGCAGATCATGCGCCACGCGCACGTGCGCGATCCCGAATCCGGCCTTCTCGACTACGCGACCCGCTGTCCCTGCGGGGTCCAATACTGTCGCATCACGCCCGACGGGAAGGTCACGCCGTGCCCGTACATGCCCGTCGAGGCGGGCGACCTCGCGAGCGCGAGCTTCGCTGAGATCTGGCGCCGGTCGGAAGTGTTCCGCGAACTGCGGACCGGACGGCTCGGCGGGCGTTGCGGCCGCTGCGAGTACCGGGTCGTTTGCGGGGGCTGCCGCGCGCGCGCCCTGGCGGAGCTGGACGACATGCTCGCCGAGGATCCGGCGTGCGCGTACGAGCCGACCGGCGGGAGCCCGCTCGTCGAGCCGCGGGGCGTGACGTACGGCTCTCCCGCGGAGCGCGCACTTCCCTGGAGCGCGGCCGCGGAGGAGCGGATGCGGCGGGTGCCGGGGTTCGTCCGCGCGGTCGTGACCGCGCGCGTCGAGAGCTACGCCGCCGAGCGGGGCTACGCCCTCGTGACTGAAGACGTCATCGACGAGGTCCGCTCGGCGCTGCCCATCGATTTCGCGAAGAGGAAACCCTTCTTCCTCGGGAGGGACGGGTCCTGAATGGGGTGACGCGATGCTCCTTTCGGAAAACCGTTCTCTACGCGCTCGCGCTGCTCCTGTTCGTCGCGCACGGCGCCTTCGGGCAGGAGGCGTCCGCGGGACTCCGCGAGTATGGCTCCTTTCCGTGGATCGGTAGCCGTACCGCGGTCTGGATCGCCGCCGAGGTGCACCTCATGTTCGCCGCCTTCGTCCTCGGGGTACCGATGTTCGCGGTCGTCGCCGAGGGGATCGGCATCTTCGGGGGCGACGAGCGTTACGACCGGCTGTCCAAGGAATTCACCCGGCTCCTCCTCATCGCCTACAGCGCGACCGCGATGTGGGGCGCCGTCCTCGTCTTCTTCCTGACCACGCTCTATCCGCGCTTCTGGGCCCACATGACCGAGATCTTCGAGGTCTCGATGTGGATCTACGTGGGCCTGTTCTTCGTCGAGTCGTTCACGCTCTACCTGTACTACTACGGCTGGGACCGGTGGAAGCAGGGGCGCGCCAAGATCGGGCACTGGACCCTCGGGATCCTGCTCAACGTCTGGGGCACGGCGGTCCTGTTCATCGCCGACAGCTGGCTCACGTACATGATGAGCCCGCCGGCCGAGGTCACGCCGGACACCTCGCCGGCCATGGTCCGTTTCTGGAGCGCCTTCGCCAACGCGACCTGGATGCCGATCAACATCCACCGCCTGATCGCCAACGTCGTGTTCGGCGGCTCGGTCGTCGCGGCCTACGCGGGGTATCGCTTCCTGTCCGCCAAGACCGAGGAGGAGCGCGCCCACTACGACTGGATGGGCTACGTCGGAAACTTGATCGCGATCGGTGCGCTCATCGTCCTGCCCTTCGCCGGCTACTATCTGGGCCGCGAGATCTACGAGTACAACCAGCAGATGGGCATCACGATGATGGGCGGGTTCATGTCGTGGCTGTGGATCATCCAGGCGTTCCTCATCGGAGTCCTGTTCCTGGCCGGGAACTACTACCTGTGGGTCGGCATGGGCCGCATTCCCGGGGCCGAGCGGTTCCTGCCGTACACGAAATGGATGCTCCTGGTCCTCATCGTCGGCGTGATCGTGTGGTCGACGCCGCACACGATGATCGCCGATCGCGCGGAGCTCGAAGCGATGGGCGGATCGCACCATCCGTTCCTGGGCGTGCTGGGCGTGATGAGCGCCAAGAACACGGCCGTGAACCTCATGATCCTCACGACGTTCCTTTCGTTCCTGCTCTACCGGCGCGCGAACCGGAGGCCGGTCGTGTCGTGGACCCGTGCCGGAACGATCGTGCAGGCGGGACTGTTCGTGATCGCCGCCGCGGTGGTCCTGTTCTACGGCGTATACGGCTACTTCGTGAGCGCGATCGTGCGGATCGGCTTCAGCGTCTACCAGGTGCTGGCGGTCCTGGCCACGATCGTGGGCGTGATGGCGATCGACGTCGCGATGCTCCGCGGGTCGGAATCGCGCGGCGAGATCCGCTGGGGTCAGATGCCGCCGCGCTCCCAGTACGCGCTGTTCGTCCTGGTCGTGACGTTCACCTGGCTCATGGGGCTCATGGGATTCGCCCGCAGCGGCATCCGCCAGCACTGGCACGTCTGGGAGGTGATGCGCGACACGAGCCAGTGGGCGGCCACGCCCGCTCTCGGCTTCGCCGCGCAGGTGATCAGCGTGTGCGTGATCATCTTTCTGGGACTGATCGCGTTCATCTTCTGGCTGGGTGGGCTGGTCGAGAAGCCCCAGCTCGTCCCCAAGTCCGGGGACGCGAGGCGCTGATGCGACGCGGGACCTTCGACGGGGAGCGTTAGGATGTGGGGGACGAATCTCAGGATCCTCGGCGTCGTGCTCGGGACGATCGCGCTCTACACGCTGCTCGCCAACGCGATCCCGCAGGTCGAGTCGGAGGTGCCCGAGGAGCTGTCGTTCACCGGCGACGTGAGCCCCGAGCAGCTGATCGAGGCCGGCGAGGAGCTCTACAACGGGGCGGGGGGTTGCACGGCCTGTCACGGCCTCGGCACGCGCGCGCCGAACCTGATCACCGATCAGGGCGGTCTGGGCGCGATCGGCGCCCGCTGCGGGCAGCGCGTCGAGGGAGAGGACTGCAAGGCCTACCTGCACCAGTCGATGGTCGATCCCCACGCGTACGTGGTCGAGGGCTTCCAGCCGATCATGCCCGACATGTCGCGGACCTTGTCGGAGGCCCAGATCTGGTCGCTGATCGCGTTCCTCCAGAGCCAGGGCGGCGAGGTGACGGTGACCGCCGCGGACCTCCAGACGGCGGCGGAAGCCGAACCCGGCGCGGACGACGACGCGGCCGCGGGCGGCGGCGCGCCGAGCGCGACGACGGATCCCGAGGCCCTGATCCAGGAGATGGGGTGCATCGCGTGCCACAAGCTGGGGGCGGAGGGCCAGGAGGTGGGCCCGCACTTCGACGGCATGGGGTCGCGGCTCTCCGCCGACGAGATCCGGCAGGCGATCCTCGATCCCGCCGCGTCTGTATCGCCGGGCTTCGAGCCGTTCGCCGGCGTGATGCCGACGAACTTCGGGACCCGCCTGACGGCGGCCCAGCTGGAGGCCCTGGTCGGCTTCCTCGCGGCGCGGAAGTGAGGTTCCGAGGGTGAAGCTCCTGCGACATCCGTTCTGGCAGGCGGCTGCGATCCTCGTCGTGGCGTACCTGCTGATCGCGTACGGAATCCCATATCTCCCGGCGCTCGTGGGGATGGAGAGCGCTCCCGTGCCCGGCTCGGTCGTCCTTCAGTACATGGTGACCGTGCTCGTCGGGGTCCTGATCTGGGTCAGCGACAGCGACGAGCGATGGAACCGGTTCCTCGAGCCCATCCGCGCCACGATGGTCGACGGGAGCAAGCGCTGGCTCAGGGTCGCGCTCATGGTCGCGATCCCGCTCCTCGTCGGCCTGCTCGCGTTCCGACAGGTCCGGCAGACCGTCGCCGCGCCCCCGAGCCTGCGTTCGATCCATCCGGCGCCGCCGTCGTCGATCACGTTCCGCGGCCGGCCGCTCAACCTGGCCGGCCTAGACAACCCGCTCCGGGCCGACGGCTCGATCGCGGAGGACTACGAGGAAGGGAAGCGGGTCTACTACGAGAACTGTCTGCCGTGCCACGGCGACGCGCTCGACGGCAAGGGTCACTTCGCGCACGGCTTCACTCCGGCGCCGCTCCCGTTCAACGACTCCGGCACGATCCCCCAGCTCACCGAGAGCTTCGTGTTCTGGCGGATCGCCAAGGGCGGGCCGGGGCTGCCGAAGGAGGGCGCTCCGTGGAACACGGCCATGCCGGTCTGGGAGGACATCCTGACCGAAAACGAGATCTGGGCCGTGATCGTCTTCCTCTACGAGCAGACCGGCGCGACGCCGCGGACCTGGGCCGAGGCCGGGGAGGGGCCGGAGTGAGGGGGCGGACGCGCCGGGCCGGGCTCGTCGCCGCGGGACTCCTCCTCGCGCCGGTCGCGCTGTCGGCGCAGGAGCCGGCCGGGAAGGCCACGTACGACAAGTGGTGCGCCGGATGCCACGGCGTCGACGGTGAGGGCGACGGCCCGGGCGCGACGCGGATGATGCCCCGCCCGCGCGACTTCACGACCGGCCGGTATCAGATCCGTTCGACGGCGAGCGGAACGCTGCCCACCGACGAAGACCTGATCGGAGTGATCCTCGACGGCATGCCCGGAACCGCGATGCCCGGTTGGCGCGACCACTTCGGCGAGGGCGAGGTCGGCAATCTGATCTCCTACCTCAAGACGTTCTCGCCCTTCTTCGAGAGCCAGCCCCCGGCCGAGCCGGTCGCGATCGCGTCGGCGCCCGGCGCGGACGAGGCGGCGCTCGCAGAGGGGCGCGAGTTCTACAAGAAGATAGAATGCAACAAGTGCCACGGCGAAGCGGGCCGGGGCGACGGGCCCTCGGCACCCACGCTCGAAGACGACGACGATCATCCGATTCGAGCGGCGGATCTGACGGAGAACTGGCTCTTCAACGGAGGCGGATCCGTGGACGAGATCCACGAACGTCTCGTGACCGGTCTCAACGGGACGCCGATGCCTTCGTTCCAGGACCTGATCGCCGCCGAGTTCATGACGGAGGAACAGCTCTGGCACGTCGCGCAGTACGTCCGGAGCCTGGCTCCGGAAAAGCCGCCTCGCGTCAACGAGGTCGTGCGCGCCGCGCGGGTCGAGGGCGACCTTCCGGCGTCGGTCGACGACGCGGCGTGGGAGACCGCCGAGCGCTTCTACGTTCCGCTCGTCGGCCAGGTGATCGTCGAGCCGCGCTGGTTCGCGCCGATGATCGACGGGGTTTGGGTGCAGGCGCTCCACAACGGTCGCGAGATCGCGCTCAGGCTGATCTGGCACGACCCCTCCGAGAGCCCGGATCCCGACTGGGACGAGTGGCAGTCGAAGGTCCTCGCGCTGATGAGCCCGACCCGTCCGGCGCCCGCCTCCGGCGACAGCATCGCGGCGGGCTCCGGGGCGGCCGCCGACACGGCCGCGGTGCCGGCGGGCGCGCCTTCGGCCGCCCATCCGGACGCGCTCGTCGTCCAGTTCCCGCGCACGATTCCGGACGGCATGGAGCGTCCGTATTTCCTGATGGGCGACGATCGCGATCCGGTCTACCTCTGGCGCTGGGAGAGCGGCCGGCAGGCGGCCGCCGAAGGACTGGCGCGCGGGCTCGCGAGGTACGAGCCTCTCAGCGGAGCCCAGGCCGGCGCGCTGACCGCGGATGCGGTCTACGACGCCGGCGAGTGGCGGCTGATGCTTCGCCGTACAATGGATGCGGAGGGGGTCGAGGAGCGGCTCGGCTTCGAGGCCGGGCGCGCGATCCCGATGGCGCTTTTCGCGTGGGACGGCTCCAACGGCGAGTCGGGTACGCGGGGCGCGATCGGGAGCTGGTATTTCCTGTACCTCGATCAGCCGACCGCGAGCACGGTTTACGTGGCGCCGATCCTGGCCATGCTGCTGACCGCCGCGCTGGGTGTGGTGGTCGTCAGGCGAGCACAACGGCGCGCGCGGAACGGGTCCGGGGGAAGATCGCGAACCGAATCAACCCAAGGAGGATGAGCATGAGGCGTTCGATCGAAGCGTTGACGCTGGCCGCCGTGTTCGCCGCGTTCGCCTGCGGCGGCGGAGGCGGCGGGGAAGAGGCCGATACGGATGTCGCGGTGGAGGAAGCCGGCCCCGTCGTGAGCCCGGACAGCGCCGCCACGATCACCGGAGTCGTGAACTTCACGGGTACGGCCCCCGCCATGGAGCCCATCGACATGAGTGAGGAACCCACCTGCGCGGAGCAGCACACCGAGCCGGCCACCACGGAGACCGTCGTCGCCAGCGACGGCAAGCTTGCGAATGTATTCGTGTACGTGAAGGACGGGCTCGGTGATCGCGCCTTCCCCACTCCGAGCACGGGCGTCACCATCGACCAGCACGGCTGCGTCTATCACCCTCACATCCTCGGGATCCAGACGGGTCAGGACCTGATCATCAAGAACTCGGACGGGATCCTGCACAACATCAACACCCAGCCGACCGTCAACCAGGGGTTCAACGTCAGCCAGCCGGTCGTGATGGAGACGTCGAAGACCTTCTCCTCACCGGAGATCATGATCCCGGTGAAGTGCGACGTGCACGGATGGATGCACGCGTACATCGGCGTGCAACCGCATCCTTACATGGCGGTGAGCGGGAGCGACGGAACGTTCCGGATCGAGAATCTGCCGCCGGGGACCTACACGATCGAGGCCTGGCACGAAACGTACGGGACCCAGACCCAGACCGTGACCGTGGCGGCTCAGGGAACCGGCGAGGTCACGTTCGACTATTCGAGCGATATGGCCGGCCGGCCGGTACCGATGGGCGACCCGATCGACCTCCACGATCACGACCCCGAGTCTCGGGTCGCGTCCGCGAGACGGTAGGGTGAACGCGCCGGCGGGAGGCGAGGGATGAACTGGAGCTGGCTGCTTCCGGAGCCTGTATCGACGTTCGGTTCCGAGATCGATTCGATCTACTACCTGATCCTGGTGATCACGGGGGCGATCTTCGTCCTGGTCGAGATCACGCTGGTGGTCTTCATGCTGAGGTATCGGCATCGCGAAGGTCGTCGCGCCGAGTACTCGCACGGGCATTCCACGCTCGAGGTCGTATGGACGGTCGTGCCGTTCATCCTCGTCATGGTGATCGCCTGGATGAGCATGTCGGTATGGCTCGAAGCGAAGATCGCGAACCAGGCTCACGTTCCGGCCAACGCGCTGCCCCTGCGCGTGACCGCCAAGCAGTTCGAGTGGAACGTCACGTATCCGGGACTCGACGAGAAGCTCGACACCGCGGACGACTACGTGAAGCGGAACCAGCTCCACCTGCCGGTCAATCGGGCAGTGCGCATCGACTTGACCAGCGAAGACGTGATCCACTCCTTCTTCCTGCCGGACATGCGGGTCAAGCAGGACGCGGTTCCGGGCATGGTGATCGGGGTGTGGGTCCAGCCCACGAAGGCGGGGGAGTACACTCTCGGGTGCGCCGAGCTCTGCGGGCTCGGCCACTACCGCATGAAGGGGTCCGTCACGGTCCACGAGGCGGATGCGTTCCGGTCCTGGGTCATGGAGGAGGGCGCTCAACCGCCTGCGGTCGAGACGCCGGCCCCGGCCGACAGCGCGGGCGCGGACATAGAGGCCGCGAGCGTGTCTCCCGCGCCCGACCACGAACAATCGTCGCAGAAACCGGCCACCGAAGAAGAGGAGCAGGCATGAGCACGATGCCACTCGAAGTCGGTCATCCGTCGATCCAGCACTGGGCGGAGCCCGGCCATGCGGACGACCGGTCCTTCATACGGAAGTACGTCTTTTCCACCGATCACAAGGTCATCGGCTGCCAGTTCCTGATCCTGAGCCTGACGTTCCTGCTGATCGGCGGGCTGTTGGCCATGCTGATCCGCTGGCAGCTGGGCTGGCCCGGGACCGCCATCCCGGGAGGCGCCATCCTGGGCGAGGCGAAGGCGCCGGGGGGAATCATCCTGCCCGAGTTCTACAACTCGCTCGTCACGATGCACGGCACGATCATGATCTTCTTCGCGATCATGCCGCTGCTGGTGGGGGTGTTCGGCAACTGGCTCATCCCGCTCCACGTGGGGGCGGCGGACATGGCGTTCCCGCGCCTCAACATGATGTCGTTCTGGACCGCGGTGCCCGCCGGCTTGATCATGCTGTCGAGCTTCTTCGTGACCGGAGGCTCCGCGGCTGCCGGATGGACCGCCTACGCGCCGCTCTCGGCGAGTCCGGAGCTCAGCGGCGTGTACATGGGGCAGAAGCTGTGGTGCATCAGCCTCATCGTGCTGGGGTTCTCGTCGCTGATGGGCGCGGTCAACTACATCACGACGATCGTCAACATGCGTGCTCCGGGGATGAAGTGGATGCGGCTGCCGCTTCCGATCTGGGCGCTGTTCATCACGGCGATCCTCGTCCTGCTGGCGATTCCGGTGCTGACGGGGGCACTGATCCTCCTGCTTTTCGACCAGACGATCGGAACGACCTTCTTCCTGCCGAAGAACGGTGGGCAGCCGCTCATGTGGCAGCACCTCTTCTGGTACTTCGGTCATCCCGAGGTCTACATCCTCATCCTGCCCGCCATGGGGATCGCCTCGGAAGTCCTGTCGAACGGCGCGCGGAAGCCGGTCTTCGGATACAAGTTCATGGTCTACGCGATCGTTGCGATCGCGTTCCTGGGCTGGATCGTCTGGGGTCACCACATGTTCCAGAGCGGGATGAACCCACTCCTCGGGGCCACGTTCATGACCTCGACGATGATCATCGCGGTGCCATCGGCGATCAAGGTATTCAACTGGCTGGGCACGCTGTACCGTGGGGACATTCACTTCCACGTCCCCATGCTGAATGCGCTGGCGTTCGTGGCGATGTTCGTGATCGGCGGGCTCTCGGGGGTCTTCATGGCGTCGACCCCCGTCGACATCTACATCCACGACACGTACTTCATCGTCGCCCACATCCACTACGTGCTTTTCGGCGGTAGCCTGTTCGCGATCTTCGCGGGCATCTATTTCTGGTATCCGAAGTTCTTCGGCAGGATGATGAGCTCGACGCTCGGGAAGATCCACTTCGGGCTGACGTTCGTGTTCTACAACATGGTTTTCTTCCCGATGCACAACCTGGGTCTCGACGGAATGATGCGCCGCCTCTACGACCCGAATCAGTACGAGTACCTCGCCGAGTTCCAGCCGATGAACACGTTCATTTCGGTGTCCGCGCTACTCCTCGGCGCCGCGCAGCTCATCTTCATGTTCAACTTCCTGTGGTCGCTGAAGTTCGGAAAGAAGGCCCCGTCCAATCCGTGGAACGCGAACTCGCTCGAGTGGACACTGCCCTCGCCGCCCCCACACGGGAACTTCGCGACGATGCCGACGGTCTACCGCGGTCCGTACGAGTACAGCGCGCCCGGCCGTGAAGAGGATTACTGGCCGCAGAACGAACCCCCCGCCGAATCGGGGAGACGAGCCACGCAGCACGAGGGGGTGCATGCATGAACCACGCGGCGACGGTCACCGCCTCGCGTCCCATGGAGGGGATGCGCGTCTACAACCTGAAGCTCGGAATGTGGGTGTTCCTCCTGTCCGAGATCATGTTCTTCTCGAGCCTGATCGGGGCCTACATCATCCTGCGATTCGCGCATCCGGAGCAATGGGCCGAGCCGAACGTCGTGCTGAACGTGCCGTTGACCGGGTTCAACACGTTCATGCTCATCTGCAGCTCGGTGACGATGGTCAAGGCCTTCGCGGCGATCGAGCACGGGGATCAGGCGGGACTGCGGAAGTGGCTGATCGCGACGATCATCCTGGGAGCGTCCTTCGTGAGCATCCAGGTCTACGAGTACATCAAGCTCGCCCATCACGGGTTCGTTCCCGTCACCTCTCGCTACGGCGCCGAAGGCGGCCCGCTCTACGGGTCGACGTTCTACACGATGACGGGATTCCACGGGGCGCACGTAACGCTGGGCGTCGTGGCGCTCATCTTCACGACGATCAAGGCGTTTCGGGGGAAGTACTCGGCGACGGATTATGGCGGGGTGGAGATCATGGGGCTGTACTGGCACTTCGTGGATTTGGTTTGGATCATTCTCTTCACCATCGTCTATCTGATCTGACGGCGCGTGATGGCGGCCAATCTGCGGGGTTGGCCGCCCTGACGCGCCTTTCAGCGGTCCGGACTTCGAGATCAACGCCCCCATGCGGAGGGAGAATAGCGATGGCTGACGAGACGCAGGCGGTGGTGAGGAAGGCGCCGAACTACTACCTGGTGTGGCTCTACCTGCTCATCCTCACGATCGTCGAGGTGGCAGTGGCGTTCATGTCGCATCTGCCGGAGACGTGGCTCATCCTGCTGCTCCTCTTCCTGGCGGTGTGGAAAGCGGCGCTGGTCGCGATGTACTACATGCACCTCAAGTTCGAACCGCCGCGGCTCGTGATCATGGTCCTGGCTCCGATCCCGCTGGCGATTCTGATCACGCTGACCGTGGTAGTCATGGAGATCCGTTAACGGGCGCTTGCGATGAACCACGATGTCATGACCGGAATGATGTGGGCCGCGCTCTTCATGGTCGGCGTACCGCTCGCGATCGGAATCGGTGTTCTCGTCATCGTTCTTCGCGGCCGACGTCGGGGAGACGATCAGGCCGCAGGAAATTGAAGGAGAAGGCGTCGTTCTGGCAGGTTCATCCCTCATCCCTTTCCATCGAGTTCTGATCACGACCGCGATTGTGTTGTGTGCGGGGCTTTCGTGGTGGATGTTCTCGATGAGGGGGCGCGACGACGAAACTCCGTTCGTATTGCTGGGGGTCGTCTTCGCCATCCTGGCGGTGGCGCTCGGCGTCTACCTGTGGAACCTGCGGAAGGTGCTTGGATACCGCGACCGCTGACCATGTGACGGGACCACTTTTCCTGCATGCCCGAGCGTCGCATAGCGTGAACGTGAGACGCCTGCTCATCGCCGGCCTCCTTGTATTCGGGTGGCCGCAGATCGGATCCGAAGCGCCGAAGTGGCTCCACGCTAGGGGAATGCCCCCCATCGCCGCGGCGGACTCTTTTCCGGTGCCCCTGATCGATGGCGAGGGGCTGTACGGCCGTCGTCAGAACACCGCCCCAGCGGCGCACGTGGCCGCCGGGATTGCCTCTGGTGCGGTTGTGCCGGCTTCCGGGGCGGTCGTGGTGGCGATCGGGATGAGCAACGCTCAAATCGAGTTCGAAGCTTTTCGGAGGGTGAGCCGGACGGATGCCGTCTTGGTGAACGCGGCCTGCTGGGGCTGTACCACCGAGCGGTGGAACGAGTCCGGCGACCGGGGCTGGAACCTCGCGCGAAGGAAGGTCGCCAATGCCGGTCTCCAGCCGAGCGACGTGGATGTGGTCTGGGTGAAAATGGCTCGCCAGCGACACATCGCGGCCAGGACGGAAGACTTCGAAGCGATCTTGGGGACGATCCGCACTGAATGGCCGAACGTCCGGCAAGTCTTTGTCTCAGACCGGATCTACGCGGGTTGGATCGAGAGGGTGCCGCGCGCCTACTCCTCCGGCGAGCCACAAGGCGGGTGGGCAGCAGGGCCCGCGGTACGTCAGTTCGTCTTGAATCATCTCGGGGAGCAGGATCCGTTCGTCGACTGGGGACCGTACCTCTGGGATGATGCGGCTGGGTGGCCGCGGTCGCTCTTCGAGGATGACGGAACGCACGTGAACGCCCAGGGCGCGGCGAAGGTGGGCGCGCGCCTGGCGCAGTTCTTCTCCTCGAGCCCCGCCACGGAGTGGTACCGCTAGAACCGGGCGAGCCTACTCCTCGTGCCAGATCCGATTGAAGTGGGTGAGCACGCGCGGATGGCGGTACCACAGGTAGGCCGCCATGGCCCCCGCCGCGAGCAGGTTGGCGACCGCCACGCCCCAGAACGCGATTCCTCCCAACAGCGGCTCTCCCATGGCGAGCAGGAAGATCTGGAACGCGGTCTCGAAGAAGACGAACAGGAACACGAGCGCAATCCCCAGCGGCGGAATGCGCTCGATCTCGCTCACCAGGAACGAGGCCACGATTCCCACGCCGATGAACGCCGCGTGATGGACGAGCGTATACGCGGCCACCATGCCGGGATCGACCTCCCGATGGTGCGCGGCGGCGGCCGCGCCTTTGAACAGGACCGTGCCCAGCAGGGAAGGAGTCCACAGGGGGACGTGCTGGATCGTGTCGAGCAACAGGAACCAGGCGGCCACGACGCCCGCCCCGATGATCCCCGTGATGAATCCCTCCATGAGCGTCGTGGGCGCCGATAGAGGTGGAATCCGGGAAAGGTCGTCCGAGGGGCTCGGGTTCATCGGTTTATCGTCCATGCTCGCTCCTGGTGTGCTCTATGATGCCCGGTCACATTCCGGCGCCCGGGCCGATCGCTCCGAACAAGAGCATCATCGCGAGAATGATCACCGTCGCGACGACGATCCCGCCCGCGAAGACGGTCGTGAGGACCGGCTTGTCGAACTTCAGGTGCATGAAGAACATCGCCACCAGGGCGAACTTCGCCGCCGACAGCACGAGCAGGAACGGCACGATGACCGAATGAAGCAATGGGACGTAAAAGACGGCGACTTCGAGCATCGTCAGGATGCCCAGGATGAGGGCGATCAGCCAGTACGTGGCCTTGCTCGCGTGAGCTTGCGCTCCGCCGGCTTCGTGCGTCGACTGTTCGGCCATGGCCCCGCCTATTGGATGAGGTAGACGACCGTGAAGATTACGATCCAGACGACGTCGACGAAGTGCCAGTAGAGTCCGGCCACCTCGACGTCCAGACCGCGGTCCGGCCCCAGCTTTCCGCGTAACGACATCACGAGAAGGGTGATCATCCAGATCACCCCCACGGTCACGTGAGCGCCGTGGAAGCCGGTCAGCACGAAGAACGTGGCCCCGAACAGGTTCTGCTGCAGCGTCAGGCCCTCGTGGTAGAAATGGTTGAACTCGAACACCTGCCCGCCGAGGAACAAACCCCCGAGGACGATCACGCCGCCGAGCCAGATCCGCGCCTGGCGCCGGTTGCCGCTCTGGACGGCATCCAGCGCCAGGACCATGGACAGACTCGACATGAGGAGGACGAAGGTCGACACCGAGGTGAGCGGGATGTTGAGAATCTCCCGCGGCGTGGGTCCCGCGAGGCTCTTGCCCTCGTAGGAGAGATAGGTCGCGATCAGCGACCCGAAGAACATGCACTCCGAGGCGATGAAGACCCACATCGCCATCTTGCGGTTGTGGACGCCGAAGGTCGTGGCGTGGGACTCCATCAGTCCGCCCCCGTCGTCGCTGGGCCGAACGATGGATGCCCCGCCCGCTCGAGCGGCTGGAACGCCCAGCGGTAGACGCCGAAGACGAGAATCGCCACGCCGATCAGCACCAGCCACAGGCCGACGAGAACGCCGCCTCCGACCAGGGAGAGACCGAGCGCGGCCAGGATCGGCCAGCCGGACGGTGACGGCAGGTCGACGCGGTGGGGCGGATGATCCGGTTGCGCGGGCGTCCCCTCCTCCTTCGTGTGGGTCGAGATGTCGCGCGTCGGACCGTACTTGTGGAGCCAGAACGGCCGCGCGCTGTTGACCCGCGGAACGATCGCGAAGTTGTACTCCGGCGGCGGCGAGCTGGTGGTCCACTCGAGCGTTGCGGCGTCCCACGGATCCGCGGCGGCCTTCTCGCCGCTGACAATGCTGCGCGCGGCATTCACGAAGAACACCAGCATCGAGACCGCGATGACGAATGCCCCGACCGTGGCCAGATGGTTCCACCGCTCCCAGCCGAGGTCCGCGGCGTACGTATAGATACGGCGCGGCATCCCGTCCATTCCGAGGAAGTGCATGGGGAAGAACGTGATGTTCATTCCGATGAACATGAGCCAGAAGTGGAGCTTTCCGAGGCCCTCGCCGATCATGCGGCCGGTGATCTTGGGCCACCAATAGTAGATCCCGGCGAAGAGTCCGAAGACCGTTCCTCCGAAGAAGACGTAATGGAGGTGGGCGACAACGAAGTAGGAATCAT